>CAUPMS010000011.1:0-136237 GCA_963512445.1 uncultured Ralstonia sp.
AAATGCCGTTCAGGTCTTAACTGAACGGCATTATCCGCAGTGCGGAGGTTTTTTCCTGGGTCGACCGAACGATTCGCTTTAGGCGAAGTTCTTGGCAACGAAGTCCCAGTTGACCAGATTCCAGAACGCCTCGACGTACTTCGGACGAGCGTTGCGGTAGTCGATGTAGTAAGCGTGTTCCCACACGTCGCAGGTCAGCAGCGCCTTGGCGTCGGTCGTGAGCGGCGTTGCGGCGTTGGAGGTGGACACCAGATCCAGCGAGCCATCGGCCTTCTTCACCAGCCAGGCCCAGCCCGAACCGAACGTGCCGATGGCCGTCTTGGTGAACTCTTCCTTGAACTTGTCGAAGCTGCCCCACTTGGCGTTGATGGCGTCAGCCACGGCACCGGTCGGAGCGCCGCCGCCGTTCGGCTTCAGGCCGTTCCAGTAGAACGTGTGGTTCCACACCTGCGCGGCGTTGTTGAACACACCGCCCGAGGACTTCTTGACGATGTCTTCCAGGCTCAGGTTCTCGAACTCGGTGCCCTTGATCAGGTTGTTCAGGTTCGTGACGTAGGTCTGGTGATGCTTGCCGTAGTGGAACTCCAGCGTTTCCTTGGAGATGTGCGGCGCCAGAGCGTCTTGGGCGTACGGCAGCGGGGGGAGCGTGTGTTCCATTGTTCTTGCCTTCTGTGGGTTGTTGCGTGGGTTGGGAGCGACGATTGTAGGAGACTTGCAAAACCGGTGCAAACCGCATGCCAAATAGTCGGAATACCCGCTAAACGCGTGCGGAATCGCGGTTATTGCCGTTATGTGGTCATGCGCCGGTCACATGTCGAGCTTGGGCTGCACCTGGGCGATTTCGATGTCGACCGCGCCTTGCGCCAGCCGGGCCTCGATGCGTGCCCGGGCATGCAGTGCGTTCGGATCGCGAATTGCATGCCCTTTGGCGTCAAGCAGCACCGCATAGCCACGCTCCAGCGTACGCTGCGGTGCCAGCAACTCCAGGCCGGTGTGCTGACGCGCCAGGCGATCCTGTGCGCGAGCCAGGGTGTCTTGCATGACGCGTGCCAGCGTCGCTTCCGTCTGTTGCAGACGGGTGCGCTCTCGCGTGGCATCCGGGCGGGCGGCGGTCAGGCGCATCGTCAGCAGACGCTGCGCGTGTTCTGCGCGCTGCACGCGGCCGGCCAGGGCAAAGCGCAGGCGGCCTTCGAGGTGAGCGAGTTGCGTGCGGCGCTCGCGCATCTGCGCCTGTGGGCTGCGCAGGCGGCGCGCGAGCCAATCGATCGTCTGGGCGCGGCGATCGAGCTGGCGGCGGAACTGCGCGGAGAGCGCATCCCAGTCGCGCACCACATCGCGCAGCATGCGGGCGCGGTCTGGGCTGGCCAGCTCGGCGGCGCCGGTGGGCGTCGGTGCGCGCACGTCGGCCACGAAATCGACGATGGTCACGTCTGTCTCGTGCCCGACACCGGCCACGATGGGAATGGCCGATACGGCCACCGCACGCGCGACCGGTTCTTCGTTGAAGGCCCACAAGTCTTCAATGCTGCCACCACCCCGGCACAGGATGACGACGTCGACCTCTGCCCGGGCATTGACCGTATCGAGCATCGCGGCGATGCGCTCCGACGCACCGGCACCCTGCACCGGCACGGGATAGACCACCACGGGCACATGCGGCGCGCGGCGGTGCAGCGTGGTCAGCACATCGCGCAACGCAGCAGCCTGCAGCGACGTCACCACGCCAATCGCGCGCGGATGCCGTGGCAACGGGCGCTTGCGGTCAGCATCGAACAGCCCTTGCGCCTCCAGCGCTGCCTTCAGCCGCAGGAATGCTTCGTACAGATTGCCCAGGCCGGCACGGCGAATGGCCTCGACGCTCAATTGCAACTCGCCGCGCGCCTCGTACAGCGTCACCAGCGCACGCACTTCGACGGCCTCGCCCTCGCGCGGGGTGAAATCGGCGTACTGATTGCGGCCCTTGAACATCACGCAGCGGATCTGCGCGCCCGCATCCTTGAGCGAGAAATACCAGTGGCCGCTGGCCGCACGCGTGAAATTGGAAATCTCACCGCGCACCCAGCCCAGCGGGAAGTTGCGCTCAAGCAGCCCGGCAATGCGCCGGTTGACGTCGCTGACGGTGAGCACATCCTGCGCACCCCGATTTAGTGCAGGCGCAGAGGCGGCGGGTGCTGCCGACATCTCGGGTGTGGATGCGGGCGCATCCATCCAGAACGGGCGACGGGAAGACGGCGGCGGGGTCATGAGTGGTTTGAGGAGCGCAAAACGATGAGGCTTCGGGGCAACTTCTACCTTGAATAGGGGAGGCAATTCACGCCGGGTGGGCTACCTGTCCACAGCATACCGTGCTTGTCAAGCTTGGCAGAGGTCAGGTGACGCGCCCTCTGCATTTTGACGCAACCTGTTGATTTTTATGATAAATCCACTCATGTCAAAATTTCAGCAGCGCAAGTAATTTCGTTCTGCGTCAAGCATTTAGCGCAAGCGCCCCAAGGATGTTCACAAAGTTATCCACAGCATCTCTGGAAAACCGCGGTGTGACGCCTGGGCAGTGGATAAATCGGCAGTGAAAACCGTCCATCCGACCCGCTGCCCCCCTCAAAGACCGTGCAAAACCGGGCTGCCTATTTTTTAAGCTATGCACCGAACACTCTTTTGAATCAGTCACTTAAGTTGCTTGTCCGGGCAATGTCCACAACCGCTCCACAAAACTATCCCGTGCTGGTGTGGATTATCCTCGCGAGAATCGCATCCTGACGGGCATTTCTGTCGAAACCGCTGCCCAAACCCCGATTGCCTATTTTTTAAGCTACCGCAAAAACATCTTTATAGATCAATCACTTAGCTTGCTTGTTCGGACGATGTCCACAACCCATCCACAAGACTGTCCCGCTCCGATGTGGATTGTCGCCCCAGAAATTAGGCCCTCATGGGCTTTTCAGCGAAAACCACCGTCACAACCCCGATTGCCCAATTTTTAAGCGGAGCACCGAACCCCCTTTTGCATCAAGTACTTAGCTTGCTTGTTCGGGCAATGTCCACAACCCGTCCACAAGACTGTCCCGCGCGGTTGTGGATTAACAGGCACGGCATGTTTCGTGACAGCGCGTTGACTGCATTAACCATCGACCAGGCATGTCGCGACACTGCGCCATCGTGTTGCCGAGGCAGTTCCGACGCGCTAGAGTGCTGCCTGTTTTTGCCGCAACGGATCGCGTTCGGGGACGCGGACGACACGAGCAGCAAATCAGAATCACACTCCCTCCACAACGACAAAACGGGTTGTCCAGTGTTTTCCATCATTCAAGCCGCCGGTTGGCCGATCTGGCCGCTGTTGATCGCCTCGGTGCTCGCACTCGCGCTCATCATCGAACGCTTCGTCGCCCTGCAACGCAAGAAGATCATTCCGCCCAAGGTGTATGACGAGGCGCTGGCCGTCGCGCATCAGCGCCGCGCCACGCCGGACGTCGTGAACACGCTGGAACAGGGCTCGCCGCTGGGCCGCCTGCTGGCTGCCTCGCTGCGCCACGTGGTGCTGCATCCCAACACCACGCGCGACGCCGCCAAGGAAGTGGTGGAAGAAGCCGGCCAGAACGTCGCCCACCGCCTGGAGCGCTATCTGAATGCGCTCGGCACGATCGCCTCGGTGGCGCCGCTGATGGGCCTGTTCGGCACCGTGGTCGGCATGATCGAGATCTTCGGCAGCCAGACCGCCGCCGGCACGAACCCGCAGGCGCTGGCGCACGGTATTTCCGTCGCGCTGTACAACACCGCGCTGGGCCTGGTCGTGGCCATCCCGACGCTGATCTTCTGGCGCTACTTCCGTGGTGTGGTCGACAACTACGTGGTCGAGCTGGAGCATCTGTCCACCACGTACCTCGACGCGATCCTGCCGCCGCGGCGCGGCTGATCCGGGCAACGCCTTACTGGAAACAGCCATGCGCTTCCGCCCGCGCCGTGCCCGCGAAGAGCCGGAGATCAACCTGATCCCGCTGATCGACGTACTGCTCGTGATCCTCATCTTCCTGATGATCACGACCACGTATTCCCGCTATACCGAACTGAAGGTCAACCTGCCCACTGCCGAGGCTGAAAAAGCCACCGAGCGCCCAGGCCAGGTCGTCGTGTCCGTCACCGCCAACGGCGTCTACTCTGTCGACAAGCAGGTGCTCGACACGCGCGACGTGACCAGCCTGGCCGATGCCCTGCACAATGCGGCAGGCAAGGCGGGGGGGCCCGAACCCATCGTCATCGTCAACGCCGATGCGCAAGCCGCGCACCAGGCCGTGGTCAATGTCATGGAAGCCGCGCGCGTGGCCGGCCTGTCGCACCTGACCTTCGCCACCCAAACCGGCAACGCCCGATAAACGGCCTTTAAACCACCACCCAGACTGCATGCCCGTCGCCCAGCACCGCCTCGCCAGTTTCGTCACCCGCCAATGGCAGCAACGAGGCTGGTTTGCGTGGCTGATGTGGCCGCTGTCGTGGTTGTTTGGGGGCGTGAGTGCGCTGCGCCGGCTGCTGTTCCGCCTGGGCTGGATGCGCTCAGTGCGGCTGCCGATGCCGGTGGTCGTGATCGGCAACGTCACCGTGGGCGGTGCTGGCAAGACACCCGCCGTGATTGCGCTGGCATCTGCATTGGCTGAAGCCGGCCTGCGGCCGGGCATCGTCTCGCGCGGCTACGGTGCGCAACTCAAGCATCCGCGCCCCGTGCGCGAACACTCCCGCGCGGAAGACGTTGGCGATGAACCGCTGCTCATCGCGCGTGCCACCGACCTGCCCGTGTGGGTCTTCCCCGACCGCGTGCTGTGCGCGCAGACACTGCTGGCCTCGCATCCGGGCTGCAACGTGATCGTCTGCGACGACGGCCTGCAGCACTACCGCCTGCGCCGCGATATCGAGATCATCGTGTTCGACGCGCGCATGGGCGGCAACGGCTTCCTGCTGCCCGCCGGCCCCCTGCGCGAACCGATGACACGCCGCCGCGACGCCACGCTCATCAACGACCCGAACTACCGCGCCACGCCCGACCGCCCGAACATCTTCGGCATGCACCTGGCACTGCAGGACGCCTACAACCTGGCCGACCCGGCGCTGCGCCGCCCGCTTGCCCAGTTCGCACGTGTTGAAGGCGAGCAACTGCTGGCCGCCGCCGGCATCGGCAACCCCGAGCGCTTCTTCGCCTCGCTGCGCGCCGAGGGCCTCAAGCCCAGCAC
The DNA here is from genome assembly GCA_963512445.1 of uncultured Ralstonia sp. Classification (GTDB taxonomy): domain Bacteria; phylum Pseudomonadota; class Gammaproteobacteria; order Burkholderiales; family Burkholderiaceae; genus Ralstonia. The sequence continues at coordinate 5,217 of CAUPMS010000011.1, forward strand.
GCTGCCGCTGCCCGATCACTACGATTTCGCCGACAGCCCGTTCACCGACAGCCACGCAGAGGTGATCCTGATCACCGAAAAGGATGCCGTAAAATGTGGCCATCTCGACGACCCGCGCATCTGGGTGGTACCGACCACACCGGTGGTCGACCCGGCGCTGGTCGAACAGGTCTGCCAGCGCGTGCGCGCCCTGGCCGATCGCGCTACGCACCCGGCGAGCACACAATAAAACCTTCTGCCTCATCCGCTGTATTGGCGTGCCGCCCGGCTTGGGCGGCCGCCCCGGAGCCTCTACCGCTATGGACAATCGCCTGCTGGAAATCCTCGTCTGCCCGCTGTGCAAAGGCACGCTGCAACACGACCGCGCCAACAACGAACTGATCTGCCACGTCGACAAGCTGGCCTACCCGATCCGCGACGGCATTCCCGTCATGCTGGCCGATGAAGCGCGCCAGACCGTGGAAGGCACGCCGGTCGATCCGGCCTGATATCAAGACAAGGTCGTCACCATGTCGCACGCGCCGTTCATCGCTGTCATTCCCGCGCGGCTGGCGTCCACGCGGCTGCCCAACAAGCCCTTGGCCGACATCGACGGCAAGCCGATGGTGGTGCGCGTGGCTGAGCGTGCGCACCAGTCGTCCGCCGCACGCGTGGTGGTTGCCACTGACGCGGCCTCGGTCGCCGACGCCTGCATGCAGCATCACGTGGAAGCCGTGCTTACGCGCGCCGACCACGCCTCCGGCACGGACCGCCTGGCTGAAGTGGCCACCGTCCTCGGGCTGCCCGACGACGCCATCGTCGTCAACGTGCAGGGCGACGAACCGCTGATCGCCCCGACGCTGATCGACAACGTGGCCGCCCACTTGCGTGACCATCCCGACTGCGCCATCGCCACCGCCGCCCACCCGATCCATGACCCGGCCGATGTGTTCAATCCGAACGTCGTGAAGGTCGTGCTGGATGCCGCCGAGCGCGCGCTGCTGTTCTCGCGCGCGCCGATACCCTGGGCGCGTGACACCTGGACGCCCGCCGTCATGGCGCAGTCCGTAGCGGAACGCCCGCTCCCGGCCATGCCCGTGCTGCGCCACATCGGCATCTACGCGTACCGCGCCGGCTTCCTGCGCCGCTTCCCGCAACTGGCTGCCGCGCCCATCGAGCAAACCGAGCAATTGGAGCAGTTGCGCGCCATGTGGCACGGTGAGCGCATCGCCGTGCTGACCACCGATGACGCCCCCGCCGCCGGTGTGGATACACCGGAAGACCTCGCCCGCGTACGCACCGCATGGAGCGAATTGCTGGCCCAGGACGGCCCCTGAGCCCGCGATTTCTCTGAACTTTGCGTTTTGGGCCGCTAAAACCCCGGCCCCGCCATGGCATAATCGCAAGGACGACAAGCCGCATGACGGCGCCCACGCAGGCGCCACAGCGGCGACAGGGAGACAAATCGAGCCATGGGTGCCGCCGTCCGGCGGACGCCCGATTCCCCAGAGTCCGGTAAGGCTGGCGTCAACTTCGCCCGCTAGGCTGCCTGTTTGCGTCGTCAAGACGCGCATTAAGGCGTTTTGGGAATCCGCCCTCTCGGACCGATTCCCAACGCGCTTCACGCTGCCAGAGAGCGCGACAAGATTCGAAAACTTGAGGAACTCGTCACCATGCGGTTGATTCTGTTGGGCGCGCCTGGCGCCGGCAAAGGTACGCAAGCCAAATTCATCTGCGAGAAGTTCGGCATTCCGCAGATTTCCACCGGCGACATGCTGCGCGCTGCCGTCAAGGCTGGCACCCCGTTGGGTATCGAAGCCAAGAAGGTAATGGACGCTGGCGGCCTGGTATCGGACGACATCATCATCGGCCTGGTGGAGGAGCGCCTGAAACAGCCCGACTGCAAGAACGGCTACCTGTTTGACGGCTTCCCGCGCACGATTCCGCAAGCGGAAGCCATGAAGAACGCCGCCGTGGCAATCGACTACGTGCTGGAAATCGACGTGCCGTTCGACGCCATCATCGAGCGCATGAGCGGCCGCCGCGTGCATGTGGCCTCGGGCCGCACGTACCACGTCAAATACAACCCGCCCAAGACCGAAGGTGTGGACGACGAAACCGGCGAACCGCTGATCCAGCGCGACGACGACAAGGAAGAGACCGTGCGCAAGCGCCTGGACGTGTATGAGAACCAGACGCGTCCGCTGGTCGATTACTACTCGCAGTGGGCCGCCAACGGCAACAGTGCGGCCAAGGTTGCACCGCCAAAGTACCGTGCGATCAGCGGCGTGGGCAACGTGGATGAAATCACAGCCCGCGTGTTCGGTGCGCTGCAGGACTGAGCAGACTCCGTAACAGACCCGCCAGGAAAAACGGCGCCTCGATCATGAGGCGCCGTTTTTTTGCCCGGTCTCTGGCTGCTTCGCGCTAACATATGACGCTGAACTTGACGCGAACGTAAACGTCAAGTAACTCGCAAACCACAAACGAGGAGACACGGCATGGAGATTCGCGATCAGGTATTCATCGTCACCGGCGGCGCGTCGGGATTGGGGGCCGGCACGGCACGCACGTTGGCGGAAGCTGGCGGCAAAGTGGTGATTGCAGACCTGAACGAGGCAGCTGGCACCGCGCTGGCACAGGAACTGGGCGGTCGTTTCGTGCGTTGCGATGTCGCATCGGAAGCGGACGGGCAAGCCGTGGTGGACGCCGCCACCTCGCTGGGCGCGCTGCGCGGGCTGGTGAACTGCGCGGGCATCGCCACGGCATCGCGCACGGTGGGCAAGACAGGGCCGCATCCGCTGGATCAGTTTGCACGCGTGATCAACGTCAACCTGATCGGCACGTTCAACATGATCCGCCTGGCCGCGACGGCCATGGCCGGCAACACGCCAAACGCAGGCGGCGAACGCGGCGTGATCATCAACACGGCGTCGGTGGCGGCGTTTGACGGGCAGATCGGGCAGGCGGCCTATGCGGCGTCCAAGGGCGGCGTGGTGGCGATGACGCTGGCAATTGCGCGAGACCTGTCGCGCGACGGCATCCGCGTGATGACGATTGCGCCGGGCATTTTTGAAACGCCAATGCTGCTGGGCATGCCGCAGGAAGTGCAGGACGCGCTGGGCAAGATGGTGCCGTTCCCGCCGCGACTGGGTAAGCCGGCGGAGTATGCGCAGCTTGCACGTGCCATCGTCGAGAACCCGATGCTCAATGGCGAGACCATCCGGCTGGATGGCGCCATCCGCATGCAGCCAAAGTAAGCGCAGCTTCAGCGATCAGGCGGCCGGCAGCGCCATCCGGCGAATCATCTGCCATGCCGCCTCGGCCGCTGGCGAGAGCGAGCGGTCATGCCGACGCGCCAGCACAATGGCGCGCGTTTCCTTCGGTGAGAGGGGCACCGCCACCAGAGGTGACGACGACGGCAGCGGCAACGACAGCGACGGCACCACACCCGCGCCAATCCCCGCCTCCACCATGCCGAAGACGGCGCTGCTGTGGCCCATCTCCTGCGCCACGTCAGGATGCACGCCGTGGCGCAGAAAGATGCGATCGATCAGCGGGCGGCTGCCCGATGCATGGTCAAGCAATACGACCGCTGTGCGATGCAGGTCTTTCCAGCGCACGCTGCTGCGCTGGGCGAAGGGGTGATCCTTGCGGCAGACCAGGCAGAACGGGTCGATCAGCAGCGGCTCGGTCCACAGGCCTTCGGTATCGAGCGGCTCGACCACCACGCCGAAATCCGCCCCGCCCGTGCGGATCAACTGCAGCGTGTCGACCTGCACCGAGTCGCGCACGATCATGCGAATGTCGGGGTAGCGCTGCGCACACTCGGCCACGTACACGGGCATCAAGCGCGTTGATACGGTCGGGCTCGATGCCACCACCACGCGCCCGCGCCGCTGCTCGCCTACCTGGCGCGCCTGTTGCAGCGTGTCGTCCAGATCGGCGACCAGGCGATCGAGCGCCGTCGCCAGCGAGCGGCCCACCTCCGTCAACACGACTTCGCGCGTGGTGCGGTCGAGCAGCTTCAAGCCCAGCTCGCCTTCCAGCTCGGAAATCGAGCGGCTCACCGCGGGCTGCGTCAGGCCAATGGTGTCACCCGCGCGACTGAAGCTATGCGCGCGCGCCACAGCCAGGAAGACACGCAATTGGCGCAGGGTCACATTCATGCTGGTATCGTATGAATTGATTCGATCAATGCATTTGTATTCTAGATGGGGATGTTGTGCAATAGCGCCTATCCCGCCATCCAACCCGCGCCGGCACGTAATGGTGACTGCGCACGCACATGAAGATCCCGCTGTTGTCTCCGCTGTTATCCCATATCGATGGGTTCATTCGCGCCATGCTGGTGATGGTCGCGCTGGCCCTGTTCTTCCCTGCACTGGGCGCCAGCGATGGCCCGCTGCGGCTGGACGTCGTCACCATCGTCGGTGTGTCGCTGGTGTTCTTCCTGCACGGCGCGGCGCTCTCGCGCGAGAAGATCGTGGAAGGCGCGCGCAACTGGCGCCTGCATCTGTTCGTGCAGAGCTGCACATTCATCCTGTTCCCGCTGATCGGCGCGGTCATCCTCGTCGTCTGCAAGCCGTTCATTCCGGCTGAGCTGCTGCTGGGCGTGTTCTACCTGTGTGCGCTGCCGTCCACGGTGTCGTCGTCGGTGGCGATGACGGCGATGGCCAAGGGCAACGTGCCGGCCGCCATCTTCAACGCGACCATCTCGGGCCTGATCGGCATGATCGCCACGCCGCTGCTGATGAGCTTCGTGATTCAGGCGTCGGGTGCGGATCTCTCGGTGGGCAAGGCGCTGCTGGGCGTGGCCGAGCAGTTGCTGCTGCCGTTCGTGCTGGGGCAGTTGCTGCGCCCTGTTATTGGCGGGCTCATCGCAAAATACAAGGCCATCATCAACAAGATCGATCGCGCGGTGATCCTGCTGATCGTGTTCAACTCGTTTGCTGATTCGACGCACGCGGGCGTGTGGTCAAAGTATCCGTGGGAAACCATCGTAGCCGTGGCGATCATGAGCGGCGCGCTGCTGTTTGTCGTGCTAGGTGCGACGACGTGGCTTTCGCGGCGTGCAGGCTTCAAGCTGGCCGACGAGATCACCGCCGTGTTCTGCGGCTCAAAAAAGAGCTTGGCCAATGGCGTGCCGATGGCGAAGATCCTGTTTGTCGGCAACCCGGCGCTGGGCCTGATCGTGCTGCCGCTGATGATCTATCACCAGTTGCAACTGATCGTGTGCTCGACGCTGGCACGCAAGTATGCGGATCGTGTTGCGCACGCGGAGGCCAGCGCCGGTGCACCGGCCAGCCGCCCCGCGTGATCAACGCAGATCCATCAGCCGCGCAAGCCCCGCTTCCGGCCAGTGGTAGGTGTGCACCCATGCATGCCCGCCGTCGGCCGTCTCCAGCCAGTCCCGGCTGACCGGCACACCGTCCAGGGTTTCGTAAAAGCCGATGGCGGCGGTGTTCGCCTCGTACACCAGCAGATGCAATTGCGTGATGCCCTGGGCTGCGGCCCAGCGTGCCGCCTCGCCCATCAAACGCTTGCCGACGCCATGGCCGCGTGACGCCGGCAGCAGATGCAGGTTGTCGACGAGCGCACCCCAAGGCGTGTCGTCTTCATGCAGGGCGCAGAGAAAACCGACGGTCTGGCCGTTGAGATCAGCACACCACGCGCGCTGTCCGGCCACGGGCGCGGTCATGCGCGCATGCCACTTCGTTTGCATGTCGGCGCGGGCCGCACCATCGAGATACGCGTCGGACAAAATCCCGAGCCCGCGATACGCGTTCTGCCAGCTTCGTGTGTGGATGTCGGCGATGATGCCCGCGTCGGACGCACCGCCTTCGCGCAGCACAAGCGTCGTCATCAAACGCCCGGGTTGCGCGACAGCGGCGGGTTCTTGGCGAAGTACGCGCGAATGCCGCGCAGGATGGCGTCGGCCAACTGGTTCTGGTGGCCCAGATCGTTGAGCTTGGCCTCTTCTTCCGGGTTCGAGATGAAGGCCGTCTCGACCAGGATCGACGGAATATCGGGCGCCTTGAGCACCGCAAAGCCGGCCTGCTCAACCTGGCCCTTGTGCAGCCGGTTGATGCCGCCAATCTGGTCCAGCACCGCCTTGCCGATCTTCATGCTGTCGCCGATCTGCGCGGTGGTCGACAGGTCCAGCAGCACGCGCGTGACCTGCGCGTCTTTCGAGCCGAGGTTCGCGCCGCCGATCATATCGGCGGAGTTTTCCTTGTTGGCGAGCCATTTGGCCTGCGCGCTGGAGGCGCCGCGATCCGACAACACGAACACCGATGCCCCACTCGCTTGCGGCGTAATGAAAGCATCGGCGTGAATGGAGACGAACAGGTCCGCCTGCACGCGGCGCGCCTTCTGCACGCGCACGCCCAGCGGGACGAAGTAATCGGAATCGCGCGTCATCATGGCGCGCATGTTGGGCTGGGCGTCGATCTTGGCCTTGAGCATGCGGGCAATCGACAGCACCACGTCTTTCTCGTGCGTGCCCGCGCCACCCGTGGCGCCCGGGTCTTCGCCGCCATGACCGGGGTCGATGGCGACCGTCAGCAGGCGCCGCATGCGCGGGCCGTTCGACGGCGCACGTGACGCAGACGATGAGGGCGGCTCGGGAATCATCTCCAGCGGTGGCGTGTTCGGCGCGTTGGCCAGCGTCGACGGGGGGTTCGCGGGTGTGGCAGGCGGCGTCTTGCGCGGCGGCGTGCGGCTGGCGAGCGCGGGGTGAGAATCTTCGACCGGCGGCTTGGTCGGGCTGCCGCCGCTGTCACGGCGGGCCAGCGCGGCGATCGGATCATCGTCGTCTGACGGGGCCGGCATCGGCGTGCCGCCCGAAGCAGCAAAGCGCTCCTGCTTGCCTTCCGTGGCCTGCACGAGCTGCATCAGCGGGTCGGGCGGGTTGGTTGGGTACAGGTCGAAGACGAGCCGGTTGCGGTAGCCGGCAATCGGCTGCAACGTGAACACCTGCGGGTTAACGCTTTCCTTCAGATCGAACACCAGGCGCACCACGCTCGGCCGGTTCTGGCCCACGCGCACCTGGCGGATGTACGGATCATTCGGCGCAATCTTGGCCACCAGCTCACGCAGCGTCGGGTTCAGGTCGAGCCCGTCAATGTCGACCATCAGGCGGTCCGGATCCTTGATGAGCTGATGCGTGGCCTTGAGCGCGACATCGGACTCGATGGTCACGCGCGTGTAGTCTTCGGCCGGCCACACGCGCACCGCCACGATGTTGGCGCCGCGCGCAATCTGCGTGCCTGCCAGGCTCAGGATGACGGTGCCTGCGCCAGCGCGGGCCATGCGCGTGAGCCATTGGCGGCGGGCCTGGCTCGGCAGGGTGGGATCATCCGGTTGATCGGTCGGCAGATGCTTGATCAGCATGGGAACAGGTGTTGCAACGACTGCAAAAGTTGAAGGCCGGTCTGCGTGCGTGCAGTGAGGCGCGCAAGGCGCGGTGCATGCTCAACGCCGTCATCATAGGTTTCGTGCACAACGTCGACCGATAAGGCGAGATGCAGGTCGGGCGTGCCGAGCAGCGCCTGCGCCTTCTCGGGCCATTCGACCAGGCACAGCGCGGGTTCGGCAAAGCAGTCACGGAAGCCGGCGTCGGTCCATTCTTCGGGATCGGCAAAACGGTACAGGTCAAAGTGATAGACCTTCTGCGTGCCAGTGGTTCCGGCCACGTCGTATGGCTCGACCAGCGTATAGGTGGGGCTGCGCACGCGCCCGGTGTGCCCGAGGCCGCGCAGGATGGCACGCGAGAGCGTCGTCTTGCCTGCGCCCAGATCACCTGAGAGTTGCACCTGCACGGGCCGCGGACCCAGCGCCAGCACGGCCCGCGCGAGCGCCGCGCCAAAGGCAGACGTAGCCGCTTCATCGACGAGCGAAAGGATGCGCTCGGCGAGCGGAGAGGTCAGACCAGAAGGCGCGTCGGCTGGGGGCACGGTGGGCATTGCGTACAATTTGGGCATGTCCGCCACCCCCACGTCATCACCCGAAACGAACCTGGATGCACGCTTGCCAGCCGATGAGGCCGGCATGCACGCGCTTGTGGCGCAGATCCGCTCCTGGGGCGCCGAACTCGGTTTCGATGCCGTCCGCATCGCCGATGTCGACCTGTCGCACGCTGAAGAAGGGCTCCAGACATGGCTTGCGCAGGGGTTTCACGGTGACATGGATTATATGGCGAACCATGGCATGCTCCGCGCACGCCCGGCCGAACTTGTTGCCGGAACGGTACGCGCTATCGTCGCACGGATGCCGTATCTGCCACATCCGCCCCATCTGCAAATGGCCGGCAGCGACTGGCGCAGCGTCGAATGGGACCGCCTGCGCCGTCCTGAAGATGCGACCATCTCGCTGTACGCACGCGGCCGCGACTATCACAAGGTGCTGCGCCAACGCCTGCAGAAGCTAGCGGAAAAGATTGCCGACGCCGTTGGCCCGTATGGTTTTCGCGTGTTCACCGATTCGGCGCCGGTGCTGGAAGTGGCATTGGCCAGCAACGGCGGCCTCGGCTGGCGCGGCAAACATACACTGCTGCTCGACCGCGATGCGGGCTCGATGTTCTTCCTCGGTGAAATCCTGATCGACCTGCCCTTCCCCGTTGATCCACCCGTGGAGCCCCACTGCGGCAACTGCACGCGCTGCATTGACGTGTGCCCCACGCAGGCCATCGTTGCGCCGTATACGGTCGACGCACGCCGCTGCATCTCGTACCTGACCATCGAACACAAAGGCAGCATCCCGGTCGAACTGCGCGCAGCCATGGGCAACCGCGTCTACGGCTGCGACGACTGCCAGCTCATTTGCCCGTGGAACAAGTTCGCGGTGCCAGCCAACCTGCCCGACTTCGACGTGCGCAACGGATTGGATGCGGCCACGCTGGCAGAACTGTTCAGCTGGACCGACACCGAGTTCAACCAGCGGCTGGAAGGCAGCCCGATCCGCCGCATCGGGCATGAGCGCTGGCTGCGCAACATTGCCGTGGCGCTTGGCAACGCGCTGCGTGGCCCGCTGACGGACACCACGCGTACGCAACTCACCACTGCCCTGCAGGCACGCACCGACGACACGTCTGAACTGGTGCGTGAGCACGTAGCCTGGGCGCTGGCAGCAACGACGTGAGCACTCGCTCGGGTTGCGTACACCAGAGCATCAAGATTGTGACGCGTCTTTAATCTGACGCGCCAAGCCGCCGCGCAGATTGTTTTAAAAACAAAACGATCTGCACCTAGCACAAAGCCATGAATGCCCGCTTAACGCTAATGCCAACAGGGCCTTATACCGCCTAGTACGCAAACGCTTGCGCATCAGGGCAGACACTAATTGTTTGCAAATAAAATATCAGGAAAATGGCGGCTTAATCCCAAACCGCTCACTTCGATGTTTTCCGCTCTTGTTGATCTCCGTCGCGCATTGCAGCTTGCCGTGCGCGCCCGCTCATCTTTGATCGCGCACGCCTGGCGCGGTGGTGTGATGAGCGCGGTGCTCTGCGCCGCTTGCGCGGCGCCGGCATGGGCAACGGTAAACGTCGAGGGCGTGCCATTCGACGATGCCGCACGCGTGGCCGGCCGCGAACTACTGCTCAACGGTACAGGGCTGCGCTCGGTGTTCGTCATCAAGGGCTATGTGGCAGGGCTGTACCTGCCCGAGCGCGCGAAGAACGCGGCAGTCATTCTGGGCATGAAGGGGCCGAAGCGGCTGCAGATTCACCCACTGCGCAACGTGGGCGCCGACACCTTCATCCACGCACTGAACGACGGCATCCACCGCAACCAGACCGAAATTCAAGTGCAGAAGCTGGCTGACCGCCTGACGCAGCTTGAAGACGCGATGCGCCAGATCGGCTCGACCAAGCGCGGCGACACCATCAACTTCGACTACGCGCCCGAGGCCGGCACCACCATCAGCATCAACGGCGTGGCACGCGCCAAGGCCATCCCCGGCGAAGATTTCTATCAGGCCGTGCTCAGCATCTTCATCGGCAACAACCCGGTCGACCGCGACCTGAAAAGCGGGTTGCTCGGAACCTGACAATCCTGACGATCGGCTGTTCAGGGTTCCCCCGGCTGCCCCGCAGTTGGCGCTTGCAGTTGTGCTATTCAGCAGTTTGCGCGGAAGAACGCAACATGCACACGAAGCCACAAGGAGGATGACGATGACCAAGGGACGCCTGGCCGCCGGCCTGATCGCGACCATCGGAATGCTGTTGTGCGGGCCAACGCTGGCCGACAACTACCCGACCAAGCCACTCAAGCTCATCATTCCGTTTCCGCCGGGCGGCACGACCGACATCGTGGGGCGCGGTGTGGCCGACCAGCTTTCCAAGGTGCTGGGCCAGGCGGTGGTGGTGGAAAACAAGGGCGGCGGTGGCGGTTCGATCGGCGCGGATGCCATCGCCAAGGCCGCGCCGGATGGCTACACGATCGGCATCGCTACTGTCTCCACGCACGCCGTAAACCCGGCGTGCAACCCGAAGCTCTCGTACGATCCGCTCAAGGATTTCAAGCCCATCACCAACCTGGCCACGGTGGCCAACGTGATTACCGTCAACCCGACCTTTCCGGCCAAGAACTACAAGGAATTCGTGGCGGTGCTGACGGCCAATCCGGGCAAATATTCGTTCGCCACCTCGGGCACCTGTGGCATCGGCCACATGCTGGGTGAAGCGTTCAAGGTGCTGACCAAGACGCAGATGGTGCACGTGCCGTATCGCGGTGCGGGCCCGGCGCTGAACGACGTGCTGGCCAACCAGGTGCCGATCATGGTCGACAACCTGCCCTCGTCCATACAGTTCATCAAGGGCGGCAAGCTGCGCCCGATCGTGGTGGCATGGAACAAGCGCATCGACAGCCTGCCCGATGTGCCCACCTTTGCCGAAATTGGCCTGAAGGATGCGAATGACCCGGCGTGGTACGGCCTCGTCGCACCGGCCGGCACGTCGGACGAGATCATCCGCAAGCTGCACGAGGCGTCGGTCAAGGCGCTGAAGGATCCGGGCCTGGTCGACCGCTTCCGTGGTGCCGGCGCAGAACCAGTCGGCAACACGCCGCAGCAATACACGGCCGAGATCAAGCGTGAATTTGACAAGATGCGCACGCTGGTCAAGCAGCAGAACATCAAGCTGGAGCAGTAGCCATAGCCTCCTGAGGGCCTGTGCTAGATTCGAAGGATTGTTTTTCAGCGCCGGCCCCTGTCATGCCCTCCCCTTTCGATGCCGTTCTCGATGCGCCCTTCGGCAAGCTGGGCGTGCGCGTGGCCGACGGCGCGTTGCGTGAACTCGTCTACCTGCCGGAGAGCACGCCCACCATCGACTCCAGCAACGCGCTGGTCGGCAAGCTGGCACGCCAGCTCGACGCGTACTACGGCAATCCTGGTGCCGTGTTCGACATCCCGCTCGCGCCCGCCGGTACGGATTTCCAGCAGCGCGTGTGGAATGCCATTTGCGCCATCCCATGCGGCAGCGTCATCACCTACGGCACCATCGCCCGCCAGATCGGCAGCGTGCCGCGCGCGGTGGGCCAGGCGTGCGGCGACAACTGGTTCCCGATCCTCATCCCGTGTCACCGTGTCGTGAGCGCCTCGGGCATCGGCGGGTTCTCGCACCATACCGATGGCTACCTGCTGAACATCAAGCACTGGCTGCTGCGCCACGAAGGCGTGATGCTGATATGAGAAAGGCTGCATCCAACGTGGCGGAAACCCCCGCCCTGCCCCCGCAGAGCGCAGACGCCATCCAGCGCTTCTGCGATGCGCTCTGGCTCGAAGACGGCCTCGCACGCAACACGCTCGATGCGTACCGGCGCGACCTGACGCTCTACGCGCACTGGCTGGCCGAGCGCAGCAAGTCCATCACCGAAACCGAAGACGGTGATCTGGCCGACTACTTCGCCGCACGCCATGCCGAGAGCCGCGCATCCACCGCCAACCGGCGCCGGACGGTCTTCAAGCGTTTTTTTGTGTGGGCATTGCGCGAGCACGTTGTCAGCAGAGACCCGTCACGCCTCCTGTCGACGGCCAAGCAGCCGCCACGCCTCCCAAAGACGCTCTCCGAAGCGCAGGTCGAGGCGCTCATCAACGCGCCCGACGTCGACACGCCGCTTGGCCTGCGCGACCGGGCGATGATCGAGCTGATGTATGCGAGCGGCCTGCGCGTGTCGGAAATCGTCGCGTTGAAGACCGTGGAAGTCGGCCTGAACGAAGGCGTGGTGCGCGTGATCGGCGGCAAGGGCGGCAAGGACCGGCTGGTGCCGTTCGGCGCCGAGGCCGGCGATTGGCTGCGGCGCTATCTCCAGGATAGGCAAACGGGCCGCGCAGCGTTGCTGGGCGAGCGCACGACTGATGCACTGTTCGTCACCGCACGCGGCGATGGCATGACACGCCAGGCATTCTGGTACCTGATCAAACGCTACGCGCTGCTCGCCGATATTCACGCGCCGTTGTCACCGCACACGCTGCGGCACGCGTTCGCCACGCACCTGCTGAACCACGGCGCTGACTTGCGCGTGGTGCAGATGCTGCTGGGCCACGCGGATATTTCCACCACGCAGATCTACACCCACGTCGCGCGCGAGCGGCTGCGCACGCTGCATGCGCAGCATCATCCGCGCGGATAGTGATCGCTCTTCCCTGCCCCACATGAGCAAGTCCAAGCACGTTTCCGAAACGCCCGCCACGCAGTTCCTAAAGACGCACGGCGTCGCCTTTACCGAACACACTTATGACTATGTCGACAAGGGCGGCACGACCGAATCGTCGCGCCAGCTCGGCGTGGACGAACACGCGGTCATCAAGACGCTGGTGATGGAAGACGAGCACGCCAAGCCGCTGATCGTGCTGATGCATGGCGATTGTTCGGTCTCCACCAAGAACCTCGCGCGCCAGACTGGCCGCAAGAGCGTGCAGCCGTGCAAGCCCGAAGTGGCGCAGCGGCACAGCGGCTACCTGGTCGGCGGCACGTCGCCGTTTGGCGTGCGCAAGGCCATGCCGGTGTATGTGGAGGCGTCCGTGCTGGAGCTGGAGCGCATCTATATCAATGGCGGGCGGCGCGGCTTTCTGGTGAGCATCGCGCCGAGTGCGCTGACCACAGTGCTGAACGCGCAGCCCGTCAATTGTGCAAACCCCGATTGAAACAAACGCGGCGGCTGGGGCACGCTTGCGGCCACGCTACAATCCCGCAGCCTGATTTCACAGAATACCTATGTCCCCAGTCGTCGCCACCGTCGTCTTTGCCGTAGCCGCCTACCTGATCGGCTCGATCTCCTTTGCGGTGGTCGTCAGCCGCGCGATGGGTCTGGCAGACCCGCGCACTTACGGCTCGGGCAACCCCGGCGCCACCAACGTGCTGCGCTCGGGCAACAAGAAGGCGGCCATCCTCACGCTGCTGGGCGATGCGGCCAAGGGCTGGCTGGCGGTGTGGCTGGCGCAACTGCTGGCCCCGCGCTTTGGCGTGGATGAAACCGGCATTGCACTGGTGGTGGTCGCTGCGTTCCTCGGCCACCTGTACCCGGTGTTCCACCGATTTACCGGCGGCAAGGGTGTGGCCACGGCGGCAGGCATTCTGCTGGCGCTGAACATGTGGCTCGGGCTGGCAACGCTGGCCACCTGGATCATCATCGCCGGCTTCTTCCGCTATTCGTCGTTGGCGGCACTGGTGTCGGCGGTGTTTGCGCCGTTCTTCTACGTGCTGATGAACGGCTTCGACTGGATTGCCGGCGCGGTTGCGCTGATGGCCGTGCTGTTGATTGCACGCCACCGCGCCAATATCGCCAAGCTGCTGGCCGGCAAGGAAAGCCGCATCGGCGAGAAGAAAAAAGCCGCTTAATTCCGCAGTTCCGCGCGCACCGAATGCGCGCGCCGATGCTCCCCCGGCGGCCGCCCCGTGTGCCGCCGGATCAACCGCCGGAAGGCGGACATGTCCTGATAGCCGCACTGCTCCGCAATCGTCGTCAGGCTCAGCGTGCTGACTTCCAGCAGGTGACACGCGCGCTCCACGCGCAGCCGGTGCAGCAATTGCAGCGGCGACATCCCCACCGTTTTCCTGAAATGCCGCAGCAGCGTGCGCTCGCTGGTTGACGCGGCGGCAGCCAGCTTCCCCAGCTCAAACGGTTCGCGCAGATGCTGCTGCAGGTAGCGCCGCGCGCGCAGCACGACGCTGTCGCGGATGGCCGGTTTGCTGCGCAGCCAGATGCCGATGGCCTCGCCGCGTGATGGATGATCGAGCGCCGTATTGCCCAGCGTGCGCGCGAGCCGTGCATCGGCCAGCCGCGCGACAACGCGGTGCATCAACGCAACGCCGTGCTCCATCGCCCGCGCGGTGATGACGTTGCCACTGCTGACAATGGCCTGCGCCGGCGCGGCTTTCAAATGCGGAAAGTAGCCCTGCAGCCAACCTGCGATCAGCCACGTCACCGTCAGCCGTTGGCCAGCGGGCAGCACCTCGGCCAGCATGGCCACGCCCGTAAACGGTGACGCCACCAGCCGGCCCGCCTCCAGATAGCGGCGGATCGTGGCGCGCTCCACCTCCAGCAAGGCCAGGCGCTGTTCCAGCGTGCCGATGTGGTCGAAATGCAGCGGCGGCACGATCAATGCATCGCCAAGCTGGGCATCACCTTCCGGCAGCGCCTCACAGCGGCAGGCGAGCGTTTCTGCTGCGGCCTGCCAACGTGCCGGGTCCCGCGCGATGAGCCGCCAGCAGAACACCGGCGTCTTGGCGGCATTGGCCCGCTTGCCGGCCTGCATGGAAGCCAGCGCATTGGCCACGCCGAGCGTGTCGGCGGCTGTTGCCAGCGTGGAAAAACCAGCGTCGGGAAAGGTTAGCAGGTCGATTTTTGGCATGCTCGAGTATAGGCACGAGCGTGCCATCCACGTGGCGGGATTAACCCCAACTCTGGCGGGAATGCCTCTTTCAGATCAGACCCGGCCGATTGACGATGCAACGTTGGCTGCGCAACTGCGGCCACGCATAACGACATCGACATCGACATCGACATCAGGAGACAACGCACGATGCAGCGATTCATGCAGGGATTCGCACTGCGCAGCACGCTCGCCATGGCCGCGCTTGCGGCGCTGGCCGGCTGCGCAAGCACCCCCGACGGTGGCTGGGCCACGCCCTCGGACACCGGCCTCTCGGCCGAGATCAGCCGCACCCGCTTCGGCATTCCGCACGTCCGCGCCAATGACTACGCCAGCCTCGGCTTCGGCATGGCCTACGCCTATGCGCAAGACAACGTCTGCCTGCTGGCGGACCAGGTCGTCACCGTCAATGGCGAGCGCTCGAAGACGTTCGGGCCGGAAGGCACCGTTGTCGTGTCGTTCAAACCGGTGCCGAACACGCAAGCCGACGCGTTCTTCAAGAGCGCGTTCGACGAGGCTGGCCTGCGCGCCGGCTATGCGCAGATGTCGCCTGAAGCGCGCGAGCTGCTGCGCGGCTACATCGCGGGCTACAACCGTTATCTGAAGGACACACCGGCCGGCAACCGCCCCGCCGCGTGCCGCAATGCCGCCTGGGTGCGCCCGCTCACGCTGGCCGACATGATGCTGATGGGCGAAGAAAAGGCCATCCAGGCCAGCGCGGGCGCCATGCTGGCGAGCATCGTCGCCGCGCAGCCGCCGGGCGGTACGCCGGTGTCGAAGGCTGTTCCGAAGATCGCGCCGCAGGCCGTCGACACCGCCGCGCTCGACCGCGACCTGCAACTGCGCGACATGCCCATCGGCTCCAACGGCTGGGCGTTCGGCAAGGCCGCCACCGACAACGGCCACGGCGTGCTGCTCGGCAACCCGCACTTTCCGTGGACGACCACCAACCGCTTCTACCAGGTGCACCTGACCGTGCCCGGCAAGCTGGACGTGATGGGCGCGTCGATTGCCGCGTTCCCCGTCGTCAGCATCGGCTTCAACAAGGACGTCGCGTGGACGCACACCGTTTCCACCGGCCGCCGCTTCACGCTGTTCGAACTGAAGCTGGCCGAGGGCGACCCGACCACCTACCTGATCGACGGCACGCCACACAAGATGACCGCGCGCACCGTGGCCTTCGACGTGAAGCTACCGGACGGCCGCATCGAGCGCCGCACACACACCTTCTACAACACCGTGTACGGCCCCGTACTGTCGATGCCCGCGGGCGGCATGTCGTGGACCACGCAGAAGGCCTACACGCTGCGCGATGCGAACCGCAACAACACGCGCTCGATCGACACGTGGCTGCACATTGCGCAGGCGAAGGACGTGGCGGGCATCCGCCAGGCGATCAGCAATCTCGGCATCCCCTGGGTCAACACGATTGCCACCGACCGTAACGGCCGCGCGATGTTTTCAGATGTGTCGACCACGCCGGATGTCTCGGCTGAGGCGCTCAAGCGCTGCGCACCGTCGCCGCTGGCCGACAAGCTGTTCCACGGCGTGGGGCTGGTACTGCTCGACGGCTCGCGCAGCGCGTGCAACTGGCAGGTCGATCCGGCATCGCCGGTGCCGGGCCTGGTGGCGCCTGCACGCATGCCGGTGCTCGAACGCGATGATTACGTTGCCAACAGCAACGACAGCTCGTGGCTGAGCAACCCAGCGCAGAAGATGACCGGCTTCTCGCCGGTGATGGGTTCGATCGACGTGCCGCAACGCCTGCGCACCCGCATCGGCCTGATCGAGATCGATCGCCGCCTGACCGGCACGGACGGCCTGCCCGGCAACAAGGTCAACCTGCCGAACCTGCAGGCGATGATCTTCCGCGATGCCAACCTCGCCGGCCATCTCGTGCGCGATGATCTGCTGGCTGCGTGCAAGGCAACGTCCAACTCCGCCAACCTGGATGCCGATGTGCGCGACGGCTGCGCCGCCCTCGCAAATTGGAACCTCACGGACAACGTCGACGCCCGCGCCGCCCACCTGTTCCGCGAGTTCTGGATGCGCGCCAAGGACATCCCGCACGTCTACGCCGTCGACTTCAACCCGGCTGACCCGATCCACACGCCGCGCAGCCTGCGCATGAGCGACGCAACCGTACGCACGGCGGTGTTCAAGGCGCTGAAGGATGCCGTGGGCGCGGTGCGCACCGCCGGCTTCGCGCTGGACGCGCCGCTGGGTACGGTGCAAGCAGCACACGCGCCGGGCGGCGACATTGCCCTGCACGGCGGCGAAGAGTACGAAGGCGTGCTCAACAAGCTGCAAAGCACGCCGATCGGGCCGAAGGGTATGCAGGTGTATTTCGGCACCAGCTACATCCAGACCGTCACGTTCGACGGCCAAGGCCCGGTGGCCGATGCGCTCCTGACCTACGGCGAATCGAGCGATCCGGCTTCGCCGCACGCGTTCGACCAGATGCGCGAATTCTCGGCCAAGCGCTGGAACCGGTTGCCGTTCTCGCAGGCCGCCATCGCAGCTGACCCGGCGCTGAAGGTGACGAAGCTGTCGCAGTAAATCCATCGCTGCCAATGCAAACGCCCCGCACGTGCGGGGCGTTTTGCTTGGAAGCGCGATGGGCTTAGTCGCGGAAGTTGTTGAAATCCAGCGGTGTATCGCTCACGTCCTTGCGCAGCATGGCGATGACGCTTTGCAGGTCATCGCGCTTGGCGCCGGTTACGCGCACTGCGTCGCCCTGGATACTGGCCTGGACCTTGATCTTGCTGTCCTTGATCGTCTTGACGATCTTCTTGGCCAGATCGCCCGACACGCCCTTCTTGATCTTGACGACCTGCTTCATCTTGTCGCCGCCGATCTTCTGCTTGTCTTGATAATCGAGGAAGCGCACGTCGACGTTGCGCTTGGCGAGCTTGTTCATCAGTACGTCGTTGACCTGGCCGATCTTGAAATCGTCGTCGGCAAACAGCGTCAGCTCCTGCTCCTTGTGCTCGACTCGGGAGTCCGAGCCCTTGAAGTCGAAACGCGTCGAAATCTCTTTGTTGGCCTGTTCCACGGCGTTCTTCACTTCCACCATGTTGGCTTCGCATACCACGTCAAACGACGGCATCGTGTTCTCCTTGCAGACTTGAATTCGGGTTGCAGCAGCAGCCCCTGCATGTTCCATATGGGGTGCCGCGTGCGCCATGGCTTCTATAATCCGGGCTTTCCCAGCAGATTTGGCGCCATGGCGTTGCTCGACACGCATTATCCCCTAGGCCAGCACAACACGTTCCGTTTTGAGGCTACGGCCCGCTACGCCGCGCACGTGCGCACGCCGGAAGACATTCCCGCCGCACTGGCCGACCCGCGTGTGCAGGGCCTGCCCGTGCTGGTGTTGGGCGGCGGCAGCAACGTCGTACTCACGCGCGACTTTGACGGCCTGGTTATGCTGATGGAGATTCCCGGCATCGTCACCGGCCGGACCACCGTCGATGGCCGCGAAGTCCACACCGTCACCGCAGGCGGTGGTGAATCGTGGCACGGCCTGGTCGCGCACACCGTCGCCAATGGCCTGCCGGGGCTGGAAAACCTCGCGCTGATTCCCGGCACGGTGGGCGCTGCGCCCATCCAGAACATCGGCGCGTACGGCGTCGAAATCAAAGACCGCTTCCACTCCCTGCGCGCGTACGACCGTCATGCTGGCGAGTTCGTCACGCTAGATATTGCCGACTGTGCCTTCGGCTACCGCGACAGCCTCTTCAAGCGCGCCGGTGCCGGTCGCTACGTCATCACCGAGGTGACATTCGCCCTGCCCGTCGACTGGCAGCCCGATACGCACTACGCCGAACTCGCACGCGAACTGGCCACGCAGAACATCGCCCGCCCGACAGCGCAGAACATCTTCAACGCGGTGGTCACTATCCGCCGCCGCAAGCTGCCCGACCCGGCCGAGATCGGCAACGCGGGCAGCTTCTTCAAAAACCCTATCGTCGATGCCGCCACGCGTGAGGCATTGGCCGAGCGTTTTCCGAATCTGGTCGGTTATGTGCAACCGGACGGCAGCTATAAGCTCGCCGCGGGCTGGTTGATTGATCAATGCGGTTTCAAGGGCCGCACATCCGGGGAAGGCGGCGCTGTGGGTGTGTATGAAAAGCAGGCGCTGGTGCTGGTGCACCGGGGTGGCGGCAGCGCGGTCCAGCTGATGACGCTGGCGCGCGAGATTCAGGATGCGGTGCATGCACGCTTTGGCGTGCGCATCGAGCCCGAGCCAGTCGTGGTGTGAATGACCCGGAGGATGCGCTCTTTGGGCATCTTGAGCCACATCACGACTCCCCGCAGTCAGAACGACCCCGCCTGACGTATCCGCGGTCGACCCAATGGCCTAAAATGGCTGGTTTGACCCCACGACTTCCCTGATTTTCCCTTTTCCGCGTTCCATTTCATGACCACCGAAATCTTTGACGGCGTCCGCCTGACCACCAAGGCCAATGTGTACTTTGACGGAAAGTGCGTCAGCCACAGCTTTACCCTGCCCGACGGCACGAAGAAGTCCGTGGGCGTGGTACTGCCCGCCACGCTGACTTTCGGCACGGCCGCCGCCGAGATCATGGAATGCGTGGGCGGCTCGTGCGAGTACAAGCTCGACGGCACCGACGCGTGGAAGACCTCCGCCGCCGGGGAGAGCTTCCAGGTTCCCGCGAACTCGAAGTTCGACATTCGCGTGACCGAGGCCTACCACTACATCTGCCACTACGCCTAAGCGCAGACCCTGGCACCAGCGGCGATCATCTGAAGAGAAAGAGTATGGAAACCATCCTGCAACACGTTCCCGTCGGCCAGAAGGTCGGCATTGCCTTCTCCGGCGGCCTCGACACCAGCGCTGCGCTGCGCTGGATGAAGAACAAGGGCGCGCTGCCCTATGCCTACACCGCCAATCTCGGCCAGCCCGACGAGGAAGACTACGATGCCATCCCGCGCAAGGCGATGGAGTACGGTGCAGAGAAGGCTCGCCTGATCGACTGCCGCCCGCAGCTGGCCAATGAAGGCATCGCCGCCATCCAGGCCGGTGCCTTCCACATCAGCACCGGCGGCATCACCTACTTCAACACCACACCGCTGGGCCGCGCCGTGACCGGCACCATGCTGGTCGCCGCCATGAAGGAAGACGACGTCAACATCTGGGGCGACGGCTCGACCTTCAAGGGCAACGACATCGAGCGTTTCTACCGCTACGGCCTGCTGACCAACCCGGCGCTGAAGATTTACAAGCCGTGGCTGGACCAGACCTTCATCGACGAGCTGGGCGGCCGCGCTGAAATGTCGGCCTTCATGACGAAGGAAGGCTTCGGCTACAAGATGAGCGCCGAGAAGGCCTACTCGACGGACAGCAACATGCTGGGCGCCACGCACGAGGCCAAGGATCTGGAGCACCTGAACAGCGGCATCCGCATCGTCAACCCGATCATGGGCGTGGCGTTCTGGAAGCCGGAAGTCGAGGTGAAGGCGGAAGAAGTGTCGATCACCTTTGACGAAGGCCGCCCGGTCGCCGTCAACGGCAAGGAGATCGCCGACCCGGTGGAAATGTTCCTGGAACTGAACCGCATCGGCGGCCGTCACGGCCTGGGCATGAGCGATCAGATCGAAAACCGCATCATCGAGGCCAAGAGCCGCGGCATCTACGAAGCCCCGGGCATGGCGCTGCTGCACATCGCCTACGAACGCCTGGTCACCGGCATCCACAACGAAGACACGATCGAGCAGTACCGCATCAACGGCCTGCGCCTGGGCCGTCTGCTGTATCAGGGCCGCTGGTTCGATCCGCAAGCCATCATGCTGCGCGAAACCGCCCAGCGCTGGGTGGCCCGCGCCGTGACCGGCACCGTGACGCTGGAGCTGCGCCGCGGCAACGACTACTCGATCCTGAACACCGAGTCGGCCAACCTGACGTATGCGCCTGAGCGTCTGTCGATGGAAAAGGTTGAGGACGCACCGTTCAGCCCGGCCGACCGCATCGGCCAACTGACCATGCGCAACCTGGATCTGATGGACACGCGCGACAAGCTGGCCATCTACTCCAAGGCCGGCCTGCTGTCGCTGGGCACCAGCAACGCACTGCCCCAGCTCGACGGCGGCAAGAAGTAACCGCTAGTCGCTTCACAATGAAAAAGGCCGCTCCGATTCACGTCGGAGCGGCCTTTTTCTATGGCTTCAGGCTCGGGCTTAGTAACGGCCGCAGAGCAGGTATTCCATCAGCGCTTTCTGCACATGCAGGCGGTTTTCCGCTTCGTCCCACACCACGCTCTGCTTGCCGTCGATGACGGCCGCCTCGACCTCTTCACCGCGATGTGCCGGCAGGCAGTGCATGAAGAGTGCATCGGGTTTTGCGCGCTGCATCATCGCCTCGGTAACCATCCAATCACCGAAGGCTTTCTTGCGCGCTTCGTTCTCGGCCTCGTAGCCCATGCTGGTCCACACGTCGGTGGTCACCAAGTGAGCACCATCGCAAGCCTCGAGCGGGCTTTCGAACACATGCACGAACGGCAGGCTGGAATCCGACACCATGGCCGGATCGAGCTGGTAGCCCTTCGGTGCAGAGAAATGGAAGCGGAAACCAAGAATCTCGGCCGCCTGAATCCACGTGTACGCCATGTTGTTGGCGTCCCCCACCCAGGTAACCGTCTTGCCTTTGATCGGGCCGCGCTGCTCGATGAAGGTGAAGATGTCGGCCAGCACCTGGCACGGGTGGTATTCGTTGGTCAGCCCGTTGATGACCGGCACGCGCGAATGCGCGGCAAAGCGCTCGATGATCTCCTGTCCGAAGGTGCGGAT
This sequence comes from uncultured Ralstonia sp., assembly GCA_963512445.1. Taxonomy (GTDB): domain Bacteria; phylum Pseudomonadota; class Gammaproteobacteria; order Burkholderiales; family Burkholderiaceae; genus Ralstonia. The sequence continues at coordinate 26,880 of CAUPMS010000011.1, forward strand.
CATGATGATGTCGGTCATGCGGGAGATGACCTGCGCGGCGTCTTCGATCGGCTCGCCGCGCCCCAGTTGGGAATCGCGCGTATTCAGGAAGACGGCGTGGCCGCCGAGCTGGTGAATGCCGGCTTCGAACGACAGGCGCGTTCGCGTGGAATTTTTCTCGAAGATCATGGCCAGCGTGCGGTCGTGCAGCGGGTGCCACGTCTCGTAGTTCTTGAACTTGGCCTTGAGGATCGCGGAACGGTCCAGCAGGTATTCGTACTCTTCCAGCGAAAAGTCCTTGAACTGCAGGTAGTGCTTGATCGAGCTTGGTGGGTTCATAAAACAACGAAGGCGGCCCGCAGATGACGCACCGGGAACATCCCGTGGCACGTCGCCCTAGCCGCCTTGTCTGGTGAAGATTCAGCCCATCATACGGGATCACTACCGGTTTGGCGAGTTTCGCACCCCGCGACCGGACTACCATACAAGCCCGGGTGAAAGGCCGATGAAAGTCTTATATAAGATATAATACTTGCTGCCTCGGATGCCTCAACCGTCCGCAAACCGGCACGACGAGCCGGTCCGGCGGGTTCATGAATCGGCAACCAGGCAAGCGCATCATCCGCACCACAAGTGCACCCCGTTCGAACGTTGCGGCACCCGCGCGGTCGAAGTCGTTTGCAAATCTCCACAGCCCCACGCAGTCCATGGCAGCCAACCCTCGCCAATTCTTTATTCAGGGCGTCACCCGCGACGGAAAGACTTTCCGCCCGAGCGACTGGGCCGATCGGCTGTGCGGCGTGATGGCGCAGTTCCGCCCCGCCGGTGATACCGGAGACCCCCGCTTCACCTACTCGCCGTATGTGCGCCCTGTCATGTCGGGCGGCATCCGAAGCGTGTTCGTCGACGAGCGTCTGCGCGACATCGAGCCCAAGGCGTTGGATTTCGTGCTGAACTTCGCGCACGACAACAACCTTCAACTCGTAGAGGCCTGCATCCTGCCGGAAGGCAGCGCCTCCGCAAAAAACTAAGACCCCCAAGATCATCCAACGCAGCGCCCGCCCGTTTGCAGGCGCGCAGAATGCAAAAAACCCGTCCGAGGACGGGCTTTTTATTGTCGGCGCGCGATGTTATTTGTCGCACCATGCCGGCCAGGCCGGCATCACCCGAACTTAGGCAGCCATTGCCTTGATGGCAGAGGACAGACGCGACTTGGCGCGTGCAGCCTTGTTCTTGTGAACGATCTTCTTGTCAGCGATGCTGTCGATCGTGCTTTGAGCGGTCTTGAATGCAGCAGCAGCGGCAGTCTTGTCGCCAGCGGCCACAGCCTTGCGGACGCCCTTGATTGCGGTACGCAGACGCGAGCGCAGAGCCGAGTTGTGAGCGTTCTGAACGACGGCTTGGCGTGCGCGCTTGCGTGCTTGTGCGGTGTTTGCCATGGAAAAATCCCTGAAGAAACGGTAGCAAGCGCCCCGGGAGACACGGAAGGCCGAAGCGCGCAAATTGGTGAAAGACGGCAATTATACGCAGACTTCCGCCCTCAACGCAAACCCTGTTGTGAAATCAACCGGACAACGGCAGATTGCGGCTCTTTCGGCACTTTTAGGCGCATGGCGGGGCGGTCCCTATAATACCGCCGCAATTGCGTCAGCCAAGGCGAACCCTGGGTGGCACCGTCGGTCAGACCGCCATCGCCATATTTGCCTCCCGGGCGGCGCCCAACCACCTATTCATCTTGAATCTTCTCAAAACCCTCGCCACGATCAGCGGCCTGACGATGCTCTCGCGCATCACGGGGCTCATTCGCGAGACTCTGATCGCCCGCGCTTTTGGCGCCTCGGTCTACACCGACGCCTTCAACGTCGCCTTCCGCATCCCCAACCTGCTGCGCCGGCTCTCGGCCGAGGGCGCGTTCTCGCAGGCCTTCGTGCCGATCCTGGGCGAGTTCAAGAACCGCCAGGGCGAAGCCGAGACGCGCGCGCTGGTCGATTCGGTGGCCACGGTGATGACGTGGTTCCTGGTGATCATCTCAGCGCTGGGTGTGATCGGCGCGCCCTTGATCGTTACGGCCGTCGCCACCGGCTTCAAGGCGCACGAGAGCCAAGCCTATATCTCGGCGATCTTCATGACGCGGGTGATGTTTCCGTACATCGGGCTCGTATCGTTGGTGGCGCTGGCATCAGGCATTCTGAATACGTGGCGGCAGTTTGCGGTGCCCGCTTTCACGCCGGTACTGCTGAACCTGTCATTCATCGTGGCAGCGCTGTTCGTGGCGCCGTTTCTTGATACGCCCATCTACGCGCAGGCCTATGCGGTGATGGTGGGCGGCATCCTGCAGCTCGCCATTCAGATTCCGTCATTGCGCCGCATAGGGATGCTGCCGCGCGTGTCATTCAACGTGCGCACGGCGTGGCACCACCCGGGTGTGCGGCGCGTGCTCAAGCAGATGTTGCCGGCCACGCTGTCGGTGTCGGTCGCGCAGATCAGTCTGATCATCAATACGAATATCGCTTCGCGCCTGCCAACGGGCAGCGTGTCGTGGCTGAACTATGCAGACCGCCTGATGGAGTTCCCGACCGCGCTGCTGGGCGTGGCGCTCGGGACGATCCTGCTGCCGAGCCTGTCGAAGGCGAGCGCGGACAACAACCGCGATGAGTATTCGTCCCTGCTCGACTGGGGCCTGCGGCTGACGGTGCTGCTGGCGGTGCCGTCGGCGGTAGGCTTGTTTGTGTTCGGTGCGCCGCTCACGGCCACGCTGTTCCACTACGGCAAGTTCACCGGCATGGACGTCGAGATGACACGGCAGGCGCTGACGTCGTACGGTGTCGGGCTGATTGGGCTGATCGTCATCAAGATCCTGGCGCCGGGCTTTTATGCGCGGCAGGACATCCGTACGCCGGTGAAGATCGCGCTGGTGGTACTGGTTTCAACGCAGCTGTCCAACTATGTCTTCGTGCCGATCTTCGGGCACGCGGGGCTCGCGCTGTCGATCAGTTTTGGCGCGACCATCAACGCGGCGCTGCTGTTCTTCGGGCTGCGCCGGCGCGGCTATTACCACCCGCTGCCGGGCTGGGGGCTGTTCCTCGCGCAGGTGGTGTCGGCCGTGCTGCTGCTGGCCGGCGTACTGCTGTGGCTCGCACACAATTTCGATTGGGTTGGACTGGGCGCCAAGCCGCTCGTGCGCATCGCGCTGCTGGGGGCGAGCCTGGTCCTGTGCGCGGTGGTCTATTTCGGTACACTGTGGCTCACTGGATTGAAGTTCTCCACGTTCCGAAAAAAGGCCATCTGATGACCACTAAAGTCCTCGATTACTTTTCGGCCCTGGTCGCGGACGACGACAGCATTCCCCTCACAGAAACCGCCCTGTCGATTGCGCAGGACGCGTATCCAGACCTGGACCTGCAGGCCGAGCTGGCCGCCATCGACGTGCTGGTCGCGCGGATCAAGAACCGCATCGCCGACGGCACGCCGGCTATCCAGCGCCTGCGCCTTCTCAATCAGTTCTTCTATCGCGAGTTGGGCTTTGGGCCCAATGCAAACGATTACTACGACCCCGAGAACTCCTATCTCAATACCGTGCTGCAGAGCCGGCGCGGTATTCCGATCTCATTGGCGGTGCTGCTGATGGAGATCGGCCAGCAGATCGGGTTGCCGCTCAAGGGGGTGTCATTCCCCAACCACTTCCTCGTGCGCATGAGCATTCCTGCGGGCGAGGTCGTGCTCGATCCGCTGACGGGGCAGACGCTGTCGAAAGAAGAGTTGCAGGACATGCTCGACCCATACCTGGAAAAGGAAGGCATCGAAGACCCGAACACAGTGCCGCTCGGGGTGTTCCTGCAGGTGGCCACGCACCGCGAGATCGTCGCGCGCATGCTGCGTAACCTCAAAGCGATCTACTTGCAGGAATCGCGCTGGCAGCGCCTGCTGGCGGTGCAGCAGCGGCTGGTGATTCTGCTGCCCGATTCGATCGAGGAAGTGCGCGACCGGGGGCTGGCGTACGCCAACCTGGAATGCTTCCGGCCGGCGCTGGAAGACTTGGAAGCCTATGTAGACGCCAGGCCCGATGCGGCCGACACGGCCAAGCTCAAGGAGCGCATGCCAACGCTGCGCGCCCTGAGCAAGAACTTGAATTGACGCTTAATTGACGCTTACTTCTGCGCCACAGCGCCGCGGCGGCGCTTGAGCAGCTTCCAGACCCCGCCGAGTGCCAATGGCACAATCGCCGCACCCAGACCAATCAGCACAATTGTGTTCAGGTGATCACGCACCATGGGCAGGTTGCCAAAGAACACACCCGACGCCACCAGCAAACCGACCCACAGCACGGCGCCGATCATGTTGAAGAGCTGGAACTTGGCAAACGTCATCTTCGACACACCGGCCACGAACGGCGCGAACGTACGCACCACCGGGATGAAGCGCGCCATCACAAGCGTCTTGCCGCCGTGGCGCTCATAGAAACCGTGCGTCTTCATCAACGCTTCGTGATCGAGGAAGCGGATGTGCCCGTCAAATACCTTGGGGCCGATCCAGGAGCCGACCAAGTAGTTGACGGTGTTGCCCGTCGTGGCGGCAATCACCAGCAGCACGATCAGTAGCCAGGCGTCCATCTGGCCGGTCGCGCACATGGCGCCGGCAATGAAGAGCAGCGTGTCGCCGGGCAGGAACGGCAGCACCACCAGGCCGGTTTCGGCAAACACGATGGCGAACAGCAGCACATACACCCACGCACCGTACTGCTGAATCAGCAGGCCCAACGATTTGTCGACATGCAGCACGATGTCGACCAGTTGCATCACGATATCCAAACCATCCCCCTAAACGAGCGGGGAATGATACCGGAAGCAAATTAGATTTCCCCTAGCTCTAGGTGGGGCTTGCGTCCGTACGCCGCACAGGGTGTGACATTTATAATGCCGCGATGAATTCCGCCCTCGATTCCGCCACCTCCCGCCGCCCCATCCGCCCGCTTCCCGATCAGCTGATCAGCCAGATCGCGGCCGGCGAGGTCGTGGAGCGGCCGGCTTCTGTGGTCAAGGAACTGCTGGAAAACGCGCTGGACGCCGGCGCCACCCAGCTCCAGATCAAGCTGGAAGAAGGCGGCGTGCGGCGTATCGCCATCACCGACAACGGCGGCGGCATTCCGGCGGGCGAACTGCCTGTCGCGCTGATGCGGCATGCGACCAGCAAGATCGGCTCGCTAGAAGAGCTGGAATCGGTGGCGACGCTGGGGTTCCGGGGCGAAGCGCTGGCCTCGATTGCCTCGGTGGCGGAATTGACGCTCACCTCGCGCACAGCCCATGACGCGCACGCCACGCAGATCATTGCGCAAACGGGGCGCGCGCAGCCAGCCTCGGGCGGCGTCGGCACCACGGTTGATGTGCAGCATCTGTACTTCAACACGCCGGCGCGCCGCAAATTCCTCAAGACCGAGCAGACCGAGCTAGGCCACTGCATGGAAGTCATCCGCCGCACCGCGCTCGCGCGGCCCGACGTGGCCATCTCCGTGCATCACAACGGCAAGCCCCTGGAGCACTGGAACGCCACGCAGGCGGATTCACGCACAGCCGCCGTACTCGGCACCGAGTTCGCCCGCGCGCGCCTGCCGTTTGAAGAGGCTGCAGGCGAGCTGCGCCTCTTCGGCTTTGCCGGCCTGCCGACCGCCTCGCGCGGCCGGGCCGACCACCAGTTCTTCTACGTCAATGGCCGCTTCGTGCGCGACCGCCTGCTCACGCACGCCGTGCGCAGCGCCTACGAAGACGTGCTGCACGGCGACCGCTTCCCCGCCTACGTGCTGTGCCTGGAGCTGCCGCCCGAAGCCGTGGACGTGAACGTGCATCCGTCCAAGATCGAGGTGCGCTTCCGCGACAGCCGCGCTGTGCACCAGTTCGTTTACCACGCGATCCAACGTGCACTTGCACGCCATGCCGGTGAGCAGGGCGACAGCCTGCGCACCGACATCGCCGATGCGCCCGAGATTGCTGGTGTCGCGACGGCGCCCTCACCCGCCGACAACACCACGCGCTGGATCAACCAGATGGCCGCGCGGCAGACGTCGCTCGGCATTGCGCAGCCGCGTGCGGAATACCTGTCGATGATGCGCGGTGACAGCGCGCCAATGCCATCGAGCCGCCCGGCTTGGATGGCCGACGTGCCAAGCGCCGCAACGTTGTTCGATGGCGGCACAGCGACTGCCGACGCACCTACCGTCGCCGCAGAACCTGTCGGTGCGCAGCAGGTTGATGACGACGATGCCTACCCGCTCGGCTTCGCCGTCGCCCAGTTGCACGGCATTTACGTGCTGGCACAGAACGCGCGTGGCATGGTGCTGGTCGATATGCACGCCGCACACGAGCGCATCCTGTATGAGCAACTGAAGACGGCGCTTGAGGCCAAGCGCGTTGAGGTGCAGCCGCTGCTGATTCCTGTCACGTTTGCCGCGAGCGCAGTGGAAATCGGCACCGCAGAGGAATTCCGCGACACGCTCACGCTGCTCGGCTTCGATATCTCGGCCGTATCGCCCACCACGCTGGCGGTGCGATCGGTGCCGACGCTGCTGCAGAAGGCCGATGCGCAAGCGCTCGCTCGCGACGTGCTGCGTGATCTGCAAGCCTACGGCGGGTCACGCGTACTGGCTGAGCGCCAGAACGAACTGCTCGCCACGCTGGCGTGCCACTCCGCCGTACGCGCCAACCGCCGCCTGAATCTGGACGAGATGAACGCGCTGCTGCGCCAGATGGAAGCCACCGAACGCGCCGACCAATGCAACCACGGCCGCCCGACGTGGATTCAGTTGACCGTGGCTGACCTGGATCGCCTGTTCCTGCGCGGCCAGTGAGTTTGTGATGACCGTGTCTTCCGAATTTGTGTCACCCGCTGCGCCGCGCGCTATCTGCCTGCTCGGTCCCACGGCATCTGGCAAAACCGCCGCCGCGTTAAAGCTGGCCGAACGCTGGCCCGTCGAAATCATCAGCATGGATTCCGCGCTGGTGTATCGCGGCATGGACATCGGCACCGCCAAGCCCAGCGCCGAAGAACAGGCCATCGCCCCGCACCATCTGATCGACATCATCGATCCGCTCGATGCGTATTCGGCAGCGCAGTTTGCAAACGATGCAAACGCGCTGATCGATGCCATCCGTGCGCGCGGCAAGCTGCCACTGATCGTTGGCGGCACGATGCTGTACTACAAAGCGCTCACGCAAGGTCTCTCCGATTTGCCCCGCGCCAATCCGGCCATCCGCGCCGAGATCGACGCCGAAGCCGCGCGCGACGGTTGGCCCGCACTGCATGCGAAGCTCGCGCTGGTCGATCCGATCACCGCTGCGCGGCTGCACACGACCGATGCGCAACGCATTCAGCGCGCGCTGGAGCTGTATCGGCTGACGGGCCAGCCGATGTCTGCACTGCTCGCACGCGAGGTCGGCGCGAATGCGTTCCAGCAGCACGATGCCGCGGCGCCTTATCTGACGATTGCATTGGAGCCATCCGACCGGCTTGTACTCCACGCGCGCATTGCCCAGCGCTTCGATGCGATGCTCGCCGGCGGCCTGCTCGATGAGGTGGAAGGCTTGCGCCGTCGCGGCGATCTGTCGCCCACGCTGCCGTCCATCCGCTGCGTAGGTTATCGCCAGGCGTGGGCTTATCTCGATGGCGACATCGACAAGACTGCCCTGCGCGAACAGGGCATCGCCGCAACGCGCCAACTCTGCAAGCGCCAGATCACGTGGCTGCGCAGCACGCCGGAGCGGCAGGTGGTCGATTGCCTCGCGCCCGATTACGTCGACCAGGTTGCACGCCTGGTCCAAACCTCACTGGAATCGCAATGACGACTACCGACGCCGCCACCACCTTCACGCTGCGCCCTGCCACGCCGGATGACTGTGCTGCGCTGGTCAGTCTGATCTCTGCGCTGGCCGAGTACGAAAAGCTCACGCACCTCGTGCAGACCACGCCCGAGGCGCTCGCCACGATGCTGTTCGGACCGCGCCCGTATTGCGAAGCCGTGCTGGCGGAAGTCGAGGGCCGGGCCGTGGGCTTTGCGCTGTTCTTCCACAATTTCTCAACCTTCCTTTGCAAGCCGGGCCTGTATCTGGAAGACCTGTTCGTGGAACCCGAGTATCGCGGCCTCGGCATCGGCCGCGCGCTGCTGATTCACCTCGCCCGTCTGGCGCAGGAGCGCGACTGCGGCCGCTTCGAGTGGAGCGTGCTCGACTGGAATGCACCGTCCATCGCCTTCTACGAAGCCATGGGCGCCGATGTGCTGCCCGAGTGGCGCATCTGCCGCGCCACGGGTGATGCACTAGGCAAGCTGGCGGCCATCCCGATGCCTTCCAGCCTGGCCGCGCAAGTCACGCAGGCCTGAATTTGACCGCAAGCTCCGGAGTGCCCAGCGCACTCTCGTGAGCGTAGGCTTGGCATATCGAACCTCCAACCATGGAGCACATATGCCGCCCTCCACGGCCGCCGCGCATATCAGCGCGGGGCACCGTTCCAATCTCGATGGTATCGACTGGCATGCCGTTGAAGATGCCCTCAACGAGGTCGGCAGCGCCGTGCTGCCGAGCCTGCTCACGCACGAGACCTGCGGCGCCCTGGCCGCGCTGTACCCGCAAGAGCGCCTGTACCGCTCGCGTGTGGTGATGGAGCGCCACGGTTTCGGGCGCGGCGAATACCAGTACTTCGCCTACCCGCTGCCGGGCCTGATCGCACAGCTGCGCACATCGCTTTACCCGCCGCTGGCGACCATCGCCAACCGCTGGAACGAGGCAATGGGCATCGACGTGCGCTACCCGCCCAAGCACACCGATTTTCTGCGCCGCTGCCACGAAGCCGGCCAGTTGCGCCCCACCCCGCTGATCCTGCAATACGGCCCCGACGACTACAACTGCCTGCACCAGGACCTCTACGGCGAGCACGTCTTTCCGCTGCAGATCGCCATCCTGCTGTCTGAACCCGGCAGCGATTTCACCGGCGGCGAATTCGTCATGACCGAACAGCGCCCGCGCATGCAATCGCGCCCCGAGGTGGTGCCCTTGTGCAAAGGCGATGCGGTCGTCTTCGCGGTACACCATCGCCCGGTACAAGGCACGCGCGGCACGTCCCGCGTGAACATGCGCCACGGCGTAAGCCGCTTGCGCTCCGGCCGGCGGCATACTGTCGGCATCATCTTCCACGACGCGCTGTAGCCACATCACCATGACCACCGGCGATCTGTTTGCCGACCACTTACCTGATGACGATGCGCGCATCGTGCTCGGCGAGGCAGCGTTCGTGCTGCGCGGTTTTGCGTTGGGCGACACACCGGCACTGCTCGCGGCGGTGGACGCCATCGCGCGGCAGGCAGTATTTCGCCACATGGTCACGCCAGGCGGTTTCGAGATGTCAGTCGCGCTCACCAACAGCGGCACGCTGGGCTGGACGTCCGACCGCCGCGGCTACCGGTATGCCACGCTCGACCCGCTCAGCGGCAACCCGTGGCCGCCGCTGCCAGACGTGTTCCTGCGCCTCGCCCGCAACGCTGCCTTCGAAGCGGGTTTCCCGGATTTCACGCCAGACGCGTGTCTCATCAACCGCTACGTGCCCGGCGCGCGCCTGTCGCTGCATCAAGACAAAGACGAACAGGATTACAGCGCGCCCATCGTCTCCGTCTCGCTCGGCATGCCGGCCATCTTCCTGTTTGGCGGACACCGGCGCGCCGATAAAACGCAGCGCGTTCCGCTCTTTCACGGTGATGTCGTCATCTGGGGCGGGCCCGATCGCCTGCGCTATCACGGCGTCGCACCGCTCAAAGACCACCCGCACGCACTGCTGGGCAGCCAGCGCATCAACCTCACGTTCCGCAAGGCCGGTTGACCGGCAAACCACCGCATGACCATCGCCGCAGACCTGTCTGAACGCGCCTACCAGCAAGCCGCAACCTTCTTGGCCATGCTCGACGAAGACTGGGCTCGCCACATCGCCGCTATTGGCCCGTGCGGCCACGCCGCCAAGCCCGCGCGCGAGCCTTATGAAGCGCTGATCCGCGCCATTGCCTATCAGCAGTTGCACGCCAAGGCCGGTGACGCCATCCTCGGCCGCTTCCTCGCGCTGTATCCCGACGCCGAATTTCCCGCGCCGCAGCAGGTGGTCGCGACCGATGAATCGGCGCTGCGCGGCTGCGGTTTCTCGGCGACCAAACTGGCGACGATTCGCGGCATTGCACAAGCCGCGCTCGACGGTGTCGTGCCCACACGTGAGCACGCGCTCACCATGACCGACGACATGCTCATCGATCAGTTGGTCACGCTGCGTGGCGTGGGTCGCTGGACCGTCGAAATGCTGCTGATCTACACGCTGGAGCGCTCCGACATCCTGCCCGCCGACGACTTCGGCGTGCGTGACGGTTACCGCCGCCTGAAGCGGCTCGACACCACGCCCACGCGCAAACAGATGGAGAAAATCGGCCTTGCGTGGAGCCCATATCGAACCGTTGCGGCTTGGTATTTATGGCGCGTGCCTGTCAATACTTCACGCAGGTGAATTCGGCAAGTCTTGCGGCAGATCATGCCCCCTACGACATATAGCTTGCGCAACATATGTCGCACTGAGATTATTCGGAAACCTTGAATTCCGAAGTAACTTTCGCTTTACTGGAAAACGTTCGCGCGCCGTCTGCGCGGCTCTTATTGGTCGAGCCCATCGTGGAAAAGTCCCAAAACATCGACGCGCAACGTAAATCCGAAGAACTGCGGAGTTTCCTCTTTCTGACGGCGATCATGGTGCCGGTTCTTTCTGTGATCGTCGTTGCGGGATATGGCTTTATCGTGTGGGCAACCCAATTGCTCAGCGGTCCGCCAACGCATTGATTTACGGCCCCGGGAGGTGTTGAGGGTGAGTCGGGTTGTATGTTCGCGCAGCACTGATTAGAAAAAGGCGTTTATCGCCCAAACAGCGTCATGCGAAACACAAAAAAAATAGATATCCCCGTTCGGCCGGCGCCGCTTGATGACGAGTGGCATATCGCCGGTGTCATGGTCCAAGCGTGGCCAACCCACATTGCATCGGTCAGCGAAGCCATTCAAGCCATCGCGGGCAGCGAAATTCACGCAACCAGTGACAACGGCAAGCTCGTGGTCACGCTTGAGGCACCCAGTTCGCGCGCCATCGCGGCGCACCTGACATTCATTCAGCAGATCGATGGCGTGCTCAACACCGCCCTGATCTACCAGCACAACGAAATGGCAGACGCCATGAATGAGGAAATGGACGATGAAAGTCTCTCGCCGCGCGTTCATTAAGCAGACCGCCGCCGCCGCCACGGCTTCGGTGGCGGGCGTCACGCTTCCCACCAACGCCGCCAACCTCGTCACCGATAAAGAGCTGACGCAGCTCAAGTGGTCGAAAGCACCTTGCCGATTCTGCGGCACGGGCTGCGGCGTTGAAGTGGCCGTCAAGGACAACCGCGTGGTCGCCACGCAGGGCGATCCGAAAGCCGAGGTCAATCGCGGCCTGAACTGCGTCAAGGGCTATTTCCTCTCGAAGATCATGTACGGCAAAGACCGGCTGACCCAGCCGCTGCTGCGCATGAAGAACGGCAAGTACGACAAGAACGGCGATTTCACACCAGTGAGCTGGGACCGCGCGTTCGACGAGATGGCGGTGCAGTTCAAGCGCGTCATCAAGGAAAAGGGCCCGACCGCCGTCGGTATGTTCGGCTCGGGTCAATGGACCGTCTTTGAGGGCTACGCCGCCGTCAAGCTGATGAAGGCGGGCTTTCGCTCCAACAACCTCGACCCCAACGCGCGCCATTGCATGGCCTCTGCGGTGGCGGGTTTCATGCGCACGTTCGGCATGGACGAGCCGATGGGCTGCTACGACGACTTCGAAGCCACCGACGCGTTCGTGCTGTGGGGCTCGAACATGGCGGAGATGCACCCGATTCTGTGGTCGCGCGTGACTGACCGGCGCCTCTCTGCGCCCAAGACAAAGGTGGCGGTGCTGTCGACGTTTACGCACCGTTCGTTCGATCTGGCGGACATTCCGATCGTCTTCACGCCGCAGGCCGATCTCGCGATGCTCAATTACATCGCGAACTACATCATCACCAACAAGAAGGTCAACACAGACTTCGTCAACAAGCACACGGTCTTCAAGCAGGGCGTAACCGATATCGGCTACGGTCTGCGTCCGGACAATCCGCTGCAGAAGGCCGCCAAAAACGCCGACAAGGTGGGCGACTCCAAGCCGATCTCGTTCGACGAGTTCGCGAAGTTCGTCTCAACGTACGACCTGGACTACACCACCAAACTGGCGAACCCGGACAAGAGCAAAGAGAAGGAGTTCAAGCAGCAGCTTCAAAAGCTGGCCGAGCTGTACGCCGACCCGAAGATCAAGGTCGTGTCGCTCTGGACCATGGGTTTCAACCAGCACACCCGTGGCACCTGGGCGAACAACATGGTCTACAACCTGCACCTGCTGACAGGAAAGATCGCTACGCCGGGCAACAGCCCGTTCTCGCTGACGGGCCAGCCTTCGGCCTGCGGCACCGCACGCGAAGTGGGCACGTTCTCGCACCGCTTGCCGGCCGACATGGTGGTGACCAATCCGAAGCACCGTGAGGAAGCCGAGCACATCTGGAAGCTGCCTGCCGGCACGGTCCCGGAGAAGCCGGGCTATCACGCCGTGCTGCAGAACCGCATGCTCAAGGACGGCAAGCTCAATGCTTACTGGGTGCAGGTCAACAACAACATGCAAGCCGGGGCCAACATCAACGAGGAAGGCTACCCGGGCTATCGCAATCCGGAGAACTTCATCGTCGTCTCCGACGTGTACCCGACCGTCACGGCGCTGGCAGCCGACCTGATCCTGCCCAGCGCGATGTGGGTCGAGAAGGAAGGCGCCTACGGCAACGCCGAGCGCCGCACGCAGTTCTGGCATCAGCTTGTTGATGCGCCGGGCGAGGCGCGCTCCGACCTGTGGCAACTGGTGGAATTTTCCAAGCGCTTCAAGGTGGAAGAGGTCTGGCCGGAAGAACTCATCGCCAAAAAACCGGAGTTGCGCGGCAAGACGCTCTACGACGTGCTCTACCGCAACGGCAACGTCGACAAGTTCCCGCTCAAGGACGTCGACCCGGAATACCACAATGCAGAAGCCAAGGTGTTCGGCTTCTACATCCAGAAGGGCCTGTTCGAGGAATACGCAAGCTTCGGGCGCGGCCACGGCCACGACCTCGCACCGTTCGACGACTATCACAAGGCGCGCGGACTGCGCTGGCCGGTGGTCAACGGCAAGGAAACGCGCTGGCGCTACAAAGAAGGCAGCGACCCATACGTCAAGGCCGGCACCGGATATCAGTTCTACGGCAACCCCGACGGCAAGGCCGTGATTTTCGCTCTGCCCTATGAGGCGCCGCCGGAAGTGCCGGACAAGGAATACCCGTTCTGGTTGTCGACCGGCCGTGTGCTGGAACACTGGCACTCGGGCTCAATGACGCGCCGTGTGCCCGAGCTGTATCGCGCATTTCCGAACGCGGTCTGCTTCATGCACCCGGAAGACGCCAAGACGCTGGGACTGCGGCGCGGTGTTGAGGTCGAGGTGATCTCACGGCGCGGGAAGATGCGCACCCGCATTGAAACGCGCGGCCGTAACCAGCCGCCGAAGGGTCTGGTGTTCGTGCCGTGGTTCGATGCCAGCCAGCTCATCAACAAGGTCACATTGGACGCCACCTGCCCGATCTCGCTGCAGACGGATTTCAAGAAATGCGCCGTCAAGATCGTAAAGGTCTGACAAGCGCAGGCGGACGACACAAGCGCAACAGGAAAACGTCATGAAGCTCAGCCGATTCTTGGGACTGCCAGCCGCCATCTGTGCGCTGCTGCTGGCGACCCTTGCCAACTCGCCCGCGCAGGCCCAAGGCGTAGTTGACGCCATGCGTGGGCCGACGCCGATCGCCGCCGAATCGACGCCGCCGATCCTGTATCCGACGGAGAATAAGGACGTCCGGCGCGAGCGCAACTACACCGGGCAGCCGCCGACGATTCCGCACAAGATCGACGGCACGTACATGTATCAGATCAACAAGGACCACAACGGTTGTCTGTCCTGCCACGCACGCACGAAGGCCGAAGAGATGCGTGCGATCCCGATCGGCCAGACGCACTACTTTGACCGCGATGGCCACCAACTGGCCGACGTTTCGCCGCGCCGCTTCTTCTGCACGCAATGCCACGTGCCGCAGGCCGACGCCAAGCCACTCATCACCAATACGTTTGTCGATGTCGATCAACTGCTCAAACGCAAGCCTGATGGCAAGAGCGTTGACAAGAACTGAGGCGGTGCAGCCATGTTCGACCTGATCAAGCGCTACTGGCGCACCATCAACCGGCCCAGCGCGTATTTCAGCCTGGGCTTTCTGACGTTGGGCGGCTTTGTTGCTGGCGTGGTGTTCTGGGGCGCGTTCAACACCGCGATGGAAGTGACCAACACCGAAGCGTTCTGCACGGGTTGCCACGAAATGCGCGACAACGTGTACCAGGAGTTGCAGAGCACCATTCACTACACCAACCGCAGCGGTGTACGCGCCATCTGTTCCAACTGCCACGTTCCGCATGCCTGGACGAACAAGATCGCGCGCAAGATGCAGGCCTCGAAAGAAGTGTGGGGCAAGATTTTCGGCACCATCGATACGCGTGAGAAATTCGAGGCTCACCGGCTCGAACTGGCCCAGCACGAATGGGATCGCCTGAAGGCCAACGATTCATTGGAATGCCGCAACTGCCACAACTACGAATCGATGGACTTCACGCGGCAGAGCCCACGCGCGTCGGCCATGCACTCCACATACGTAGGCAGCAAAGAAAAGACCTGTATCGACTGTCACAAGGGTATTGCGCACCATCTGCCCGACATGTCGAAACTCAAAGACCAGTGAAGCACCTGAAATTGTTGGTCAGACTACCCCTCGCTTTATGTAATACGCCGCCGTGCTTGTTGCCAGCCAACTAACGTTTTCGCGCGCCGGCCGCCGGATCTTCCGCGAGCTGGATCTCTCGGTGTCGGCGGGCGAGCTGGTACAGGTAACGGGCGCCAACGGCAGCGGGAAGACCACGCTGCTGCGCGTACTCTGCGGCCTGCTGGCACCAGCCAGCGGCTCGCTGACCTGGCATGGCGCGCCGGTACGCAGCGGCGACCCCACCTTTCTTGGCGCCCTCTGCTACGTTGGACACACCAACGGCATCGACCCCGACCTCACCGTTGCAGAGAGCCTGCGCCTGGCCATGCAACTGGCCGGCCTGCGCGACGCCGAATCCGAGCCCTTTGGCATCCGGCATGCTCTGGAAGCGCTTGACCTCGGCAAGCTCGCCGCCACGCCTGTGCGCAAACTGTCGCAGGGACAGCGGCGGCGCGTGGCGCTGGCCCGGCTGCTGATTGCGCGGCGCGAGCTGTGGCTATTGGACGAGCCGATCGCCTCGCTCGATGACCACGCAGTCGGCCTCTTCACCGCACAGCTGGATGCACACTTGCGCGCCGGCGGCATGGCGATCATGACCACGCACCAAGTGCTGGCACGCCCTGAAGAAGGCTCCGACCGCGTACTGCGGCTGGGGACACCCGCGGGAGGCACCGCATGAAGCCGATGCTGATGGCCGTCCTGCGGCACGATCTGGCGCTGTCATGGCGGCGACGCGGCAACCTGGTCGGCGGCGTGGTGTTCTACGTGATTGCGGCGAGCCTGTTTCCGCTGGCGATCGGGCCCGACCCACAGCAGTTGCGCATGCTCGCGCCGGGCATCCTTTGGGTAGCGGCGCTGCTTGCGTCGATGCTGTCTCTGTCGCGGCTGTTCGCGCAGGAACACGCGGATGGCACCCTCGACCAGCTGCTGCTGTCGCCGCATCCGCTTGCACTGATTGTGCTGACCAAGATTGCCGCGCATTGGCTCGCAAGCGGCCTGCCGCTGTTGCTTCTGACACCCATCCTCGCGCAGCAGTACAGCCTGCCGCTGCATGCAACGCTGCTGCTGACGGCCACGTTGCTGATCGGCACGCCGGCCATTGCGCTGATCGGCGCGGTGGGTGCGGCGCTCACGCTGGGCGTGCGCAACGGGGCGGCGCTGTTGTGCATCCTCGTCCTGCCGCTGTGTGTGCCGGTGCTTGTGTTTGGCGCGGGCGCGGGTTCGGCGGCCGATGCGGGGCTCGATGTCATGCCGCATTTCTCGCTGCTGGGTGCGTGCCTGGCGTTGTCGTTGTTTGTTTGCCCGCTGGCCGCCGCTGCCGGGCTGCGCATTGCCGTGGAATGACCCGATGACGAATCGCTCCGGACTCCACACCAACCCCGTGGCCACTGCGCGAGAACCCGCCCGCCGACGCTGGAACTGGCTCGCGTATGCATCCCCCGTGCGTTTTGATCCGCTCGCGCGCAAACTGGCGCCATTATTTGGCGCGGCAGCGCTCCTGTTCCTCATCGCGGGTCTCTATGTCGGCTTCGCGTTGGCGCCCACCGACGCGCAGCAGGGCGAGGTCTACCGGATCATCTTCCTGCACGTGCCGGCCGCATGGATGTCGATGTTCATCTACCTGGTGATGGCGGGCTACTGCGCGTTGGCGCTCGTGCTCCGCACGCGCCTGTCGTCAATGATGGCCTCTGCGCTGGCGCCCACCGGCGCGCTGTTCACTGCCATTGCGCTGTGGACGGGCGCGCTGTGGGGCAAGCCGACGTGGGGCACGTGGTGGGTGTGGGACGCACGGCTGACATCCGAGTTGCTGCTGCTGTTTCTATACCTCGGCTTCATTGCGCTGGAGAGCGCCATTGAAGACCCGCACCGCGCTGAACGCGCCTGTGCCGTGCTGGCCGTGGTGGGCGTGGTCAACATCCCCGTGATCTATTTTTCGGTGCAGTGGTGGAACACCCTGCATCAGGGCGCGTCCATCAGCCTGACGGCGGCACCGTCGATGGCGATGACGATGCTGCTCGGCATGCTGCTGATGACGCTCGCGTGCTGGATGTACAGCATCTGCGTCGCGTTGATCCGCGTGCGCTGCATCATGCGCGAGCGCGCCGATGAAGACCACAACCTGAGCACGCCGGCATGAGCCAGTTCACCGTCAATCACGTCGACTACATTGCGGGCGCGTTTGCCATGGCGGCCATCTGCATCGCGGCCGAGATGCTGCTGCTGGTTCGCCGTTGGCGCGCGGCCAATCGCGTGAGTCACTCCGACAGTAACGACCTATGACGCGCAGACAACGCCGCCTCGGCATCCTGATCGCCGCGCTGGTGTGCGCAGGCGCGGCCACCGCGCTCACGCTCAATGCGTTCCGCTCCAACCTGGTGTTTTTCTTCAGCCCCAGCCAGATCGCAGCCAAGGAAGCGCCGGTGGCGCAAGTCTTCCGCCTGGGCGGGCTGGTCGAGCGCGGCTCCATCCAGCGCGAGCGCGACGGCATGACCATCCGCTTTATCGTTACCGACACGGCGCGTGGTGTGCCGGTCGTCTACCACGGCCTGCTGCCGGACCTCTTCCGCGAGGGCAAGGGCGTGGTGGCGCGCGGCCGGCTCGGCGAGGATGGTGTCTTCGTCGCCAACGAAGTGCTGGCCAAGCACGACGAGAACTATATGCCACCCGAAGCCGCCGATGCCGTGCGCCGCGCGGCGCAAGTCAACGAACAGATGGCGAAGGAATCGGCCCGGAGCGCGTCAAGATGATTGCCGAGCTGGGCCATTTCGCATTGATCCTGGCATTGCTGACTGCCGTCATGCAATCTGTGCTGCCGCTGATGGGTGCGACACGCGACAACGAACGTTGGATGGCCGTCGCACGGCCGGCCGCCCGCATGCAGTGCGCGCTCGTGCTGCTGGCGTATGGCGCGCTGACGTGGGCCTTCGTCAGCAACGACTTCAGCGTGCTCTACGTGGCCGCCAACTCGAACAGTGCGCTGCCGCTGCCCTATCGCGTGGCGGCCGTGTGGGGCGGGCACGAGGGCTCGATGCTGCTGTGGACGACGATGCTTGCACTGTGGTCGCTCGCGGTGTCGGTGTTCAGCCGGCAACTGCCGCTGCCCGTCGTGGCGCGCGTGCTGGGTGTGATGGGCATGATCAGCACCGGGCTGCTGCTCTTCCTGCTGCTGGCGTCGAATCCGTTCCTGCGGTTGTTGCCGCCGGCCATGGAAGGGCGCGATCTCAATCCGCTGCTGCAAGACCCCGGCATGGTGTCGCATCCACCGATGCTCTACATGGGTTACGTGGGCTTTGCGGTGGCGTTTTCGTTTGCGATGGCTGCCCTGCTGTCGGGTCGGCTCGATGCCACCTGGGCCCGCTGGTCACGGCCATGGACGACCGCGGCCTGGGCGTGCCTGACCACCGGCATCATGCTCGGCAGCGCATGGGCGTATTACGAACTGGGCTGGGGCGGATGGTGGTTCTGGGATCCGGTCGAAAACGCGTCGTTCATGCCGTGGCTCGCTGGCACCGCGCTGATCCACTCGCTGGCCGTGACGGAAAAGCGCGGCGTGTTCCGTGCGTGGACGGCGCTGCTCGCCATCTTCACGTTCTCGCTGAGCCTGCTGGGCACCTTCCTCGTCCGCTCGGGCGTGCTGACTTCGGTGCATGCGTTTGCGGTCGACCCGAAGCGCGGTCTCTTCATCCTGGCGCTGCTTGGCGTCGTGACTGGCGGCGCGCTGGGCCTGTTTGCGTGGCGCGCAAAGCGGTTGTCCGGCAGTACGTCGGAGGGCGCGGCGTTCTCGCTGTTCGCGCGTGAATCGTTCCTGCTCGCCAACAACGTGTTGCTGGCGGTGGCGGCGGCCACGGTGTTGCTCGGCACGCTGTATCCGCTGGTGCTGGACGTGCTGCGGCTGGGCAAGATCTCTGTGGGCCCGGCGTACTTTGAACAAGTCTTTGTACCGCTGATGTCGCCTGCGGTGCTGTTGATGGGTGCGGCACCACTGGCGCGCTGGCGTCACAGCGCGCTGCCGTCGATGGCTGTGCGGCTGCGCTGGGCAGCGATGGCCAGTGTCGTCATCGGGCTCGGCTTGGCGCTGTTCTATCGGACGTCCGCGCTCGCAGGTCTTGGGCTGACGCTGGCCGCATGGTGCTTCGCAAGCGCGCTGGCCAGCCTGGCGGGAAAGCTGCGCCAGCCCGGCAATCGATTGACGACACTGCGTCAGTTGCCGCCCAGCTACTTCGGCATGCTGGTGGCGCACGCGGGGGTCGGCGTGTTCATCGCGGGGGTCACGCTGGTACTGAGCCAGGAGACGCTGCGCGAACTGCCGGTGCGCGTGGGCGGCACAGCGGAGGTGGGCGGCTATACGTTCCACCTCACCAGCGTTGCGCCGGCGCGGGGCCCCAATTACGACGTCTTGCGCGGCCACGTCGAAGTCAGCCGCAACGGCAAACCCGTGGCCACACTGCTGCCCGAGCGGCGCCTGTACCACAGTCAGGAAACGCCGACAACCGAAGTCGCCATCGACAGCGGCGTCACGCGGGATCTCTATGTCGCGCTGGGCGAATCCATCGGGCAAGACAGCTGGGCCATGCGCATCTATATCAAGCCGTTCGTCGGCTGGATCTGGGGCGGCTGTGTGCTGATGGTGGCCGGCGGCCTGCTGGCCGTGTGCGATCGCCGCTACCGGCTGCGCCGCCGTGCCGCTGCACCGCGCACCACGCCTGACGCTGCCCTGGCAAACCCAACGCTGGCACTGCCTGCAACCGAGGAGCCACGGTGAAGCTGCGTTACATGCTGCCACTGGCGGCGTTCTTTGTCCTGGTGATTGCGCTGGCGGCTGGGTTGTCACGCGATCCGCGTGAGCTGCCCTCGCCGCTGGTCGGCAAGCCTGCGCCTGCGTTCAAGCTGGCGGCGCTGGAACCGGCTGCCGGCACGCTCACGCCGCAAGACCTGCTCGGCAAGGTCTGGATGCTGAACGTCTGGGCGTCGTGGTGTACCGCCTGCCGTGCCGAACACGCCGTGCTGAACGCATTTGCCAAGCAATCGCCGGTTCCCATCTACGGATTGAACTACAAGGACGACGCCGACGCCGCGCGCGCGTGGCTCAAGCAGATGGGCGACCCGTATGTCGCCTCGCTCATCGACGCAGACGGCAAGGTCGGCATCGACTACGGCGTCTACGGCGTGCCGGAGACCTTCGTCATCGACCGCGCTGGCGTGGTGCGTTATCGGCAGGTCGGCCCCGTCACGGCCGACTCCATGGAACGCAAGATCGTGCCGCTTCTGCAGCAACTGGAACAGGAAGGCGGTCATGCGTAAGCGACTGGCCGCCCTCGTTGTCGCTAGCGTCACCGCGTTTGCGTTGCAGATGCACGCCTTTGCCGCTGCGGCCGACGTCGATCTCGACACGCGCGTCCACGCGCTGTCGGAGCAGTTGCGCTGCCTCGTCTGCCAGAACCAGACCCTGGCCGACTCCAACGCCGACCTGGCCGTCGACCTGCGCCGCCAGATTCGCGAACAATTGCGTGCCGGCGCCACCGACGACGCCGTAAAGGACTACCTCGTTCAGCGCTATGGCGATTTCGTCCTGTACAGGCCGCCCGTCAAGCCGCTGACGTATCTGCTGTGGTTTGGCCCCGCGCTGCTGCTGGTGGCAGTGGTGATGGGCATCGTGTCGTCCGGCAAGCGGCCCGCACCGGCCACGACCGAGATGGACCCCGACGCAGAGGCACGCCTGGCCGCCCTGCTTGCATCATCACCACCGGAAGACCCCCGCCCCTGACCGTGATGACCCTGTTCTGGCTGCTGGCGGCTGCGCTCACGGCCATCACCATGGCAGTCCTGCTGACGCCGCTGCTGCGACGTCCGCGCAGCAATGCTGGCGATACCGCGCTCCAACGCCTCACCGCGCGCGGCCAGATGGTCCGGTGGTACCAAGACGAACTGCGCGAGCTGGATGCCGACCTGCGCGCTGGCGCCATCGATGCCGCCGGTCACGCGCACGCACGCGCAGAGCTTGGCCAGCGGTTGCTGGACGACACAGCTGACACCGGCAACATCGCCATCACACAGGCCCGCCCCGACCGCCGCCCTGTCCTGCTTGCCGCACTGCTGCTGGCTGCGTTGCCGACGTCCGCCGTGCTGCTCTATCAACACCTGGGCAAGCCCACCTCGCTCTGGATGCCAGGCGACATGATGACCGCCGCCCGCAGCGACCACACTGGCGGACGAGTGGGGGACAACGCGCAGATCGAATCGATGGTCAACAGCCTCGCGCAGCGATTACACGATGCCCCCGACGACGCCCCCGGCTGGGCATTGCTCGCGCGGTCCTACAGCACGATGGAGCGTTCCACCGATGCCGTCGCCGCCTATGCAAAAGCCGTAGCTCTTGCCCCCGACGTCGCCAGCTTGCGCGCCGATTACGCCGACGCGCTCGCCACCGCGCAGGATGGCGCCCTCGCTGGTGCGCCCACCGAGCAAATCCGCCTCGCGCTCAAGACCGATCCGGACGAGCCCAAGGCGCTTGCCCTGGCCGCCTCCGCCGCAGTCGAGCGTGGTGAAGTGAAAGATGCAATCGCCCAGTGGGAGCACCTGTACCGGCTGCTGCCGCCGGAATCCGCAGCCGCCAAGCAGATCGCCGCCAACCTGGCCGCTGCGCGCGCCAATCAGCAAGAAACATCCGCCGGCAAGTGACGCAAGCAGTGCCCCGAATTTGACCGCAAGACCCGGAGTGCCCGGGCCGAGGCCCGCACCTACAGTACAGTCATCGCAGTCCACTGGATGACGCCATGCAAACCGCCACCCGCACCGTATCAGGCATCACTCCCGTCAAACACGACCCGCGCTGGGCTCGTGTGCTCGCGCGCGACGCCTCCGCCGACGGGCAATTCGTGTATGCCGTGAAAACCACCGGCGTGTACTGCCAGCCGAGCAGCCCATCGCGCCTGCCGCGCCCCGAAAACGTCGAATTCTTCGACACACCCGCCGATGCCGAGGCCGCCGGCTACCGCCCGAGCCGCCGCGCCAGCCCCGATCAGACCACCGTGCGCGCGCAGCAAACCGCGCTCGTCGCACAAGCGTGCCGCCGCATCGAAGCGGCCATGGCGTCCAATGGCCCGCCCACGCTCGACACGCTCGCGCAAGACGCCGGCCTGAGCCCGTATCACTTCCACCGCCTGTTCAAGAGCGTTACGGGGCTCACACCCAAGGCCTACGCCGATGCGCATCGCGCCCGCAAACTGCGCACGCAACTGGGGCGCGGCAGCACTGTCACCGAGGCCATCTACGACGCCGGTTTCAATGCCAGCAGCCGCTTCTATGAAGCGTCGGACAACGTGCTCGGCATGACCGCCAGCCGCTACCGCGCGGGCGGCGCGCAGACGACGATCCGCTTTGCGGTGGGCGAATGCTCGCTCGGCTCGATCCTGGTGGCGCAAAGCGACCGCGGCATTTGCGCGATCCTGATGGGCGACGACCCCGACGCGCTCGTGCGCGATCTGCAGGACACCTTCCGCAAGGCCGAACTCATCGGCGGCGATGCGGGCTTTGAAGACCTAGTTGCCCAGGTGGTCGGGCTGATCGAAGCGCCGTCTATCGGGTTGGATTTGCCGCTGGATGTGCGCGGCACCGCGTTTCAGGAGCGCGTGTGGCAAGCCCTGCGTGAAGTGCCGCCCGGCAGCACCGCCAGCTACGCCGAGATTGCCGCACGCATCGGTGCGCCCAAGGCGGTACGGGCGGTGGCGCAAGCCTGCGCGGCCAACCACATTGCGGTGGCGATCCCGTGCCACCGCGTGATCCGCCGCGACGGCAACACCTCAGGCTATCGCTGGGGCGTGGAGCGCAAGCTGGCGCTGCTGGAGCGCGAGGCGCAATCTGCCGCATAAAGCCGCATGACGCCGCGTGAAAACGTGGACACTCATCGGGGTCAGCGGCCTGCCCTATGAGAGCGCCGTGCCCGGCACGCTGGGCGGGCATCGGCGGGCACGCATCTATGGCCGGCTCGACTGCCCCGCCGCACGCCGGGCCATCGCGCGCGGCGGTTATGTGCGCCACCGCGTGTTCTTTCTGAGCGAAGCGGACGCACGTGCCGCTGGCTACCGGCCCTGCGCAGTGTGTATGCCACAGGCGTATGCGGCATGGAAACGATCAGCCAGTTCCGGGTAAAGTCGCGGTCTTGACTTCGAACACACGCCCCGCGCGCCATGATCAAACCCCTGTTTCTTGCCGTGCTCACCGCCGTTGCGCTGGCGGGCTGCGGCCGTTCCGACAACACACAGAAGTCCGCCGCGCCAGCATCCGCCCCCGCTTCCACGCCAACCCCGGCGCCTGCGAGCGCACCTGCGGCACCCGCCGCCAGCGCTCCTGCCCTGAGCGAGGCCGAGCAAGCCAAGGCGGTGGACATCGCCCGCGCCGCCATCGAGAAATACAAGCTGACCAGCCTGTCGATCGATTGCCTGTCGTTCATGGCCGGTCAGGAAGACGACACGCACTACAACGTCGAGGTGCTGGAGAACCACACCCCGGCGTGTGGAGGCGATCCGAACACTGCGCCGCATGTGGTCACGTTGCTGATCGACAAGAGCACCGGCGCGCTGCAGAAGGACGACCCGGCAAGCGGCGAATACGTGCCGCTGAAATAGGCCCCCACAAAACCACGCGCATAAAAAAAACCGCCGAACACATTTATTCCCCCCAACAATCCATACATCGTTAGGGTCGTTTAGCTGCAGGAATCCCTCCAAGCCCCTCTCGCAGGGGCTTTTTCTTGCCTCGATATTTTTGTAGCTATTCCATAAATTTACATAACATGCGGGAGTGAACCGGTAGATGCAGCGACGTCGTTGGCTGTTTCGAGTAGCCGCCTTTCCCAGAAGGACGAGTAGCAGGTTGGGGGGCGGGGGGAGGAAACATAGTGTCTATGGATAACTTGACGCTGGAGCGCTAGCGGGCGTTCGATGCTCTATTGGTGCTAGAGAACCTGGGGGTGCCGTGCGAAGGCTGACAGCAGGTTCGAGCCCCTGACCGCGGTGGGCACTCAGCGCTATCACGTCAATGCCGAAGGGAGGATTTCGAATTGCTGCTTCTCGGCCCCAAATTCTTCGACATCTGGCTCAAGCGCGGCGGAGGTGGTGCAGCGGATTCGGTCATGCATGCGCGCCATGTCGATGTCAAAAGCGCGACTGACTTAGATCCCCCATGTTTGTGACCGTCAAAGCCCGCATCCACACCGATGCGACGGGTGTCTATACCGAGTTGCCTGCGCTGCTGACCCCGGCTGGGGTGTTGGAGCCTTTGCTCGACTATTGCCTGTATCGCAGTCACGACCGCAGCCTGACCTGGATGTCGAAAGTGACCCGCTCAGTGCGGATGTTCCTCGAATACCTGCAATCCAACCCCGCCGAACGCGACACCTACCGCCTGTTCCAGAACTTCGCCCAGCGGCTTTACACCGGCACCTTCGACCGCACGACCGGCCTCGACCCCAGCGGCCTGTGCTGGGCGCCGCGCTCGCCGCAGGATGCCTCGCACATCGTCACCCACCTGACGGACTTCTTCGACTGGCTCGGCGAGATGCGTCCCGAGGCGGCTCAAGTCAACCCGCGCTATGCGGGTGGCGCCTTCGACCGGCAGACCGACGAGGCCGCCTACCAATTCCGGCGCAGCAAGGCCTTCCTAGGGCACACCTGGGCGGCGAATGCATCCTCCACCCAAACTGGGCACCGTGTCCGGGGCCAGCGCCTACCGAAGGTCGAAACAGGCGAGCCGCCGGCTTTCCCGGATGAACGCTTCGAGGAACTGCTCGTCAAGGGATTCAGCGCGGCCGGACGCCAGGACTATCGCGGCATGCTCATAACGCTATTGCTGCACGGGGCCGGCTTCCGCGAGTCGGAGCCCTTCCACCTCTATATCTCGGATGTGTTCCCAGACGCGGCCAACCCGCGCCAAGCCAAGGTGCTCATCCATCACCCGAGCCATGGCGCCGCTCCTGCCGATTGGTGCGACGAGCGGGGCAAGCCGCGCAAAAGCAACCGAGCGGAATACCTCGCCCGGCGGTTCGGCCTCGTGCCGCGTACCGAGGTGATGGACCGGCGCCACGCCGGCTGGAAGGGCGGCATGCACGATGCAGCCTACTACAAACAGGCATATTGGTTCCTTCCCGAATATGGCGAGTGGTTCCTGCAACTGTGGTACCGCTACCTGGAGCAGGTCGCACGCGTCGAGCGAGACCACCCGTTTGCTTTCATCAACCTGAGCCGCGAGCCCGTGGGCGCGATGTACACGCTCACCCAGTACAACAAGGCGCATGCCGCAGCCTGCAAACGCGTTGGCCTCGCGGTTGGCAAGGCACTGGGTACGACACCACACGGCCACCGTCACGCCTACGGCCGTCGGTTGCGCAACGCCGGCGTCGACAAGCCATTCATCCGTCGCTTCATGCATCACGCCTCCTTGGAGAGCCAGGAGGTTTACACGCAGGCGACCACCCGTGAGGCCCTGGCGGCGCTGGAAGCGGCCGCGCAGCGGCTGCGGGACAAGCACGCCGGCACGCCGTCCGCGCCGGGCCGACCGCTGCCGGGAAGCGAACTCAACGACTGAGCAATCCGCATGACCGGAAGGAATACAACGACCATGTCCAAAGCATCTGCCGCCCCGGCCCCCAAGGTGATAGGGGTTCGGCGTGATTCGGACCCCACCCTAGGATGGGTTGAGCGGGACTATCCGCAACTAGCTGCTTGGCGCGTCCTCGCGGTGGAGTGGCTTAAAGGGGGAACACGCGGGGTCAGTTCGAAGCTCAAGGCCTTGATAGTCTTCTTCGACCGCTACCTCGTCCAGCAGGGGCTACCGCTCGACCCGGCAGTGTTCCTAGCCCGTACCACGGTCCTGCCTGACTTCTACCGCACAGCCTGCCCGGCTTCGTTTACCGGCATCGAGTACAACAGCTACGTCCACGCCTTCCTGCAATTTGTGCTGCTGCGCGAGTTCAGCGAAGCCGCCGACGACGGCGAGCCGGTAGTGTTGCCGGCCTTTCGCAACCCCGTGCCTCGGGTGTCCTGGCGTGATCTGCCCAAGCGCGATGAAAGTGTGTATTCGCCAATGCCCTACGGCTACATTGACGAGCTACGCCAGATGCTCGCGGCAGGGCCGCATTTCCGCGACTGGCATTGGGCGCAGAGCGCACTCGGTGTCAAAAAAGGCCAGCGCGAGAACCTCGCACCCGACTGGTTCGAAGTAACCGAAGACCAGATTGACTGGAACGACCCGGACTGCGTGTGGCGGGTCCGCAAGATGTGCCACCAGTACTATCGCGGTGGGCAGGTGCTGGAGATGTGGAGCCCGGTGCGCTGGGTGACCCTGCTCGTGAAGCTGATCCTGCCGCTGCGCACCTTCCAGGTCCGCATGCTCGATTCAGGCGAAGCGGATACTTGGCGCTACGCAGCAGGGAACTGGATGTTGAATTCGAGCGGCCTTGCACAGGGCAGCGAACGCCGGCCCCTCCAGCAAGGGGTGTTTCGCCGCAGCAACCCGCTCGTCGACGGCGAGGCCGTCCCAGCCGTGCTCTACATCAACACCAACAAGACTGCAGACATCGCCAAGTCCGGCCCCGAGAAGGGATATGTGCTGCCATGGTCCTTCAGTGGGCCAGTGCACCAGGACGTCTTTTATTGGCTGGAGAAGCTGCGCGACTGGCAGGAGAAGTACAACCCCGTCTTGCAACGTACGGCCTGGACGGAACTGGATAGCCGCCACATCGTGGTGAAAAGCGAAGTGCAACTCGCGGGCTATCCGGACGCCTGCTTCCTCTTCAGGTTGCCGGAGGCACGAGTCGGCGAGCGTCATCTGCCTATCCGGAATCGGGGGGTGGATACCTGCTGGTTCTCGTTGCTAGAAGCGCTTGAGCTGCGGCTCGCGAAGCGAGGTGAAACCCATCGCAACGGAGCACCAATTCGATTCCTTCCGCCGCTGGAAGAACAGAATCATGGACGGACGACCCTCTTCCCCTTGCACAGCCTGCGCGTTTCCCTCATTACAGCGCTGGCTCTGGAAGGGCAAGTGCCATTCCCTATCCTGCAGAAGCTTGTCGGCCACAGCCGGCTGCTGATGACGCTCTACTACACCAAGCCCGGTGCGACGCACATCCGTGAAGTGCTGCTCGGTGCGGCTCAGCGGCTAGAAGCGAACAAGGAAGCGAGCATCCAGAACTTCCTGCTCGACACCGAGCACGACAAGCTGCTGCAAAAGACCATTTGCAACAGCGTGTCCAGCCTCGCCTCTGCTATTCCGCAGCATCCTGCCGCGCGTAATCAGGCCGGTTGGATGCCGATGCACCACGGGCTGTGTCTAGTTGGCGGCAACACCAGTGAGATTGAGGACAACCGCTTATTGGGCGGGTGCTACAACGGCGGGCCGAACGTTGGCACACCTTCCAACCCAACGTACGGGGCTGTTCCCGGCGGCAGCCGGAACTGCGTGCGCTGTCGCTGGTTCGTGACCGAGCCACACCATTTGCCTGCGCTAGCAGCTCACTTCAACACGCTGGCCTATCATTTCGACGAAGCGCGCAACGCATGCCTTGCTAACGAACAAGAGCTGCAGGGTCTGAAGAAGCAAAAAGCGGATGCGGAGGACGCGGGGCACCCGTTCGCTCGCCAGGATGCCTACCGGCAGGCCGAGCGGGTGTGGGAGAGTGCGATGAAGCGCTTCAGCGATCTCGCAGAGGACCTAGTAGCTTGCTGGCGTCTTATCGAACGCTGCAAGGCGGCGCTCGGAGCCCCGCAGGGCGACGGCACGCAATTGGTGGCCACCGGCTCGTCGGATGATGTACATATCGGCTTCGAGGAAACGGAGTCGGAATTGCTCCAGCTCGCCGGCGTCTGCGAAAACGTCGAGGTCTACCCTGACCTGGGACCGGGCAAGGCAGTGTTCCGCCGCAGCCAGTTGCTCGATGCGGTGCTCTACCGTGACAACTTGCCGCCCGTATTCATGCTGTTGAGCGAACAGGAGCAATTGCTGGTCGGCAACGCTTTCCTACGCCGCCTAGCCCAGCAGATGAATCCGGCGAATTACGTCCTCGGTCAGCGCCAGGTGATTCACCTGATGGATGCAGGTGTGAGTCTCAGCCAGCACTTCGACATGGACCTCGCCTCGCTGCTACCCTCAATGAATTCCATCCCAGCCAATCCCGCCGGGCATCGTGCCCTCACGGGAGACGAAGCATGACTGGCAAGACGGACATCCACCCCGACGCGGTTCTGGAATCACTGCTCGCCAAGGGCGGGCGCTCGAACCGACGGGCTAACCTAGCGAAGATGCACGAGCTTTGTTGCAAGCAGCATGCGGCTGGCTCGCGCGACTTTTCGCTGCCGACCATCGGCCGGCTAGACGGCCACAGGCAAGATGTCGGCAAACAAGCCTGAATGAGGCCAGAGCAGTACCGTGCCGTCTAGATTATCCAGTACCTTCTCTGATATGTCGCTCCAAGCCGACGGCTGACACTCCAGTACCTTGCTGTGGGAATGGGCTAGTCGCAGTACTGCGGGTCGAGCTCCCGAAATTGACGATACGGGCAGAACGCCGGCATGAACAAGAAGCGCAGTGGATAGGTATTCCTCTTCGGTCGGATGAAGATCCCGCTCACCTAGAGCAAACAGCGGCGCGAAGAGCTCCGGATTTCCGGACTCCCCAATCTGTTCTCGAACAAAGATTTCGAGGGCCGTACGGGCCCTAGACGATAACTTTCTGTGTCCCGAAAGTGCTTTCGTCGCTAGCAGTTGCGCAACCGCTGCTGGACTTGAAGCAAGGAGCTCGTTTTGCACGAACTCCTCGATGATCGCAGTGCCGCATGTGGGATGACGCCGCACGTCACATGTCGACGACGACCCCTACCTTCACAGCATTGATGGTTGGATCAGCAATCCCCTCTTTAATTTTTTTTGCAAGAGCTTCCGCGAGGGTTTTGTTCTTCACAATGACATTACCTTGTTTGTCGATCTCGAAGTGCTGAGTCTCCAGCGTGTTGTCTGCAGGCAAAGTCGTTTCGATCGATACCTTGGTCGGATTGGCCATTGACATCCTCCTTGGTGTAGGGGCCTTGAAAAAAGCGCAATCGCAGCGCCCACCAAATATATCGCGCCCTTTATTGGGCGGGGTGCGCTATTTCGAAGGAGTATTTAGTTCGTTAAAGTTAGTTAAAAAGATATAACCTGAATGAGGGGGCATCAATGCCACGGCATCATCCAGACCTATCTCTGTCCTGTGGTACTCGGACCAGGACTGGCTTCTTCTGGGTATGGGTCGTAAATGCCGTAGTCATGAGTGCATGATAGGACGAGCCCCAGGCATTGCAAAGCCACCGGTTACCTGGTGGCTCGGAAGGTAAGGTCATCTGCAAGACGGACGGACGTTTTGCCGCTAGACGTCCCTGATTGTCGACGATCGAAGGGCGCGCGTCGAATGTCTGCAGCTGGCCGTACTGAGATGGACGATCTGACTTCGTCTGTTAGGTCCCAAGCCCAGATTTCTGCACGTAATAAAAAAACGCCGGCATTGTCGCCGGCGCCTCGGAGATTCCTAAGCCTTACGATGTATTTATACATCGTAAGGCTTCGATGCTTAGAACCGCACCGTGACTACGTCTTTGCCGGTTTGCCAGAGAACTATGTACCCATAGGGTATAAGTCAATATCTCGGCGGTTTTTTGTTGGGCGCGAACCTCGCGTCAGATCATCAGACCACGATCGTCTGTGCTTCGCCGGCTTGGCGGGCGCGGATTTCACCGATCTGGTAGACCGTCTCGCCCGCGTCCTTCAAGTGGGCGATGGCCGCAGGTGCATCTGCCGCCGACACGATCACCACCATGCCGATGCCGCAGTTGAACACGCGGTGCATTTCGTCATCGGCCACGTTGCCCGCCTTTTGCAGCCACTGGAACAGCGGCGGCAGCGTCCAGGCGTCTTTCTGCAGCACGGCGGTCAGGTTGTCTTGCAGCACGCGCGGCACGTTTTCGGTCAGACCACCGCCGGTGATGTGCGCCATGCCCTTGACGGCCAGCTTCTCGATCAGCGCCAGCAGCGGCTTCACGTAGATGCGCGTCGGCGCCATGATGGCGTCCTGCAGGCGCTGGCCGTGGAAATCGGCGTTCAGGTCGGGGCGCGATACCTCGATGATCTTGCGCACCAGCGAGTAGCCGTTCGAATGCGCGCCCGACGAGGCCAGGCCCAGCACCACGTCGCCCTCGGCAATGGTCGTGCCGTCGATGATCTTGCGTTTTTCGACCGCGCCGACGGCAAAGCCGGCCAGGTCGTATTCGCCGTCGGGGTACATGCTCGGCATTTCGGCCGTTTCGCCGCCGATCAGCGCGCAACCGGCCAGCTCGCAACCCTGGGCGATGCCCTTGACCACGGTGGCGGCGGTGTCAACGTCCAGCTTGCCGCAGGCGAAGTAATCCAAGAAGAACAGCGGCTCGGCGCCCTGCACCAGGATGTCGTTCACGCTCATGGCCACCAGATCCTGGCCGACCGTGTCGTGGCGGTTCAGCGCAAAGGCCAGCTTGAGCTTGGTGCCCACGCCGTCGGTGCCGGACACCAGCACGGGCTCCTGATACTTCTTGGACAGCTCGAATAGCGCGCCGAAGCCGCCGATGCCGCCCAGCACGCCTTCGCGCATGGTGCGCTTGGCAAATGGCTTGATGCGGTCGACCAGGGCGTCACCCGCCTCGATGTCGACGCCTGCGTCACGGTAAGACAGGCCTGCGGATGGGGTTTCGGAAGCGCTCATACTGACGTCTGAATAGAAAAAAACCGGTAAGGAAGACCAAACGGCAGCGGGAAGTCATCAAAAACAGCCCCGCCGGTCCAGTAAAATCGCAATTTTACCGGATGCGGCCTGCCGAATGTCACCACCGGCCGCTTTTCCAACGCATTCACCCGCAATCGGACCCATCGCCCCCTCATGAACGCCCCCGTGCTGTCGCAGGAAACCAAGCGCACGCTCGCCTGGATCGCCGTGGCGCTTGTCTTCCTGGCCCTGCTCAAGGCGCTGGCGCCCACGCTCACGCCCTTTGTCTTCGCGTTCATCCTGTCGTACATCCTGCACCCAGGTGTCGAATGGTTGCAGCGCCGCCGCGTGCCGCGCGTGCTGGGCGTGTTTTTGATGATCCTGGTACTGACGGTGGTGGGTGTGGCGTTGATGCTGCTGATCCTGGCCGTGCTGCAGCGGGAGATTCCGGCCATCCGCGAGCAATTGCCAGCCATGCTGGCCAAGCTCAACGCGTTCCTCTCACCCAGGCTGGCCGACATGGGCCTGCATGTCAGCCTGGATTTCCCCGGCCTGCGCAAGCTGCTGACCGAGCAGCTCGCCTCCAGCCCGGACGACGTGATGGCCCGGGTGCTGACTTACGTGCGCGTATCGGGCTCGGCGGCCGTCCAGGTGCTGGGCATCTTCTTCCTGGTGCCGATCGTCATGTTCTACCTGCTGATGGACTGGAACATGCTCATGCGCCGCATCGAGACCGCCGTGCCGCGCCGCTGGCTGCCCAAGACGCGCGAACTGGCGACCGAAACCGACGGCCTGCTCTCCCAATACCTGCGCGGCCAGATCATCGTGATGCTGGTGCTGGCGGTGTACTACTCGGCGGGTCTGGCGCTGGCCGGTTTTGACGTGGCGCTGCCGGTGGGCATCTTTACCGGGCTGGCCGTGTTCATTCCGTACATCGGCTTTGGTATTGGCCTGACGCTGGCGATCCTGTCGGCGCTGCTGCAGTTCGGCAACCTGTATGGCCTGCTGGCGGTGGCCGTGGTGTATGGCATTGGACAGTTCCTGGAAGGCTTCTATCTGACACCCCGCCTCGTGGGCGAGCGCATTGGCCTGCACCCGCTGGCCGTCATCCTCGCCTTGCTGGCTTTTGGCCAATTGTTCGGATTTTTCGGTATCCTCCTCGCCCTACCGATGAGTGCTGTGCTGCTGGTCGGTTTGCGGCAGATTCGGCAGCTTTACCTGAGCAGCCGGCTCTACCGAGACTGAAAGCAACCCAAGGCAACTGAAGGCAACTGAAGGCAACCGAGAACCACGGCGCCCCCACTCCACGTTTCATGGCCACACCCGAACAGCTCCCGCTCGAACTCGGTGCGACACCCGCCCCGACCTTCGACAACTTCGTCGCCACCGGCAACGAAGAGGCGGTGCTGCGCCTGCGCGCCCTGATTCCGCAAGTGGTGGACGGTACCGCAACCGACCGCCTGGTCTACCTCTGGGGCGAAGAGGGCAGCGGCCGCAGCCACCTGCTGCAGGCCATCTGCGCCCAGACCGAGGCCGGTGGCTACGAAGTCCGCACGCTAGAACCCGACGCCCCGCCCGAAGCCTTCGAATTCGACCCGACCATCACCGTCTGGACCATCGACGACGCTGAGCGCCTGGACGAATGGGCACAGATCGCCGTGTTCAACCTCGTCAATGAAGTGCGCGCGCATCCGCATGCCGCCATCGCCATCGCCGGGGCAGTTGCCCCCATGTCGATGCCCCTGCGTGAAGATCTGCGCACGCGCCTGGGCTGGGGCTTGGTCTACTGGTTGCGCCCGTTGTCCGACGCCGACAAGGTTGAAGCCCTGCGCCAGGCTGCCCGCGAACGCGGCATGCAGCTCTCGGCCGACGTTCCCCAGTGGCTTGTCACGCACTCCTACCGCGACATGCCGAGCCTGATGGCCCTGCTGGACGCCCTCGACACCTATTCGCTCGCCCGCAAGCGCGCCGTCACCCTGCCGCTCGTGCGCGACATGCTCGCGTTAATGAAGTGAATGCGATGGCCGTCGCGGCTGGTAACGCCACCTTCGGGTAAAATCGCCGCCCATGAATCTGGCCCTCTTCGACCTCGATCACACCCTCATCCCCGCCGACAGCGACCACGAGTGGGGACGCTTCCTCATCCGCCGCGGCGTGGTGGATGCGTCCGAATACCAGCGCAAGAACGATCAGTTCTATGCCGACTACAAGGCCGGCACGCTGGATATCCGCGCATTCCTGCGCTTTGCCCTGGCACCGCTCGCCGCCCACTCGCGCGACACGCTCGCCCAGTGGCACGCCGAGTTCATGCACGACGTGATCCGCCCAAAGATCACGCCGCAGGCGCAAGCGCTGGTCTACAAGCATCTGGAAGCGGGCGACCTGTGCTGCGTGGTCACCGCCACCAACAGCTTCGTCACCCGCCCCATTGCCCAGGCGTTTGGCATCGATCACCTGATCGCCACTGAACCGGCCACCGCCGACGGCGCACCCGAGAGCGCCTTTACCGGCGACGTGGCCGGCACGCCGAGCTTCCGCGAAGGCAAGGTGGCGCGCGTGCACGAGTGGCTGGCCAACATGGGCCGCGGCTGGAGCGACTTTGAGCGCAGCACCTTCTACAGCGATTCGGCCAACGACGTGCCGCTGCTGGAAGAAGTGACCGACCCGGTGGCCACCAACCCGGACGACACGCTGCGCAACCTCGCAGCCGCGCGCAACTGGCGCATCATGGATCTCTTCTAAGCAAGGCGCGGCGTGATCAAGAAACTCATCAATCGCCTGCTGGGCAAAACAGCTGCAGAGCCCACCGCTCCCGCTGAACCGGGAACGCCCGCCGCCAAGAAGCCCCGCGCACCCAGGTCGCCCAAAACGGCCAAGGCGCGCACCAAGGCCACCGGCGGTGTGCCACGCCAGGCGCGTGTATGGAGCGTGGAAGAGCACGGCATCGATCCAAAGCTGCTCTCGCGCAACGCAGTCAAGGTCACGTCGACGCTGCAGGAAGCCGGTTATGGCGCCTTCATCGTCGGCGGCGCCGTGCGCGACTTGCTGCTGGGCATCAAGCCGAAAGACTTTGACGTGGCGACCAACGCCACGCCCGAGCAGGTGCAGGCGCTGTTCCGCCGCTCGCGCATCATCGGCCGCCGCTTCCAGATCGTGCACGTGACGTTCTACGGCGGGCGCGATCAGGAAATCATCGAAGTCTCGACCTTCCGCGCGCTGGTCGATGCGGTGGACGCGGAGCAGGTGCCCGCCGGCAAGCGCGTCAAGCGCACCGAGCTGGACCACCACACGCACGCTGTGGACGCCAGCGGCCGCGTGCTGCGCGACAACGTCTGGGGCACCCAGGCCGAAGATGCCACGCGCCGCGACTTCACCGTCAATGCGATGTATTACGACCCGTCCAACGAGACGGTGCATGACTACCATCACGGCATGGAAGACATGCGCGGCCGCACGCTGCGCATGATCGGCGACCCGCTCACACGCTACCGCGAAGACCCGGTGCGCATGCTGCGCGTGGTGCGCTTCGCGGCCAAGACCGGCTTCGAGATCGACCCCGCCACGCGCGCGCCCATCGCCGAGCTGGGCCCGCTGATCCACAACGTGCCGGCCGCCCGTCTGTTCGACGAAATGTTGAAGCTGCTGATGTCGGGCCACGCCTGGGCATCGCTGCAGGAACTGCGCAAGGCCGGTCTGCACCGCGGTCTGCTGCCGCTGCTGGACGTCGCGCTGGAGCAGCCGATGGGCCAGCGCTTCGTGCAGCTCGCGCTCGACAATACGGATGATCGCGTCAAGGCCGGCAAGCCAGTCTCGCCGGGCTTCCTGTTTGCCTCACTGCTGTGGCACCACGTGGTTGAGCACTGGAACCGCCGCCGCTCGGCCGGTGAACCGCTGATCCCAGCGCTGCACACCGCCATGGACGAAGTGCTCGACCGCCAGACCGAGCAGCTCGCCATCCAGCGCCGCTTCACGGCCGACATGAAAGAAATCTGGAGCATGCAGCCGCGCTTTGAAAAGCGCTCAGGCCGCATGCCGTATCGCCTGTTGGAGTCGCCGCGCTTTCGCGCCGGTTACGATTTCCTCGTCCTGCGCTGCGCCTCGGGCGAACTGCCGCAGGAACTCGCTGACTGGTGGACCGACTTTCAAAGCGGCGACGGCGAAGCCCGCGAGGCACTCATGGCACAAGCCAAGCATGCGCCGAGCCCCGCCGGAAACACCGGCACCAGCGGCACCAGCGGCCCGGCCAAGCGCCGCCGCCGCCGACGCGGTCCGGCAAAATCGGATACAGTTGGCCACGTTGGTCCGGAAGGTTCGGAGGAAACGTGAAGACAGTGGCGTACATCGGCATCGGCGCCAACCTGGGCGACGCGCGCCAGGCAGTGAAAGACGCCGTGGTCTGCCTCGCACAACAGGTTGGCATCACCGTCACCGGCAAGTCGAGCCTGTATCGCAGCGCGCCAGTCGACTCAAGCGGCGACGACTACATCAATGCCGTGGTGCGTATCGATACGCACTTCACTGCCGACCAAGTGCTCCGCATCTGTCACCACATCGAAGACCAGTTCGGCCGCGAGCGCCCATTCCACAACGCGCCGCGCACGCTGGACCTAGACCTGCTGCTCTACGGCGACCACGTCCTCACCTCACCCGAGCTGACCGTACCGCATCCGCGTGTGGGCCAACGTGCCTTCACGCTGCTGCCACTGCATGAGCTGGCGCCCGATCTCATGATTCCGGGCATCGGCGCCGTGGCTGAACTGCTGCCCGGCGTAGCCGACCAGCGCATCGAGAAGACCACGATGTGCCAGTGCATGCGCGCCAAGCAGCCCGGCGCCTGATCACCTGCATCACGCACAACCATTAGCCGATGGCACTGGATCATCTGCGCCGCATCGTTGTTGAAGGGCCCATCGGCGTGGGCAAGACCGCGCTGGCCCAGCGTCTGGCCGACCATCTGCGTGCGGCCACGCTGCTTGAGACGCCCGCAGAAAACACCTTCATCGCCCGCTTCTACGAAGACCCCGCGCGCTATGCGCTGCCGGTGCAACTGCGCTTCCTGCTACAGCGTGCCGAGCGCCTGAAGGCGTGGCACAAGGCGACACTCGCCGGGGAGCGCATCGTCGCTGACAGCTTCCTGCCGCGCGACCGCCTGTTCGCCCAGCTCACGCTGCCCGCCGATGAACTCGCGCTGTACGACGCGATGGCCAGCGCACTGGCGTTGCCGCAGCAGCGCATCGATCTCGTGATCTGCCTGCAGGCACGTGCGGAAGACCTGCTGCCGCGCATCACCCGCCGCGCCGTTCCTTACGAAACCGGCATCGACGCCGAATACCTCGAACGCATCTGCGCCGCATACGGCGAGCTGTTTCTGTATTACGATGCCGCACCGACGCTGATCGTCGACACCGCTGCTTTCGACCCCGCAGGCAACGACGACGATTTCCGCACCTTGCTCGCCCGCATCGACGCGATGCGCGGCCCCAAGGAATTCATCAAGCTGGCAACGCGATAGCGGGTCCGCCACATGGGTGGCGTGGGCCGAGCCATTGCGGCGCCCAACTTCAGTCCAGTCCATGAGCTATCTCCAGGAATCGAACCGCAAGGCCGTCACGGTGACTTCGCTGCAGGCCATGCGTGCCGCCGGCGAGCGCATTGCCATGCTGACGGCCTACGACGCCAGCTTTGCCGCCCTGATGGATCGCAACGGCGCCGATGTGCTGCTCGTCGGTGATTCGCTCGGCAACGTGATGCAAGGGCAGAAGACTACGCTGCCCGTCACGCTCGATCACATCGCCTATCACACCGAATGCGTATCGCGCGGCATCGACAAAGCGCTGCTGATGGCGGACCTGCCGTTCGGCACCTACGGCACGCCCGAACAGGCTTTCCACAGCGCGGTGCGCGTGATGCGGGCCGGCGCGCAAATGGTCAAGCTCGAAGGCGGTGTGTGGCTGGCGCCGACGATCAAGTTCCTGATCGAACGCAGCATTCCGGTGTGCGCGCACATCGGCCTGACGCCGCAGTCGGTGCATGCCTTCGGCGGCTTCAAGGTGCAGGGCCGTGGCGACGAAGCGGCGGCACAGCTCAAGGCCGACGCGCTGGCCGTGCAGGATGCCGGCGCACAGATGGTGCTCATGGAAGCGGTGCCTGCCACGCTGGCTGGCGAAGTGACGCGCCTGCTGAGCGTCCCGACCATCGGCATCGGTGCGGGGCTGGAGTGCTCGGGCCAGGTGCTCGTCATGCACGACATGCTGGGCGTGTTCCCCGGTCATCGGCCCAAATTCGTGCGCAACTTCATGGACGGGCAGACCACCATTGATGGTGCCGTCACCGCGTACGTGGCCGCCGTCAAGGACGGCACGTTCCCGGGCCCGGAACACACCTTCGCCTGAAACCTGTTCATGATCCTACTGCGCAACCCGAGCTTGGCTCTGCGATGCTCGCCGTACACGTGTACGGCTGCGCTTCTCGTGCCAACCTCGGGCTGCTCGCTACGGACCGTGAACAGGTTTTGAGCGGCACCCGCATGGAAATCTGGTCGGCCACCGTCGACGCCTTCGCCCTGCTTGTCAGCGGCGATGCGGCGTTGTGGCTAATCATCTGGGTGTCGTTGAAGGTTGCGTTGTCGGGGTTGCTGCTGGCTGCGCCGCCGGGTCTGCTCATCGCTTACCTCATCGCCATGCACCGTTTTGTCGGGCGCCGTGCGCTGGTGGTGCTGGCGCAGGCGTCGCTGTCGTTTCCGACGGTGCTGATCGGGCTGCTGCTGTATCTGCTGCTCTCGCGCCAGGGGCTGCTGGGCGGCTTGGGGCTGTTGTTCACGCAGGGCGGGATGGTCCTTGGGCAGGCTGTGCTCGGCTTGCCGGTGATCGTCGCGTTTGCGCTGACAACGCTCGAGCGTGCCGATCCGCGCCTCGCTGAAACCGCACGTGTGCTCGGGGCCGGACGCATTCGGCTGCTGCTGACAGTCTTGCGTGAACTGCGATTCGGTTTGATGGCCGCGGTAGTGGCGGGCTTCGGCCGCGTCATCGCCGAAGTGGGCTCTGCGTTGATGGTCGGCGGCAACATTGAAGGCCTGACGCGCACCATGACCACGGCGATTGCACTGGAGACGAGCAAGGGCGAGTTCGCGCAGGGCATTGCGCTGGGCATCGTGCTGATCGTGTTGGCGTTGTTCGTCAATCTCGTGCTCGCGTGGTTGCAGGGAGCCGGCAACTATCGCGGGGAAACCGCATGAGCGCGCCGTCGCAACCGGCGATGGTGTTTGCGGGCCTGCGCTGCCAGCACGGCGCGCGCACGCTGTTCGAGATTCCGCGCTTGGCGTTGTCGGCGGGGCGTGCGATTGTCATCACGGGTGCCAACGGTGTCGGTAAAACGACGCTGCTGCGCATGCTGGCAGGGCTGGCGCCCGCCAACGGTGCGACCGTTGACTTGGGCCACGGACAGCAACCGCTATCGCCCTATCCGGTCGACCTGCGTGCACGGCTGACCTATGTGCATCAGCATCCGTATCTGTTTCGCACGTCGGTACGCGCGAATCTGGCCTATGGGCTGAGTACGGGCCCGCACTGCGTTGCGCATGCGGAGTTGGCTGCGCGTGTCGACGATGCGCTCCGCTGGGCGGGGCTGCAGCAGGTGGTGGATGTGTCGCCCGACCGCCTGTCCGGTGGCGAAACGCAACGCCTTGCATTGGCGCGTGCCCGCGCGCTGCGCACCGATGTGCTGCTGCTCGACGAGCCAACTTCGAACCTGGACGGCGCCGCACGCGAGCAAGTCATCGCGCTGGTAGGGGAGCTGGCGGCGGAGGGCCGCACGCTGCTGATGGTCTGCCACGACCGCGAGCTCATCAACCTGCCCGGCGTGGCGCGCTGGAAGCTAGAGAATATCGGCGGCCAGGGCCGGCTCGAAATGCGCGGGCATCACGCCACGTAGGGCGTTACACACGGCGATGGCCTCGGCGCGAGCGACGTCGGCGCGGGTGAGTGATCGTTCACGCAGTGGCCCGTTGAGCCACGGCGTGGCGTCGTTCAACAACACAGCGCGCATCACCCCCGGCAGAACACCCGCAGACAAGGGTGGCGTCCACCACGCGCCATCCAGTTTGATCAACACCGTACTGCGCCCGCCCTCGGCCAGCGTGCCATCCGCGTTGAAGAAGACCGCATCGAATGCGCCTTCGCGCTCGGCCGCCTGCCAGGCCGCATCGTAGCCAGCACGCAGCGTGGTCTTGTGTGTCGGCAGGCTGTGCGTGACCTCGCGCGATTGCGGGGCGACGAGCAGACGTACCGGCGCCTCCCACGTTGCATGCAGCGGCGGCAAGGGTGCTGCCGATACGTTGGCGGCACCGTCCGGCATGAGCAACAGGCGCATGCGATAGGCCCCGTCTTCTTCCAACGATGCGCAGGCACGCGACACGTCACCCGCCAGCGCAATTCGATCGAACGGAAAACCGAACGCAGCCGCAGAGCGCTCCAACCGCGCCAAATGCCAATCCAGCAGCGCCACGCCATCACGCGTTGCGCGCATCGTTTCGAACAACGACAACCCTGGATCGAGCGCAGTCACGAACTGCGCTTTCAGCTGGCACTCCGCGTATTCCTCGTCGGCGATGCTGTCATGCACGATGCCCGAGCCGATGCCGAGTTCGCCCGTGCGCAAGCCATCGGTGCCGGGCGCGCCCAGAACCAGCGTGCGGATCGCCACCGAGAAACACGCATCGCCCATCGCACGTCCGTCGGCAGGCGCATCGACCCAGCCGATGGCGCCGGTGTACAGGCCGCGCCTGCCAGATTGCAGGGGCTCCAGAGCATTGATGATCTCCATCGTCCGCCGCTTGGGCGCACCGGTAATGGAGCCACACGGAAACAACGCGCGCAGACAATCGGCGAGGCCGGTGGCGGGTGGGATCTCCGCTTCCACAGTCGACGTCATCTGCAGCACGCTGCCGAACGGCGTCACCTCAAACAGCGCCGGCACACGCACCGAGCCCGCACGCGCGAGACGGCCCAGGTCATTGCGCAGCAGGTCGACGATCATGAGGTTTTCGGCGCGGTTCTTCTCGTCAGCGGCCAGCGCGATGGCGCGGGTCTCGTCGACTTCGGCATCGCCCGTGGC
The DNA here is from genome assembly GCA_963512445.1 of uncultured Ralstonia sp. Classification (GTDB taxonomy): domain Bacteria; phylum Pseudomonadota; class Gammaproteobacteria; order Burkholderiales; family Burkholderiaceae; genus Ralstonia. The sequence goes on from CAUPMS010000011.1 coordinate 66,661, forward strand.
GGGCGCAGTGCCCTTCATCGGCCGCGCGACGAGTTGGCCGGCGCGATGCGAGAAAAACAGCTCCGGCGAGCACGACAGAATCGCCCCACCCTCCGGCAGCCCGATAAACGCCCCGTACGGCACCGGCTGGCGCGCACGCAGGCGGCGATACAACGCAGCCGGCGCGCCGAACGCGGTCATGCGCAGGCGGTAGGTGTAGTTGACTTCGTAGGTATCGCCCGCCGTAATCCAGTCGTGGATGCGGTCAATGGCTTGGGTGTAGGTGGCGTGATCAACGCTGGCGGCACAGTCGAATAAACCGGCCGCACCCGTCGCCTCGGGCCATGCGTCGAACAGCGCATCGACCTCGGCCGGCGACAGCACCTGCAGCGAGCGGAACAGCAGCACGCGCAAGCGGCCATCGTGGCCGGGCAATGCGGAAGAAACTGCGGCAGCAGTAGACACGCCGACCAGCGGCTCGCCAAACTCGTACGGCGCGATGATCAGCGCATGCAAACCCTCGCGCCACGCAGCGCGAAGATCGTCGTCCAACCCATCCAGCACACCGGCCGGCCGGAAAAACTCGCCTGCATAGCCGGTGTACCAGCGCGAGCAAGGCACACCGCCCGAGGTGGCATCGTCCAGCAGCGCGAACGGCGCGCCGGCTTCTGGCGCTTGGAGCGGCTGCATGACGATGTCCTGATTGAAGAGTTGGTGTTTAAGAGGCCTCGAAAAGCGTAGCGAGCGGCCCGAGGTTGGCGCCGAATTTGCCAACTGCGGCGCAGCCGTACATGGGTACGGCGAGCATCGCAGTGCCGAGTCGGGTCGCGCAGTAGCTTTACAAGGTTTCTTACGAAGAGAAGAAGTTCTTCACTTTATCCATCCACGTCTGCTCCTGCGGACTATGCCGCGAACCGCCCTCGTGCACGGACTTGTCGAACTGCTTGAGCAGGTCTTTCTGGTGCTCGGTCAGCTTGACCGGTGTCTCGATGTTGATGTGAACGTAGAGATCACCCGCATAGCCGGAGCGCACGCCCTTGATGCCCTTGCCACGCAGGCGGAACGTCTTGCCGGCCTGCGTGCCTTCAGGCACCGGAAACGCGACACGGCCACCCAGCGTTGGCACTTCAATGTCACCCCCGATAGCCGCCGTCGCGAACGAGATCGGCATCTGGCAGTGCAGGTCGTCGCCGTCGCGTTCGAACATCGGGTGCGGCTTGATGTGGATTTCCACATACAGGTCGCCCGGGGGGCCGCCGTTGATACCCGGCTCGCCGTTACCCGACGAGCGGATGCGCATGCCTTCGTCGATGCCGGCCGGAATCTTCACCTCCAGCGTCTTCTGGCTCTTCAGCTTGCCCTGGCCGTGGCACTTGGTACACGGCTTGGGGATGTACTTGCCGCTGCCGTGGCACTTCGGGCAGGTCTGCTGCATCGTGAAGAAGCCCTGCGACACACGCACCTGACCGGCGCCGTGGCAAGTCGGGCAGGTCTCCACGCTGGAGCCGGGCTCGGCGCCCTTGCCGTGACAGTGGTCGCATTCGTCCCAGTGCGGCACGCGGATCTGCGTGTCATAGCCGTGCGCGGCTTGCTCCAGCGTGATCTCCATGCTGTAGCGCAGGTCAGCGCCGCGGTACATCTGCGGGCCGCCGCCGCGACGACCACCCTGGCCCTGCGCCTGGCCAAAGATGTCGCCGAAGATGTCGCCAAAGGCTTCGGCAAAGCCGCCGCCAAAACCTGCACCGCCCGCGCCGAAGCCGGCGCCCATGTTGGGGTCGACGCCCGCATGGCCATACTGGTCATACGCGGCCTTCTTCTCGGGTTCGGAGAGCATCTCATAGGCCTCTTTGGCCTCCTTGAACTTCTCTTCCGCTTCCTTGCTGTCCGGATTGCGGTCCGGGTGGTACTTCATCGCGAGCTTGCGATAAGCCTTCTTGATCTCGTCGTCGCTCGCGTTCTTACCCACCCCGAGCACTTCGTAGTAATCACGTTTTGCCATGGTGGCTTCAGTTGTCGCCTGTTTTTACTGCGTGTCGAATAGCAAAAAAGCCGAGCGTGACATCAGGTGCGCTCTGCACAACCCGATGGCCACTGCCCGGCGGTCCCTCAATCCGCCGCGGCGGACTTGGGGCTTAGAACATGTCCACGATCCTACTGCGCCCCCCGATCTTGGCCCTGCGATGCTCGCCGTACACATGTACGGCTGCGCTTCTCGGACCAACCTCGGGCCGCTCGCTACGGATCGTGAACATGTTCTTACTTCTTGTCGTTCACTTCCTTGAACTCGGCGTCGACGACGTTATCGTCGTGCGGCGCGCCATGGCCTGCCGTTGCACCTGCTTGCTGTGCACCGGCAGCCTGCTCAGCACCACCAGCTTCGCCCTTGGCCTGCATGTCAGCGTAGACCTTCTCGCCCAGCTTCTGCGAGGCGGTGGCCAGTGCTTCGGTCTTGGCGTCGATCGCGGCCTTGTCGGCACCCTTGAGGGTCTCTTCAAGTTCCTTGATCGCGGCTTCGATCTTGTCCTTCTCGCCAGCTTCCAGCTTGTCGCCGTACTCGCCGAGTGCCTTCTTGGTCGAGTGCACCAGCGCTTCGCCTTGGTTGCGGGAGTCGACCAGTTCGCGCAGCTTCTTGTCTTCCTCAGCGTTGGCCTCGGCGTCCTTCACCATGCGCTCGATCTCGGCCTCCGACAGGCCGGAGCTTGCCTTGATCGTGATCTTGTTTTCCTTGCCGGTGGCCTTGTCCTTGGCGCCGACGTGCAGGATGCCGTTGGCGTCGATGTCGAACGACACTTCAATCTGCGGCGTGCCGCGCGGTGCCGGCGGAATGCCTTCGAGGTTGAATTCGCCCAGCATCTTGTTGCCGGAAGCCATTTCGCGCTCGCCCTGGTAGACCTTGATCGTCACGGCCGGCTGGTTGTCGTCAGCGGTCGAGAAGGTCTGCGAGAACTTGGTCGGGATGGTCGTGTTCTTGCCGATCATCTTGGTCATCACGCCGCCCAGCGTTTCGATGCCCAGCGACAGCGGCGTCACGTCCAGCAGCAGCACGTCGGTACGGTCACCGCCCAGCACCTGACCCTGGATGGCGGCGCCCACGGCAACGGCCTCGTCCGGGTTCACGTCCTTGCGAGCTTCCTTGCCGAAGAACTCCTTCACCTTCTCCTGCACCTTCGGCATACGGGTCATGCCGCCGACCAGGATCACGTCGTGGATGTCCGACACCTTCACGCCGGCATCCTTGATGGCGGTGCGGCACGGGTCGATCGTACGGGCGATCAGGTCTTCGACCAGCGCTTCGAGCTTGGCGCGCGTGATCTTCAGGTTCAAGTGCTTCGGGCCCGAGGCGTCGGCCGTGATGTACGGCAGGTTGATCTCGGTCTGCTGCGTGCTCGACAGCTCGATCTTGGCCTTTTCAGCGGCTTCCTTCAGACGTTGCAGCGCGAGCACGTCCTTGGACAGGTCAACGCCCTGGTCCTTCTTGAACTCGCTGATGATGTAATCGATGATGCGCTGGTCAAAGTCTTCGCCGCCCAGGAACGTATCGCCGTTGGTCGACAGCACTTCGAACTGCTTCTCGCCGTCCACGTCGGCAATCTCGATGATCGAGATGTCGAACGTACCGCCGCCCAGGTCATACACGGCGATCTTGCGGTCGCCCTTCTCGTTCTTGTCCAGGCCGAATGCCAGTGCAGCCGCGGTCGGCTCATTGATGATGCGCTTGACGTCCAGACCGGCGATGCGGCCGGCATCTTTGGTGGCTTGGCGCTGCGAATCGTTGAAGTACGCCGGCACCGTGATCACGGCTTCCGTCACTTCCTCGCCCAGGTAGTCCTCGGCGGTCTTCTTCATCTTGCGCAGGGTTTCGGCCGAGATTTGCGGCGGGGCCAGCTTTTGGCCGCGCACTTCCACCCAGGCGTCGCCGTTGTCGGCCTTGGAGATGGTGTACGGCATCAGGCCGATGTCCTTCTGGACTTCCTTCTCTTCAAACTTGCGGCCGATCAGGCGCTTGACGGCATACAGCGTGTTGCGCGGGTTGGTGACGGCCTGGCGCTTGGCCGGAGCACCGACCAGGATTTCGCCGTCTTCCATGTAGGCGATGATCGACGGGGTGGTGCGAGCGCCTTCGGCGTTCTCGATCACCTTGGGGGTGTTGCCCTCCATGATGGAAACGCAGCTGTTGGTGGTACCGAGGTCGATACCGATGATTTTGCCCATGTTCTTGCTCCTCGAATCTGGTGTCAGGACTGCACTGAATACAAACTTGGATCGGATGTGGGAGTGCCGCCCGGCTTTTCAAGGCCGAATTTTGAAAAGTTGAGCATTTTGGCCGGTTTTTCTTGGGAAAGCACCCGAAAACGTGCGCTACCAGGTAAAAACGCGCGTTTTGAACGCCCAGAGCCGCAAACCGGGCACAAAAGGTCGTGATGGTACCCTTGGGCGCATTGCCACTCGCCGGACGCCAATCCGGCTTTTGCGCCCATGCCTTTGCATCCCCTTCGATCCATCCTTGGCGCCACGCTGCTAGCCGCATGCGCCGTGCCCTCCGCCGACGCCGCCGTCACCCTGCTCCAGCCCTCCCGCCGCGTCGACGCCAACCGGCCCTTTACCCTGACTCTCGTCATTTCGGGCGATGCCGCCCAGCGCAGCTATGCCGTGCCGGCCAAACTGCGCGTGACGGCCACGGCTGATCTGCAGGGCGCGGTCGAAGTGGTCCTCAGCCGACACAACGCGGGCGCCGAAACCCTGCATCTGCGTCCGGGCCAAGTCCGCACCGTCACCTATACCGGCACGCTGCCCGAGGTGCTGCGCGGTACGGTCCGGATCGATGCGCCGGATCTGGATGCGGCGCCCGTTCTGGTCACGCTCGTGCGCGGTGCCGATGCCCCGCAGATCGCCGCAGAAGGCGCCCCTGCCGGCGCCGCCCGCAACGCCGCCGCCGAAGCAACCCGCCCTGGTGGCGCGCTGGGCGCCAACCCGAATGCGCCCGCTGGCAGCCCGGCCGATACACCATCCGCCGCCGTGGCAGTGGCCGGCAGCGGCGAAGCATCCCGCCCGCCCGAAGAAACCGCCCGCCTGACCTTCCACGAACCGATGTTCGCTGCCGTGGGCGCGCACGAGGGCCTGAACGCCAAGTTTCAGTTGAGCTTCAAGTTTCGGATTTTTCAGCCGGAGAACCCGGCATCGGCAGCGTTGCTCGATAACCTGTACTTCGGTTATACGCAGTTCTCGCTGTGGGATCTGGGCAAGGAATCGGCGCCGTTCCGCGATACGAACTACCGGCCAAGCGTGTTCTATTACCGGCCCGAAGTTGACCTACCCGCGGGCATCCGCGGCGGTGCCCTCACGCGACTATCCTTCGCGGGCGGCATCGAGCACGAATCCAACGGCCGCGACGGCGACGCCTCACGCGCCATCAACACGATATTCGTGCGCCCGACGTTCCACTTCGGCGATCTGAACGATTACCACTGGAAATTCGAACCCAAGCTGTACGCGTATCTCACGCGCGCCGGCAACACCGATATCGCGCATTACCGCGGTTTTGGGGATTTCCGCGTGTCGTACGGCGCGCCCAACGGCTGGGAATTGGCCGCCACGCTGCGCAAAGGCACCCGCAAGGCCTACAGCAGCGTCGACGCGCAACTCACCTACCCGATGAGCCGGATCTTCACCGGCACGGCCGGCTACCTGTTCATCCAGTACTTCACCGGCTATGGCGAGAGCCTGCTCGACTACAACCACAAGCTGGGCTCGCAGTTGCGCATCGGGTACAGCCTCTCGCGCTAGCAACCTGCCCGCGATCCCGCTGCACCGCCGCTCGCTACGGATCCTGAACAGGCGCTAAAACCCCGGGTGGCTTACAGCGTGTGCTGGCCGCTGGCCTCGGGCTGGAACGCCACGCGCTCGATGCGCAAAGAATGCTCAGCACCATTGGGCGCCGAGTATTTGACCGACTTGCCCGCACGCGCGCCAAGCAGTGCCGCGCCCATCGGCGAGAGCACCGACAGCTTGGCCGACATCACGTTGGCCTCGTCCGGGTAGACGAGCGTCCATTCCTGCTCCGCACCGGTGTCATCCACCACGCGCACGACCGAGTTCATGGTCACCACATCGGCGGGGATCTTGTTGCCGGGCACCACATTGGCGCGGGCGATCAGGTCGCCGACCAGTTCGGCCAGTGCCGAGTTGTTGCCGGCGCGGGTGGCGGCGTTTTCCAGGCGGGTGAGGTCAAGCTCGGTCAAGTAGATGGCGGTTGCTTTGGACATGGCGATCTCCTACGGGTCTATGTTCAACACTAGGCAAAGCCGCTGCCGACAGCCTTCCGGGCCAACGCAACGCAGCGGCAAGAAAACCAGCGGGCGCAGAGGCCGGCCGGCGGTAATACGGAACTGGAACTGCTGGTGAAAGTAGAGCGAGCCCGGCGGCAACGTGCCGCAAAGGCACTAGAACGACCGCCGGGCGGCGGCAAGGGCCGCGGTCATCGCCTGAGCGGCGCGCGGCAAGGTGCGCGCCACGCGCTTGGGGCGCACGGCACGGGAAGACGAAGCGAGAAGAAAGGCCGCAGCCATCGGCATCGACGTCATGATGAACGCTGCGTCAGACGAGCGGCTTGCCGGCCAGCTTGTTGCGCGCATTGGCAACAGCAGCAGCAAACTGCGCGTGGCCATGCCAGCCGGTCGCCCGGCCGAGCTTCTTGCCACGATGGAAGAACATGAACACCGGAATACCGTGCAAGCCAAAACGCTGACCCAGCTCCGGGTGTGCATAGACGTTGGCATGCAGCCAGTGCAGGCCAAGCTCACGCACGGCAGCCGGCTGCGCGAGCATGGCCTTCTTGGCCATCTCGCAGTTGAAGCAATCGACGCCCCAGAAGAACGCGCACACGAGCGCATCGCCCGCTGCCGCAATGGCTGCGTCGAAGGTCTCGATGTTCACCTCGCGCATGCCGAACGCCGCGAACGCGGTCTTGTCGACCGGGATCGCCGTCTTGGCGTCATACGAGGTGGCCGTGTTCTGGATCATGAGGCCGTTGGCTTACTTGGGCGCAGCCACCGTCACGAGAGCCGGGCGCAACACGCGGTCGGCCAGTGTGTAGCCGCGCTGGAGCACGGTCACGACCGTGTTGGCTTCCTGGTCAGCGGGCACCATCGAGATGGCCTGATGGCGATGCGGGTCAAACTTCTCACCCACCGGATTCAGTTCGGTCACGCGGCCCTTTTCGAATGCGGCGTAGAGCTGCTTGAGCGTGAGTTCAACGCCTTCGCGCAGCTTGGTGGCGTCGCCTGACGTGTCAGCAAGTGCGGCTTGCAGGCTGTCCATGACAGGCAGCAGGTATTCGGCAAAGCCCTCAATGGCGAACTTGTGGGCCTTGGCCACATCGTCCTGCCCGCGGCGGCGGATGTTTTCGCCTTCGGCTGTGGCGCGCGCCCAGTTTTCGTAGTTCTGACGCGCCTTTTCTTCAGCGGCTTCCAGTTGGCGGCGCAGTTCAGCGACGTCCATGTCGGCCACGGCTTCTGCCACGGCGGCTTCGTCACCGGCGACAGCCTGGGCGCCGGCGCTCGCACGCTGAGCCTGGCTCGAATAGGCGTTGGCTGCCTGATCCGTAGCCGACTGGTTCGGCTGGGTGGCGTGGGTGTCAACTGGCATGTCCGAGTTCGAGGGGGTATCCGAAGTGTGTTTCATAGCGCTGGATAAAGCGGGTCGACGCACGGCATGTGCCCGAAGACGATCCGCTGGATTTTTACAAACGATTTGTCCCCGTTATGGGGCATTTGGCGCGCTTTTCAAGGGCACCGGATGCGCGACAACTGTGCGTCGTGCATCACGAAATATGGGGTTACAACTTTCATCAGACTGCAACGGCACAGCAATTGCGACGCCCTAATTGGCCGCCTATGATGCAAGAAAAAACTGGGGGGCGCGAGCTTCTTTGAGGGTTCGTACCATGCACAACAAGCTGCCCATTCTGACCGTGCTCCTGCTGTTGACCCTGACTGCAGCCACAACGTTCATTTGCCTGTCTGGCGCCGTCACGCCGCGCTATACGGAGTACGGTAGCGGCAAGGCATTCTTCAAGCACTACATTATCAAGCCCGCGCAAATGCAGCAGATGCCGCGCGGCCTGAACTTGTCAAGTTAGCACACACTCGCGCGGAATGCTTCATTCTCCGCCAAGCTTGTCGAGGCTGCGCCGGTCACGTTTGGTGGGGCGGCCGACGATTTGCGTGGCGGGTTCTCGATACAGCCGGCGTCTGTCTGCGTTTTCTTCGCGTTTTAAGCGGCTCGATTCCGTCTCGGCGTAGAGCGTTTGCGCAACCGAGGCTGGGCCGCGCACTTCGGCCAGCGCCAGCACCTGCACTTCCCACTGCTGTTCATGCGCGTGCACTCGCACGTGGTCACCAATTTTGACATCCTTGGCAGGGCGAACCGGCTGGTCGTTGATCTGGACCCGGCCGCGCTCCACGGCGTCGGTTGCCTGCGAGCGCGTTTTGAAGAAACGCGCCGCCCACAGCCATTTATCGATGCGTACGCGGTCAGTCGCGTCCATGCTCACTTTCATGCGGCGGCACCCTTGCTTTGCGCACGCGTGCGGCTGGCTTCCAACACATGCGGATGCGTGAGTGTGAGCGGCCAGCCCTGCAGATGCGCCAGCGCGATGTCGGCAATACCGGCGATCCACGCCTCGTTATCGTTCAGGCACGGGATGTAGTGGAATTCCTTGCCTCCGGCGACGCGGAAGGTGGACTGCCCTTCCATCGCGATCTCTTCCAGTGTCTCCAGGCAATCGGCCGGAAAACCCGGGCAAAAGACGTCGACGCGGTTGGTGCCAACTCGGCCGAGTTCTTCCAGCGTGGGTGCGGTGTACGGCTGCAGCCATTCGGCGCGCCCGAAGCGTGACTGGAACGTGACGAGGTACTGCCCCGGCTGCAGGCCAAGCGCCTCGCCCAGCAGGCGACCGGTCTTCAGGCATTCGCAGTGGTAGGGATCGCCCAGTTCAAGCGTGCGGCGCGGCACGCCATGGAACGACAGCAGCAGCTTGTCGCCGCGCGCAAAGTCCGGCGCGCCGTGCTGCGCCCAGTACGCGCCCACCTGCTGGTGCAGCGCGTTGATGTAGGCGGGGTCGTCGTGGAAATGCTTGACCAGCCGCAGCTCCGGCTGATTGCGCATCTCGCCCAACACACGGAAGACCTCGTCGAAGGCTGTAGCGGTGGTGGTGCCGGAATATTGCGGATACATCGGCAGCACAAGGATGCGTTCCACGCCTTGCTTGCGCAGCGCCTGCATGACGGACGGGATCGACGGATTGCCGTAGCGCATGGCGCAGGCGACCACCACATCATGGCCCTGCGCGTTGAGCAACTGCTGCAGTGCATGCGCCTGGCGCTCGCTGTAGACCAGCAGCGGCGAGCCCGTCATGTTGGCCTCGCGCAGCCAGATGCTCTCGTACTTGTGCGCCGACGCCCGCGAGCGCAGCGGCAGGATCAGCACGTTGAGGATGAACCACCACGCGGCGCGCGGGATCTCCACCACGCGTGGGTCGGACAGGAACTGGCGCAGGTAGCGGCCGACCTCGCGCGGCGAGGTGCCGTCCGGCGTGCCGAGATTCACCAGCAGGATCGCCGTGCGATCGGGCTGGCCGTGCTGGAACAGGGGTTCGGGCAAGAAGGGCATGGGGCGCGGGTTCGCGAATGATCCGGCCGATTATACGAGCCGGGCTGTGCGCCCATCGCCTTGACACGCTTGAATGCAATGCCGACTCAGGACACGAGGCTGCGGCGCCTTTGCAGGTCGAATGACCGTTCCAGCAAGGCAATGGCAAGAAAAAAGGGCGTGCCGCAACACGCCCGATCCGCAAAACCGCGACATACCGGCCGGGCTCCGCACACGCCAGACGGCGTGCGGGAGCGTTGGCCGAACACAGTCTCCGGTTACTTAGTTGTAGTTGTACACCGCGCTCTTCAGGCTGTTGTCCAGCATGCGGTAGCTGAAGTTCAGGGACCGCGTGCCGGTGGTCGTCAGAGCAGGCACCTGCTGACCGCTAGGCAGGTTGATCAACACCGATGTCGCACCCTTTGGCACCCATGTCCCCGCGCCGTACGAGCCGTGCGTATCCACCGTGACGGCCACGCTGCCGATCTGCTGGGCAGACGGGTTCTGCACCCAGTCGAGAGTCAGCGACGACTGCGCTCCGTTGGCGCTGCTATTGGACGGATCGAGCTCAGCCATCGACTTGCTGCCAAGCGTGTTCCACGGCAGGTTCACTGCTTGCGTGGCCTGCACCAGATCGGTCAGCAGCGTCTTGCCATAGGTGACGTCTGGAGTAGTTTGCGAGCCGTAGAACAGTTCGATCTGATACCGCTTGCCCTTCGTGAACTGTGTCGGGTCAAGACCTGCATCGCCCACCTGCCCCCAGGTCGGACGGATGAAATCGCTCGGCGGCGCGGCCAGCGTCGTGGCATCGCTGCCCGTCAGACCCACCGTTCGGGCAAGCCAGAAGTTGGGGCAGTTGTAGGACTGCGCAGCCGGCGGCGCGGCGTTGCCGCAACGCGACGTACCGGGCACCGTACCGGTCTTGTTGCTCACGTCCATGTAGACCTGCCCCGGTTCGTTGGTGGCGTCCGGTGCGATATAGACGAGGCCATTGGTCGGCAGGCCCGGCCCCGTCACCCGCGCAAAGCTCAGGCTGCCATGGCTATTGACGCTGCCCGGGCCCTTGGCGTTGATCCAGAACTGCACACCGGTCTGGAAGTGACTGTAGTTGTTGCCATTGGCGCTGGTGCGGATGAAATTCGGATTGAACTGCTCAACCCGGCGAATCTGCAGCCGCTCGATCACCTCCACCGGCTGCTGATTGCCGATCACCCACCAATTGGACGGATGCGCGCTCGACGATCCGGAAGCAATGAAACGCGCCACCGTGATGAGGCTGCCCGGGTTGCCGTTGATGTCAAGGTACTTGATGTTCAGGACAGCCTGGTCCGGCGTAGAGCCGCTGGCCGGATAGAACGCCATGATTTCCGGCACGCTGAACTGCGCGCCCGTCATGGTGTCGCTGGTCAGCAAGCCGTACAGCCATTGACCGGCCGAATAGCCGTTCTGCAGGAAGGCGATGCCACCGGCATTGCTGGGATCCGACGCGATGTTCTGGCAGGCCGCTGCGGCTGAAGTCACCGCCCATCCGCCCTGCGAGGCGGACAGCGTCGTGTCCTTCGCCAACACGCGCTGCGAAGTCGGCAGTGCAAAGCAGGCCGTCAAGGCACTCGCCACCGCCTGCGCACCCTGCGGCAGACTCGAGACATTGGCAGGTGGCGCGACCAACGTCGACCCGCCGCTAGTGGTTGTGGCCAAAGGCACCGGCGTCGAATTGTCGACCGTGGACAGTGTCGGCCTGCCGTTGGCATCCTGCCCAACCTTCACGAGATCGAGCACCTGATCGGCGGTATTGCCGGTGGTGGATGCCGTCCCTGCGGAGATGCTGGTCGTGAACGGATCGTAATTGGCCGGCGCGCCGATGGTGTTCAGCACGGACACCAGTTGCGCGACCACGTTGGCGGTGAGGGTCTTGAGTGCCGTGGCGTCCACCGTCTTGGCGCTCACCAGCGTCAGCGGATTGCCGTCCGAGGCGAGTTGCGCGGCAATCGCCGTTGTCAGTGGCGTGGCGTTGAGCGTGAGCGGCGAGCCAGCCGGCGGCGTGGTGGTCGTCACGCTGACCAACGGTGCGGCATTGCCGGTCGGGTCGGTGACGACCACGAAGAACGGCGCGGTCTCCCCCGACTTCAATGTGCAGGTATAGGTGCCCAGCGCCGTGGTGGTGACGGCGGTTTCCACGCATGGCGAATTGCCGGCGCTGTCCGTCACGGCGACATTCGCGTTGGCCAGGGCACTGCCGGTAGCGGCAGTGCCCGTGAGCGTGGCTGCGGCGGGCGTGACAGTGCCGCCGTTTGAAGATGCGTCTGAACCACCACCACACCCCGCGACCATCATGGCTGCCGCCAATGACAGCGCACTGACGGTACCCACATAACCCGCGCGCATGGCACGGCGATTCAATATGGCTCTGCTCATTACCCAAACCCCCTGTCGTTTCTATACGTTCTTCGTGTTCATTTGGCTATCGCCACACACACCCCTCGCGCGGCGACGCGCAAATACTCGAAGAAATAATCCAATCAGTCCACCCCTCCAATTGGGTGGTTGTCTAGCGCGTGGATTTTTTTGATTCCAGCGCGATCGAGAACGCAGGAATTACAGGCTGACAGGTGTTTCTTTTATTTAATGGTGCCCTCGTGTTTTTTGTTTGGATATTTTAAATACAGATAACAGGGAAATTTAATTTATAGACGCCAGGCCATACCAGGGGTAGCGGTCCGGGGGAACCACGCAGGTTCGCGGCAAAGCCCAAGACACTTGGTTCGGCAATGGCACCCACAGCAATCAGATAATTGTGAATCCTGTCAGGTTGCACCCGCCCTACCAAAGTAGGGGGCGCCTCGTTGCTTTTCATGCGAAAAAACGCAAGTGCCAAAGTAAAAACCTAAAGCCTTAAAAATTCGGCAATTCAACGACGAATCACCGCCAGCCCCATTTCTGGCAAACGGTTGCGCACGCATTTCTGGGGAAATCGGATAGGTGATTGCCTTGGAAAACCGATCCAACTTCATTCGGTTTCCTCGTCGATATGGCTTCGCCAGAGAGCATTGGGCTGGGCCACGACAGAAACATCGCGGTCCCGTCGTTACGCCACCACGCGCCCATCCTTGACGACACCCGCGCAGGGGTTGAGACCCATCGCATAGGCCAGGTCGGCGGGCCGGTCGATGCGCCAGAGCGCGAAGTCCGCCGCGCAGCCAGGTGCGAGCACGCCGCAGGTGCCGGACAGGCCCAGCGCGGCGGCAGCGTGACGCGTAACGCCGGTCAGCGCTTCCAGCGGCGTCAAGCGGAACAGCGTGCACGCCATGTTCATCGCCAGCAGCAACGAGGTGAGCGGCGAGGTGCCCGGGTTGCAGTCGGTCGACACCGCCATCGGCACACCGGCGGCACGCAGGGCGGCCATCGGCGGCAGGCGGGTTTCGCGCAGGCAGTAGAACGCGCCGGGCAGCAGCACCGCCACAGTGCCGGCCTCGGCCATGGCAGCGACGCCAGCGTCGGTCAAACATTCGAGGTGATCGGCAGACAGGCCGCCGTAACGCGCCACCAGCGCCGCCCCGCCCTGGTCGGAAAGCTGCTCAGCGTGCAGCTTGACCGGCAGGCCGAGCCGCTGTGCCGCGTCGAACATGCGCGCCGTCTGCGCAGGTGTGAAGCCGATGGTCTCGCAGAATGCGTCGACGGCATCGACAAGTCCTTCCTCTGTCAGCGCGGGCAGTACCTGTGCGCAGAGGTAATCGATGTAGTCCTCCGCCCTGCCGGCGAACTCGGGCGGCACGGCGTGCGCGCCCAGGAATGTCGTACGCACGCGCACCGGCAATGTCTGGCCGAAGCGGCGTGCGACGCGCAGCATGCGGCGCTCGGTTTCCAGGTTCAGGCCGTAACCGGATTTGATCTCGACGGTGGTGACGCCTTCGGCGCGCAACGCGTTCAAGCGCGGCAGGCTGGCTTCGGCCAGTGCATCTTCGCTGGCCGCTCGCGTGGCGCGCACGGTGGAGAGAATGCCGCCACCCGCGCGCGCGATCTCTTCATAGGGCACGCCATTCAGGCGCGCCTCGAATTCATTGCTACGGTTGCCGGCGTAGACCAGGTGTGTGTGGCAGTCGATCAGACCGGGCGTGAGCCATGCGCCGCCGCCGTCATGCTCGCGCATGACATGGGCGTTGACAGGTAGATCGGCACGAGCACCGAGCCACGCGATACGGCCATCCTTCACTGCGATGGCGCCATCGCGGATCTCGCCGTAACCGTCGGCATCGGCCGCCAGCGTGGCGAGGTGGACGTTGGTCCAGAGCGCATCCCAATGCACGTCAGCCATGAGCGGTCCCTTGTAGGCCAATGCCATCAGCCACCCGCGCAACCAGGCGGGCCGCGACGCGTGCCGTGTGGTGATCAATGTCGAGCGACGGGTTGAGTTCCGCCACATCGGCCAGCCGCAGCTTGCCCGAGCTGACCACGCGATCGACGATGGGCTCGATCACGTCCATCGACACGCCACGTGCGGACGGTGCGCTCACGCCGGGGGCGGTGCTGGCCGGCAGCACGTCCAGACACATCGTCAAATACACGTGGTCGACTTGGCTCAGGAACACCTCGACCACCTGCAGCACGTGGGCGAGCTGCTGGATGTCCATCTCGTCGTCGTGCATCCAGCGCACGCCAAGCTGGCGGGCGCGGGCGAACAGCGCTTCGGTGTTGGCGTAGGTGCTCACGCCCAGGCAGGCGTAGTGGAACGGCCAGCCACGTCGCGCACAGTCCTCAGCGATCTGGCGGAATGGCGTGCCGGAGCTGCCACGCTCGCCTGCGCGCAGATCAAAATGCGCATCGAGGTTGAGGATGCCGATGCGTGGCGCCTGCAAGGTGTGCTCGGGCTTGGCCGCCAGATGCCGCGCCAAACCGCCGAACGACGCCCACGCAATCTCATGCCCGCCGCCCAGCGCGATCGGAAATGCGCCGCGATCGAGCAGACCATGCAGCACACCGGACAGCTCCGCCTGTGCGTCTTCCAGAGCGTCACCGTGGCACGTCACGTCGCCCGCATCGACGACCACACGGCCCGCGCGCGCCGGCAAGTTCGCAAGCATCTTGCGGATGGCATTCGGGCCGGCCTGCGCGCCCGTGCGCCCGTGGTTGCGCGCGACACCCGCGTCGCACGCAAACCCGGCCAGCGCAACGGAATTGGCCAGCGGCGTCGATGCATCAATGCTGTGGACAGTCTGGTGCCAGCGCAGGCCCAGCGGGCCCTCTTCCGCATCGACACGGCCTTGCCAGACGTTCGGTTCAGCGTGGGCGAGCATGATCATCCGAGTGAGAGTTCGCCGACGTGCGTGCGGCACGAGTCGGCCAAGTCACCGTCGAGCACGAGGCGGCGGGCGGCTTCGATGTCGGGGGCAAACAGGCGGTCTTCACCGTAGTACGCCACGCGCAAGCGGATGCAGCCGTGCGCGGTCGCCAGCGTGTCAGACGTGGCCAGCGGCTTGTGAAAGTCGATGCCCTGCGCGGCAGCCAGCGCTTCGATACCGACGATGGTGGCGGTGTTGTCCGCCATGTCCTGCAGACGGCGGCCCGCGAAGGTCGCCATGCTGACGTGGTCTTCCTGGTTGGCGGAAGTCGGCAGGCTGTCAACGCTGGCCGGGTGGGCGAACGTCTTGTTTTCCGATGCCAGCGCGGCGGCCGTCACGTGCGCAATCATGAAGCCCGAGTTCAGGCCCGGTTGCTCGACCAGGAACGGCGGCAGGCCCGACAGCGTGGAATCGATCAGCAGCGCGATGCGGCGCTCGGACAGCGCACCGATTTCGGCAATCGCCAACGCGAGCATGTCAGCGGCAAACGCAACGGGTTCAGCGTGGAAGTTGCCGCCGGAGATCACCTCACCGGCATCGGCGTAGACCAGCGGGTTGTCGGTCACGGCATTGGCCTCGGTCAGCAGCGTGGCGCCAGCCTGACGGATCAGGTCGAAGCACGCGCCCATGACTTGCGGCTGGCAGCGCAGGCTGTACGGGTCTTGCACGCGCTTGTCGCCCACGAGGTGCGACTTGCGGATGGCGCTGCCGGCCAGCAGGTTGCGGTACACGGCGGCGGTGGCGATCTGCCCGGCCTGGCCGCGCACGGCATGCACGCGTGGGTCGAACGGGGCATCGCTGCCCTTGGCGGCGTCCACTGACAGCGCCCCGGCCACGGTGGCGGCTTGCAACAGACGCTCAGCCAGGAACAGGCCGTTCAGTGCCAGCGCAGTCGACACCTGCGTGCCGTTGATAAGTGCCAAGCCTTCTTTGGCGGCCAGTGCGATCGGCTCGATGCCGGCAGCAGTCAGCGCTTCGCGCGCCGGGGTGCGCACACCGTTGACGCGTACATCACCCTCGCCCAGCAAGGCCAGCGTCATGTGCGCGAGCGGTGCCAGGTCGCCCGACGCGCCCACCGAACCCTTGGACGGAATGCACGGCACGATGCCCGCGTTCAGCAGCGCCAGCAGCGTGTCGATCACGACACGGCGCACGCCCGAGTAACCGCGTGCAAGGCTCGCCGCTTTCATCAGCAGCACGAGGCGCGCAACGCTGTCGCTCACGTCTTCGCCGGTACCAACGGCGTGCGACAGGATCAGGTTGCGTTGCAGGCGCTCCAGCTCGTGCGTGGGAATCTGCGTTTTGGCCAGCAGGCCGAACCCGGTGTTGATGCCGTAGGCCGGATCGCCCTTGGCAACGATGGCCTGCACGGTGGCGGCCGAAGCTTCAATAGCGGCGGCACAGTCACCCGACAGCGCGACGGGTGCGGGTGCGAGCCACACGCGGCGCAGGTCGGCAAAGGTCATTGCGCCGGGTTGCAGCGTCAGGATGGAGGGCGTGGTCATGGTGTTCATGGAAATCTGCGTATGTCGATGACTTTAGGTCGATGTCTTTAACTTAGCCGATCATCGGCAGGTTCAAACCGTTGCGCTTGGCGCAGGCGACGGCGGTCTCATAGCCGGCATCGGCATGGCGCATCACGCCCGAGCCGGAATCGTTGACAAGCACGCGGCCCAGGCGCTTGGCAGCCGCGTCGGTGCCATCAGCCACGATCACCACGCCCGAGTGCTGCGAATAGCCCATGCCGACGCCGCCACCGTGGTGCAGCGACACCCACGTCGCGCCGCCGGCGGTGTTGAGCAGCGCGTTGAGCAGCGGCCAGTCCGACACGGCATCGGTGCCGTCGCGCATGGCTTCGGTTTCGCGGTTGGGGCTGGCGACGGAGCCGGTGTCGAGGTGATCGCGGCCGATCACGATCGGGGCCTTCAGCTCGCCGTTCTTGACCATCTCATTGAAGGCCAGACCGGCCAGGTGACGCTCACCCAGACCCAGCCAGCAGATGCGCGCGGGCAAGCCCTGGAAGGCGATGCGATCACGCGCCATGTCGAGCCAGCGATGCACGTGCGTGTTGTGCGGGAACAGTTCCTTGATCTTGGCGTCGGTCTTGTAGATGTCTTCCGGATCGCCCGACAGCGCCACCCAACGGAACGGGCCCTTGCCCTCGCAGAACAGTGGGCGGATATAGGCCGGCACGAAGCCCGGGAAGTCGAAAGCGTTCTTCACGCCCTGGTCAAACGCAACCTGGCGGATGTTGTTGCCGTAGTCGACAGTCGGAATGCCCATCGATTGGAAGTCCAGCATGGCCTGTACGTGCACGGCGCACGACTTGGCGGCCTCTTCGGTCAGGCGGGCGTGCTGCGACGGATCGCGTTGCGCAGCACGCCATTGCTCGACCGTCCAGCCCACCGGCAGGTAGCCGTTGACCAGATCATGGGCCGAGGTCTGGTCGGTCACCAGATCCGGCTTCAGGCCGCCGGCGCGGGCACGCTTGACCAGCTCCGGCAAGATTTCCGCCGCATTGCCCAGCAGGCCGATGGAAACGGCCTCGCCGCGCTCGCAATGGTGGCGGATCAGGTTGAATGCGTCATCGATGTCCTTGGCTTGCTTGTCCAGGTAACGCGTACGCAGGCGGAAGTCGATGCTCGATTGCTGGCATTCGATGTTCAGCGACACGGCACCGGCCAGCGTGGCGGCCAGCGGCTGTGCGCCCCCCATGCCGCCCAGGCCGGCGGTCAGAATCCAGCGACCGGCGAGATTGCCGTCGTAATGTTGGCGGCCGGCTTCGGCAAACGTCTCGTACGTGCCTTGCACGATGCCCTGGCTGCCGATGTAGATCCAGCTGCCAGCCGTCATCTGGCCGTACATGAACAGGCCCTTGCGGTCCAGCTCGTTGAAGTGTTCCCAGTTCGCCCACTTGGGCACCAGGTTGGAGTTGGCAATCAACACGCGCGGCGCATCGGGGTGCGTCTTGAACACGCCCACCGGCTTGCCGGATTGCACCAGCAACGATTCATCGTCGTTCAGCTCGCGCAGCGTTTCCAGGATCTTGTCGAAGCACGCCCAGTCGCGCGCCGCGCGGCCGATGCCACCGTAGACAACCAAGTGCTTCGGGTTCTCGGCCACGTCCGGATCGAGGTTGTTCTGCAGCATGCGGTAGGCGGCTTCGGTCAGCCAGCTCTTGCAGTGCAGCTCCGTCCCGCGCGGGGCGCGGATCTCGCGCGAGGCGTCGTAGCGCGGGTCGTTGGTCAGGTGTGCGGCGTCGGTCGGGGCATTCATGTGAGGTCTCCTGCGAACTCCTTGGGTGTGCCAATCATCTTATGTTGTATATACAACTTAGGCAAGAAAACTTTACAAGCTAAGAGCAAACCCTGATGATGGCCGCAGTCCGTACATCACATCGGCACATCACACCGGTCGCCAAACCGCACTAAAAGTCGCCTCCATGTCACAAGATCAGTCCGCCAGCACCCCCGCCTTCCAGCGCATCAAGGAAGACATCCTCACGCGCATCCGCAGCGGCGAGTGGCAAGACGGCGAGATGATTCCGGGAGAGACCACGCTCGCGCAGACCTTTGGCGTGTCGCGCATGACGGTCAACCGCGCGCTGCGTGAGTTGACTGCCGAGCAGATCCTCACGCGCGTGCAGGGGCTTGGGACGTTCGTCGCGCAGCAGAAGTACCAGGCGACGCTGGTGGCGATCCGCAACATTGCCGAGGAAATTGCCGCGCGCGGCCATCTGCACCGCGCCGAGCTGCACAAGCTCGAACGCGCACGCGCCAATGAAGCGCTGGCTGCGTCATTCGGGGTGCCGACGGGGTATCCGCTATTCCACTCGCTGATCGTGCATTTCGAAAACGACCTGCCGATCCAGGTGGAAGACCGCTGGGTGAACGCAACGCTGGCGCCTGACTATATGGAACAGGATTTCACGCAGACCACGCCAAACGCCTACCTGATGCGCGCCGCCCCGTTGCAGGGCGTCGATTACGGTATCGAAGCACGCCTGCCCCCGCGCGAGATCGCCGAGATGCTGCACATGGACGTGCGCGAGCCGTGCCTGATGCTGCGCAGGAAGACGCTATCGCAAGGCCAGGTCGCCTCGGTGGCGACCATGTGGCACCCGGGCGGGCGGTATCAGTTCACGGGCAGTTTCTGAGGCAGGCGCTCAGTATTGGCTGAGCGTGCTGGAGAGCAGCTTGGCCGTGATGTCCACGATCGGGATCACGCGCTCATAGGCCATGCGCATCGGCCCGATCACGCCGAGCGTGCCGACGATCTTGCCGTCCACCTCGTACGGCGCGGTGATGACAGCCATGTCTTCGTGCGGCACGAGGCTGCTTTCGCCGCCGATGAAGATCTGCACGCCCTCGGCGCGGCTCGATACGTCGAGCAGTTGCAGCAGGCCGGTCTTCTGCTCGAACACGGCAAAGAGCCGACGCAGCTTGTCCATCGAAGACGACAGGTCTTCCACCTCCAGCAGCTTGCGCTCGCCGGAAATGACCATCGGTTCCTCTTCTGAAACGGCACTACTGCCCGCCTCCACGGCCGCCTGCATCAGCGCGGTCATGTCGGCCTGCAGCACAGACAACTCACCGCGCAGGCTTTCGCGCACGGCATCGAACGTCTGGCCGCCGTAATGCGCGTTGATGTAATTGGCCGCTTCCACCAACTGCGATGGCGTGTACGGCGTGTCGGTATGGATGATGCGGTTCTGCACATCGCCCTCGGGCGTGACGACGATCAGCAGGATGCGCGACTCCGACAGCCGCAGGAATTCGATCTGCCGGAACGCATGCGTGCGGCGCGGCGTCATCACGATGCCGGCAAACTGCGAAAGGTTGGACAGCGTCTGCGCCGCCGCCGCAATCACCCGCTGCGACGATTCCGACCCGTGCGACGCCAGTTGCGTGCGCACCTGCTCGGCAATCGCGCCCACCATCTGCTGCGCCATGCGGTCGTGCGTGCTCAGCACGTCCAGCGGGCTGGCGGTGAGCATCGTATCGACGAAGAGGCGGTAGCCGCGCGGCGTCGGCACGCGCCCGGCTGAGGTGTGCGGGCTGGCGATGAAGCCCATCTCCTCCAGGTCGGACATCACATTGCGGATGGTGGCCGGCGACAGATCGAGCCCCGAATACTTCGACAAGGTGCGCGAGCCCACGGGCTGGCCCTCGGCGATATACCGTTCGATCAGAGTCTTGAGGAGGATGGTGGCGCGCTTGTCCATAATTTTCTAATTTTACGCAAAATCGGCGCCAATCTACGGGGGATGTCGGCGTTTCTTCACTAAACACGCGCTGACGTGGCGACGGTCATATCGATATGGTGTAATGCGCGCATGTCGATTCCCCCGTCCGCCGTGGCCTCGCAAGCTCCCGCCGCCTCGTCTGCCTCGCCTTTCAAGACCGTTGCGCTGGTCGGCCGGTATTCGGCCGCCAACATTGCCGGCCCGCTCATTGAGTTGGCGTCATGCATTGCCGCGCGCGGGCATGACATCGTGTTCGAGCGCGAAACAGCGCTCAATATCGGCGTACAGGATTACCCTGCCCTGCCGCCCGAAGAGATGGCGCGCCACGCCGATGTGGCCGTAGTGCTCGGCGGCGACGGCACGCTGCTCGGCATTGGCCGCCACCTCGCGGGCGCCAGCGTGCCCGTGATCGGCGTCAACCATGGGCGGCTCGGCTTCATGACCGACATCCCGTTCGACGACGTGCACACCGTGCTGCCCGACATGTTGTCAGGCCGCTACGAAGCCGAAACCCGCACGCTGCTGCAGGCCCAGGTCGTGCGCGACGACGAGGTCATCTTCTCCGCCCTGGCCTTCAACGACGTGGTGGTCAACCGCTCGGGCACCTCGGGCATGGTGGAACTGGCCGTGTCGGTCGACGGCTTCTTCATGTACAACCAGCGTTCGGACGGCTTGATCGTCTCCACGCCCACGGGCTCGACGGCGTATGCGCTGTCCGCCGGCGGGCCGATCCTGCATCCGGCGCTCTCGGGGCTGGTGCTGGTGCCCATCGCACCGCATTCGCTGTCAAACCGGCCGATCGTCATTCCGCAGGATGCGGAGGTCGTCATCCAGGTCACCAGCGGGCGCGACGCGAGCGTCAACTTCGACATGCAATCGCTCACGTCCTTGCTGCCGGGCGACCGCATCGTGGTGCGCCGCTCCGAGCGCACCGTGCAACTGCTGCACCCGATCGGCTACAACTACTACGCCACGCTGCGCAAGAAGCTGCACTGGCACGAGTATCCGACCGAAGACAACCGGCTTTAATCGGCTCCGACTCCCCATGCTGCGCAGCCTCACCATCCGCGATTTCGTCATCGTTCACGCGCTGGACCTCGATCTGGCCGACGGTTTTACCGTGTTCACGGGCGAGACCGGCGCGGGCAAATCCATCCTGATCGATGCACTCGCACTCACGCTGGGCGAGCGCGCCGATGCAGCCGTCGTGCGCGAAGGCGCGCCACGCGCTGACATCACCGCTGAATTTGACGTGCATCCGCACGTGGCCGCATGGCTCGAAGCGCATGAACTGCACGACGATGAGGGCGCGATCCTGCTGCGCCGTACCGTCGATGCCGCCGGCCGCAGCAAGGCATTCATCAACGGCGCGGCCGTCACGCTGGCGCAGCTGCGTGAAGTGGGCGAGCAACTGGTCGACATCCATGGCCAGCATGCGCATCAATTGCTGCTGAAGACGGATGCGCAGCGCAGCCTGCTCGACGCCCACGCCGGCCTGGAAGGTGCCGTGCGCGTGGTTGGCGAACACTATCGCGAGTGGCATGCCGTGGTACGCCTGCGCGAAGCCGCCGAGCAACAATCGCGCGAAGCCCAGCTCGAACGCGAGCGTATCGAGTGGCAGGTCAACGAATTGCAAAAGCTCGCCCCACAGCCCGGCGAGTGGGAAGAGGTGCAGACCGAGCACCACCGCCTGTCGCACGCCGCCAGCCTGATTGAAGGCACGCGTGCGGCGCTCGATGGCCTGTCGGAATCGGAAGGCGCCGTGCTCACGCAACTGGGCGCGACGCTCCACACGCTGCGCGAACTCGCTGAGATCGATCCCGCGCTGGCCGACGTGCTGGCCGCGCTGGAGCCGGCGGAGGTGCAGATCCAGGAAGCCGTGCACACGCTCGCACGCTATGCCGATCGCGCGGAGTTGGACCCGGACCGCCTGGCCGAAGTCGACGCGCGCATGCAGGCATTGCACACCATGGCGCGCAAGTACCGCGTCGCCCCCGAAACGCTGCCCTCCGAGCTGGCCGAACGCCAGGCGCAACTGGCCGCACTGCAAGCCGCATCCGATCTTGACGCACTGCAGGCGCAGGAAGCGCAAACCCACGCCGCTTATATGACGGTCGCGCAATCGCTGTCACGCGCTCGCGCGAAGGCCGCGCGCGAACTGGCCGAAGCCGTGACCGGCGCCATGCAGGGCCTGTCGATGGCCGGCGGGCGTTTCGACATCGCGCTGCACGCGTTGGAACACGGCGGAGCCGCCGGCCTTGAGCAAGTCGAATTCCTCGTCGCTGGGCATGCAGGCGTATCGCCGCGGCCCTTGGCGAAAGTCGCGTCGGGTGGCGAACTGGCGCGGATCAGCCTGGCCATCTCGGTGATTGCCAGCGAAGCGAGCCCGACCCCCACGCTGATCTTCGACGAGGTGGACTCCGGTATCGGCGGTGCGGTGGCGGACGTCGTGGGCCGGCGCCTGCGTGAACTGGGCATGCGCCGCCAGGTGCTGTGCGTGACCCACCTGCCGCAAGTGGCCGCGCTGGCCAATCACCACATCCAGGTTGCCAAACAGACGGTGGCCGGCAGCACGCGCTCCGACCTGCTGGTGTTGGACGCTACGGGCCGCGTGGACGAGATCGCCCGCATGCTGGGCGGCGCGTCGCTCACCGACACCACGCGCCGCCATGCAGACGAGATGCTCGCCGCAGGCCGCGCGCAACCGGCACCGGAATTCTCGACGCGGAAATCCCGCCGCGTGGCGCAGTGATCGCCTATACCGGAACCATTGCTGCCCTCGCTGGCACGAAGGTTCCGGCGCGCTCTGCCAATACCATTCAACGCATCCAAGGAGAACTTCATGGCCCGCATGCCTCGCATGCCCCAATCGGCTGCCCGCTCCCGATCCCTGCTGTCGTCCGCCAAGCCTGCACTGGCGGTGGCCCTCGGCCTGTGCCTGCTGGCCGCGTGCAAGTCAGTGCCCGCCATTGACCCGGGCAAGCCGCCTGCCATGGACCCTGCCTCTGCCAACACCCAGCCACCCGCTTCCGTGTCGGCCGCGCACAATCTGGGCGACGTCATCATCGGCCTGAGCGCGCCCACCACGTCGTCCGCCACCGTGCAAGGCGTGCTCGATGCTGCAGGCGCACGCGCAACGCCGCGTCTGGCCTTTAACGTGGTGCGCCCGATGTCGGGTGGGTTCTGGGTGGTGCGCGCCAGCTCGGGCGATGCGTCGGCTACGCTGGATGGTGCGGTGGCAGCGTTGCGCAGCACGCCAGGCATCGCCTCGGCCGACCCGGATCGTGTGGTGAAGATCCAGCACTGAACGGCCAGCAACACCCTTTCACGCTGTGAATGATCGGGCGCCCTCACGCGTCCGATTCCAGCTACGTCTCCCCCTCGTCAGGCCCGCATTCTGCTTTGGCTACGGCGCACAGGCAGGCTTTTCTCCTCGCAAACGTCATCGGCTATTCGCCGCCACCACAGGCGGGCAGGTCGCGTGCTACCTTTGGTTTTGTGTAACGGTCTGTCAACGATCACATCGTGACGGCGTTTTCTCATTACAACGAGACACCACGGAGCACGCGCTGATGACCCCCTCCCTCTTCCGGTTGAAGTCTTGGCTCCGTGCAGGCGCCAGCGTTGCATGTCTCGCCTGGATGATCGGCGGCCACGTGGCCACGGCCGCCGCTTCGACCACCGCCGCGCCGCCGCAATACACCGGTGACCTGATCATCAAATGGCGCGACGACACGAGCGGCACGCGCAAGACGCTCTCGGCCAGTGAGGCGAGCAACCGGCTGCTGTCGGTGGCGCAAGCGGCAGGCAGTACGCTGCAGATCAAGCGCACGCTGGCCACGAATGCGCAGCTCATGCAAACCGGCCTGACCGATGCCGCCAGCATCCAGGCCACTGTCGACAAGATCTCGCAGGATGCCCGCGTGGCCTATGTGGTGCCGGACCGCATCCTGCGGCCCAATACGATTCCCAACGATCCGCTGTTCCCCACACAGAACAACCTGGCTTCGCCGACGATGGTGCCGGGCGGCATCAATGCGGCGTCGGCGTGGAGCATCACGCAGGGCTCGACCAGCATCGTGGTGGCGGTGGTCGACACCGGCTACACCGATCACCCCGATCTGTCGAGCAAGATCCTGCAGGGCTACAACTTCATCACGGACCCTGCGCGCGCGGGCAACTCGTTCGGCCGCGGCACGGATGCGCATGACCTGGGCGATGGCGTAACAAGCTCGCAATGGCAAAACATTGCAGGCTGCACCAGCAACGACGTCGCCAATAGCAGTTGGCACGGCACCGAGGTCAGCAGCGTCTTGGCGGCCAGTACGAATAACCTGCTCGACATCGCCGGCGTGGGCTGGAACACGAACGTCGTGCCGGTGCGCGTGTCGGGCAAATGCGGCGCGCTGCTGTCCGACACGGTGGACGGCATGCTCTGGGCCGGCGGCATTGCCGTATCGGGGGTGCCGGCCAATGCCAACCCGGCACGCGTGGTGAACGTGAGCCTGGGCAGCGTGGGGCAATGTTCGGCTGCAGAGCAGGACGCGGTGAACCAGTTGGCCACCCGCGGCACCATCGTGGTGGCTGCCGCCGGCAATGAAGCCGCGCAAAGCGTCGACGCGCCGGCCAATTGCACGGGCGTCATCGCCGTCACCGCGCATGTCGACAGCGGCGAGAATGCCAGCTACGCGAATGTGGGGCCGCAGGTGGCGCTGTCTGCGCCGGGCGGTGGCTGCGCCAACTCGAAGGCAACCAGCACCGGTTGTTCGGGTACCACGTCGGTCATTCAAGCTGATTCCAACGACGGCACGCAAACGGTGGGCAACCCCAACGTCAAATCGGTGGCGGGTACGAGCTTCTCGACACCGGAAGTGGCCGGCACCATCGCGCTGATGCTGAGTGTGCAGCCGCAATTGTCGAACGCCCAGGTCCTGGCCGGCCTGAAGCAAACCGCGCGGCCGCACCCCAGCGGCACGTACTGCGCGGTCAACAGCGGCATCTGCGGCGCGGGGCTACTCGATACCGCAGGCGCCGTCGGCTATGCCCAGACGACGGCTCCGGCCGGCGCAGGCAATGGCACAAGCAGCTCAAGTGGCTCGACCAACAGCGGCAGTGGCGGCGGCGGCGGTGCCGTCCCGTTGGCCGGTGCGGCGTTGCTGCTGGCGCTGGGGCTCGCATGCCGACGCAAACGCCCTTGACGCACTGACGCCACCTGCGCTCGAAAGACACCGCCGCCCATGTGGAGGCGGTTTTCATTTGCGGCGCGCCCGCACACCCGGCTCATCGCCAGATACTAGGGTTTATACCTAGTTCGATCTAGGCCACGCTGCCTCAAACCTTTTGGACAATGCAATCGCAAAGCTTTGCAATTCCTTGCAAAAAAATAGGACTGCTCTAATGAAGACGATGGTTCCCGGGGGTGTAGTGCAGGCGCTGGTGGCGCTTGGGCTGGTGTCATATCACGTTGCGCCGGCACTGGCGGTGGAGAAGTCCACGACGTTCAATACGCAGCTGCAATGGGTGACGCAGTTGGTAGTGAAAGAGAAAAACTCGGGCCTGAAGACGCAATCGGTTGCGGCTGACGGCGCGGCCACGACTGCGGACGTGGCAACTGTGCAACGCTGGTCGGCCGCCGCGCAATTGCCGATGACGTACAAACGGCCCATGTCGGGCGGTGCGCATGTGGTGACGCTGCCCAAGGTCATGACCTTCGACGACGCCCAAACCGTCGCCCAGCGCATGGAAGCCAGCGGCGAATTCGAATATGTGTCGCCGGACCGCATCATGCGGCCGATGGCGCTGGCCACCGATCCGCTGTTCGGCCAGCAATGGAACCTGATGCCGCCGAACGCCAGTGCTCCCGGCGGTGCCAACGTGACGGCCGCCTGGGACACAACCAGCGGGGTGAACAGCATCGGCATCGGCATTGTCGACACCGGCATTCGCGCAGACCATGCCGACTTTGTCGGACTGAACTTCGGCACCGGGCGCAACTTCGTCAGCAGCAGCGCGATGACCGGCAGCCCCGATCCGAAAACGGGCAATACGATTCCGTCCGGATTCGTCAACAACGGCGCGAACAACACGCTCACGAATACCGACCCGTCCGACCCGGGCGATTGGGTCAGCAGCACCGACGCTACGTCGTATCCAGCATTCTGCGGCAGCACCTCGAGCAATAGCAGCTGGCACGGCACGTTCGTCGCGGGCCAGATCGGGGCGCAACACAACAGCATCGGCATCGCTGGCATTGCCCCTGGCGTGCGCGTGCAGATGGCACGGGCACTGGGCAAGTGTGGCGGCTCGACGTCCGACATCATGGATGCAGTGACGTGGCTGTCTGGCGGCAGCGTCCCCGGTGTCACGAACAACCCGACGCCGGTCAAGGTCATCAACATGAGCCTGGGCGGCTCCGGAAGCTGTTCGACGCTGGAGCAAACCCGCATCACCGCGGCGCGCGCCCTGGGCGTGACGATTGTGGTGGCAACCGGCAACGAGGCTGGGCCCGTGGATGCGCCCGCCAATTGCACGGGCACCATCGCCGTAACAGCCCACTCGCTGGAAGGCGACAACGCGTTCTACGCCAACGTCGGCACCCAAACAACCATCAGCGCGCCGGGCGGCGGATCCGGCATGGTCATTGCTGGCTCCGGCAGCAAGATTGTGTCGCTGTCCAACAGCGGCACGACGTCGCCGGTGGCGTCGCCCACGGGTGACGCCTATGCCCGAGACATCGGCACGTCGATGGCCACACCGCATGTTGCTGCCACCGCTGCGCTGATGCTGTCAGTTCAGCCTGCACTCACCCCAGACAACATCACGGCAATCATCAAGCAATCGGCGCGCCCGTTCGTGGCGGGCACGTACTGCGCGACGCACGCGGGCGTTTGCGGGGCCGGCACGCTGGATGCCGGTGCCGCCATCACGCAGGCTCAGGGCTCGCCGACCGTGCACGCCGCGGCATCGGCGTCGAGCGTTACCGCCAACACGGCCGTCACGCTGACTTCCGTGGGCGGCGCCGGCTACAACAAGACGACCAGCAGCTCCGTCTGGGCCCAGACCGCCGGAACCCCCGTCACATTGACGACGTCTGGGCCGGATGCCAACGGCGTCAGCACGGCCACGTTCAAGCCGGGGGTTGCAGGCGTCTACACATTCAGCGTGACGTTGACGAACAGCTCAGGCGCTACGGCCTCCGATACCGTGAGCGTGACGGCCACTGCGGCGGCGAGCTCGGGTACCGGCACGACGACGGGCTCCGGTACGGCGACCACCAGCAGCAGCGGTGGCGGCGGTGGCGCCTTCCCACTGTGGCTGGCTGGCCTGCTGCTGGCCTCGGGATTTGCAAACCGGAAGCGACGTCCGCTTTCGCGCTGATACCGGTCTTCGCTTCATCGAAACCGCCTCCTCGCGAGGCGGTTTTTTATTGACCGCTGCAGGTACGCGCAGTCTTCGGGAAGAGATTGCCGTCGCTATATCTGCCCAGGCTGACGATATTGGGGTTTATACCTAAACCCAACGAACACTCCCTGCGTGGAAATCCTTCAGGAAAATGCCCTGACAAATTTCGCAGTTCCTGACAAAAACAAACGGGGCGGTTCGCATGAAGACAGGGGTCTCAGGGGGTGTGGCTCGTGCGCTGGTGGCGCTCGGGCTGGTGTCGTATCAAGCTGTGCCGGCGCTGGCGGTGGACAAAACCGCGGTGCCAGCGCCGCAACTGCAATGGGTGACGCAACTCATCGTCAAAGAGAAAAGCAGCGGGCTGAAGACGCAATCGGTTGCGGCAGGCGCCCCGATTGCGCGTGCGGACGTTGCGACGGTGCAACGCTGGTCGGTGGCTGCGCAACTGCCCGTGATGTACAAGCGCGCCATGTCAGGCGGTGCGCACGTGGTCACCCTGCCCAATGGGATGTCGCTGGCCGATGCACAAACCGTCGCGCAGCGGATGGAAGCCAGCGGCCAGTTCGAGTACGTCTCGCCCGACCGCATCATGCGTCCGGCCGCCGTGCCCAATGATCCGAAGTTCGCTCAGCAATGGAGCCTGTGGCCAAGCACCGTGGTTGCCAACGGCCCGGCCACCGCCTCCGCTGGTGGGGCCAGCATCACGACGGCGTGGGATTCGACCAAGGGCGTCAGCTCTGTCAACGTGGCCGTCATCGATACGGGTCTGCTGGCTAACCACGAAGACTTCGTCGGCGCGAACATCCGCCCGGGTTACGACTTCATCAGCAACGACGCGTACAACGCGACGCCCGATCCAGTCACGCACAACACGGTGCCGCTGGGCTTTGTCGAGAATGACCCAACGGACTCGCCATCAGGCCGCGACCCCAACCCGTCCGACCCGGGTGACTGGGTGACATCGACGGATACAACCCGTTACCCCAGCTACTGCGGCACCGCAGGGACTCACAGCAACAGCAGCTGGCACGGCACCTTCGTCACCGGCCAGATCGTCGCGCAGCACAACTCGGTCGGCATCGCAGGCATTGCACCCAATGTGACCATCCAGATGGCCCGTGCGCTGGGCAAATGCGGTGGAACGACGTCGGACATCATTGATGCTCTGGCCTGGGTCACCGGCGCCAGCGGCGTACCTGGTGCAGGCGGCACCGCTCTGACCGTGAATTCGCCGATGGCGCAGGTAGTGAATATGAGCCTGGGTGGCGCGGGCGCGTGCTCGTCGGCGGAACAGGCCGTCATTACTGCAGCCCGTAGCCGGGGCGCCACGATCGTAGTGGCAACCGGCAACGACGGTGCTCCGGTCATTGGCTCGCCGGCCAACTGCAACGGCGTGATTGCCGTGACAGCCCACACGATCGATGGCGACAACGCGTTCTACGCCAACGTCGGTACCGGCACAACGATCAGCGCGCCAGGCGGTGGCACGGGTCAGGTCATCACAGGCACCGGTGACAAGATCGTCTCGCTGTCGAATGCTGGCACGATGCTGCCGCGCACGGATACCACCACGTATGCGAACGAAATGGGCACCTCGATGGCCACGCCGCATGTGGCGGGTGTTGCAGCGCTGCTGCTGTCTCACAAGCCCACCCTGAGCGTGGACGACATCAAGGCGATCCTGACCCAATCGGCGCGTGCCTTCCCGGCCGGTACGTTCTGCGCGCGGAACCCTGGCGCCTGCGGGGCCGGCATGCTGGACGCCGGGGCCGCCATTGCATTATCGGTCGGCACCCCGACGGTCACCGTGTCGAGTTCGGCCAGCAGCGTTGTGGCCAATAGCGCTGTCACGCTCACGGCCGTGGTTGGCGCGGGCTTCGGCAATACGCTGTCCGGCGGTGGTGTCCAGTGGGCGCAGACTGCCGGCCCGGGCGTGAACCCCACGGTCGCGAGCCCGGACAGCAACGGCAACTACACCGCCACGTTCACGCCTGGCGCAGCGGGCACCTACAGCTTCACAGTGACGGTGACGAATAACCTGGGCGGCACGGCATCGGCTTCGACTTCTGTCACCGCCACGGCGCCGCCGACCACCGCCCCGGGCGCCGGCACCCCGCCCTTCAGCGGCAGCACCAGCGGCACCGGCCCACTGAACCAAAGCGGTGGTGGTGGCGCCCTCCCGCTGTGGCTGGCGAGCCTGCTGCTCGCCAGTGGCGCACTCACCTTCCGCCGCCGCAAAGCGTAACCGCGTCAACGCAAAACGGACACGCTGGCACCCACCGGCGTGTCCGTTTTTTACTGCATCGGCATACGGCTGATCAGCGGATCAACCCTGCGCCTGCCTCCGGCCTTGGGCACGCCATTCCCCCAGCACCCAGACCAGCAATCCGCTCGCGGCGCCAAAAGCATGGGCGATGCGCACCACGCCAAACCCCCAGCGCGGGTCATAGGCGATGGGTGACAACCACGATTGCTCCAGCCACACCTTCACCAGCACGCCCGCGCACAGCGCAATGCCAATCCAGCGCGAGAAGCGATCCTCTGCATCGTCCGTGGAAGGCCGCAGCAGCCGCAACCCACCCCATGCCGCCAGCCCATGCAGCGCGCCGGAGAGCCCGCCATACCACTGCACCGCAGGCTGACTCACCAGCGCGATCTGCACCAGCACCCCGCACACCACCAGCGCGCCAATGATGACCAGCGGCCACAACACGCGCGCGAGCAGCAAGATCAGCCCCGCCGCCGCCATCGCATCCGCCAGCCAATGCCACGTGTCCAGATGTACCCACATGGCGGTGACGATGCGCCACCACTGCCCCGCGCGCACCGCATCGCGTTGATACAGCCCGACCGCATGCAACCACGGCACAAACGAAAACGCTGCCGACAGTGCCGTTACACCGGCGCACGCGCCCCACGTATGCAGTGCGTGCCGATGCCCCTTCATTGCGCAGGCCCGAACACCTGTGCCCACAACGCACGCACGTGAGCGGCCTCGTGCGCGCAGGTGCCGACCGGCACACGCGCGGCGGATTGCCCATCAAGCCGCAACTTGTGCTGGCGCGCGCGGAAATCCCGGTAGGCATCGGCCACTTGCCCGGCCGCCGTTGCATCAATCAACCCAAGTTGGCCAGCCATGTGCAGCAGCGCGATGTTGCCCTTGTTGCGAGTGAGTTCAGCATGCGCGGCGCTGTGCAGCAGCACCAGAAATTGCACAGTGAATTCGATATCGACCATCCCCCCGCGATCGTGCTTCAGATCAAACAGCTCGGTCGGGTTCGCATGGCCTTCCGCCACACGCTCGCGCATCGCCACAATTTCGTCGCGCAGCGGGCCGGGTTCGCGTTCCTGGCGCAGCACGGCGGTGCGCAGCGCCTCGAAGCGCTCGCCGATTTCCGCATCGCCCGCGCAGAAGCGCGCACGCGTGAGCGCCTGGTGCTCCCACACCCACGCAGCGTTGTCACCCTCGCGCATCTGGTAGCGGCGGAACGCCTCGAAGTGCGTGACCATCAAGCCCGCCGCGCCGTTCGGGCGCAGGCGCGTATCCACGTCGAACAGCATGCCGGCGGCGGTGTGGCTGGTCAGCCACGTGATGAGCTTGCGCGCGAACGACGCGTACACGTCGGGCGCGCGCTCGTCGTCATCGTCGTAGAGGAAGATGATGTCGAGGTCCGACGCGTAGCCAAGCTCCTTGCCGCCCAGCCGCCCGTAGGCAACCACGGCAAAGCGCGGCACTTCGCGGTGGCGCGTGGCGACCTGCTGCCACACGGTTTCCAACGTCAGGTCGAGCATGGCGTCGGCCAAGTCAGAAAGCCGGTCGCTGATGTGCTCGACGCTCAGCATGCCCTGCAGATCTTGCAGCAGGATGCGGAAGGTTTCCGCATGGTGCTCCTGGCGCAGGATGTCCATCTGCATCTCGACATGGTCGGACGCTGCTTGCAGGCGGTCTCGCACACGCGCCTTGAAGGCGGGCCAGTCGGGCTCGGCCGACAGCGCTTCCACGTCAAGCAGCTCATCGAGCAGTTGCGGATGGCGCGTGAGGTAGTCCGCCGCCCAGCGCGAGGCATGCAGCGTGTGGGCCACACGCTCCATTGCCTGCGGGTACTCGCTCAGCAGCGACAGGTACGACGAGCGCCGGCTGATCGCATCGAAGAAATCGAGAAAGCGCGCGATGGTGACATCGGCATCGGACTGCCGTGATGCCTGATCGAGCGCGCGGTTGATCAGCAGGTCGAAACGCTGGCGGCTCACCTCAGACAGTGCCCGATAGCGCGGCGAATTGCGCGTCGCACGCAGGCGCTCCAGCACGCCGGCGGGGTCGGCATAGCCGAGTTCGGCGAGCTGTGCGCGGGCAGTCTCGGTATGCTCGTCATCAAGCAGATCGGCGTGCCAGACGGCCGCGCACGGCGGCTGGCTGTCCTGCTTGTCGGAGAAGGTCTGTTCGAAGTGCTGTGCGACTTCGTCCTGATACGCCTCGAGCTTGGCGACCAGCGCGGCGTAGTCGTCAAAGCCCATCATGCGCGCCACACGCAACTGGTCTTCCGGCGAGCCCGGCAGATTGTGCGTCTGCGCATCTTCGATGTACTGCAGGCGGTGTTCAAGCTGGCGCAGGAAGCGATACGCCTCGGTCAGGCGCGCTACCGCTTCGGCGTCGATCAGGCCACGTTCGGACGCCGCCTGCAGCACCTCCAGCGTGGGCCGCACGCGCAACCCAAAATCCTGCCCGCCTCGAATGAGCTGGAACACCTGCGCGACGAATTCGATCTCTCGGATGCCACCTCGCCCGAGCTTGATGTTGGGCGAGCGCGCCTGCACGTGGCCTTCGCCATCGCGTTGCTCGCCTTGCTGCCCGCCGTGTTGTCGATTCGCACCGTTGCTGCGCTTGGCCGCCTCGTTGCGGATCTGCGCATGCAGCGCGCGAATGGCGGAGATCACGCCGTAATCGAGATAGCGCCGGAACACGAATGGCCCCGTCACGCGATCCAACTGCTGGATCACGCGCGCCGCATGCGGGCTGGTCGGATCAGTAATCACGCGGCCCTTGATCCAGGCGTAGCGCTCCCACTCGCGGCCCTGCACGACGAAGTATTCCTCCAGCATGCCCAGGCTGCAGGCAAGCGGCCCGGCATCGCCGTTCGGGCGCAGACGCATGTCGACGCGGAAGACGTAGCCGTCCTCCGTCACATCGGCCAGCGCGTTGATCAGGCGCCGGCCCAGCTTCGTGAAGTACTCGTGATTGGACAGCGTGCGTGGGCCGCCCTGCGTATCGCCCTCGTCGTCGTACAGGAAGATCAAGTCGATGTCGGACGAGACGTTCAGCTCGCGCCCGCCCAGTTTGCCCATGCCGACCACCACCAGCTCCTGCACCTCGCCGGAGGATTGCCCAATCGGCTGGCCATGCAGCGCACCCAACTCCTGGCCGATCACGGAAATGGCGGCGCGCACGGCAAACTCGGCCAGGTCGGTCATCGTGCCCGTCACCTCGTCAAGCGTCGCCGCGCCTGACAAGTCGCGTTCAACCAGCGCACCGAACACCTCGTTGCGTAGCAGGCGCAAGGCCCGCTTGAGCGCGGCCTCGGGCTCCACGGCTTTGGTATCGAACAGCTCGGTAAAGCGCGCCGACAGCCACGCGGCATCAATCGGGCGGGCTGCACCGGTCTGCACGCGCTCGGCCCAGCCTTCGCGCGCCTGCGCCTGGCGCAGGAGGTAGCGGGAATACGCAAGCGCAAAGGGCAGCGCAGCAGCAGGTGCCCCCGGCGCGCGGGCCGGCGCTTGCAGAAAGGGCTGGGCGGACAAGGCGGAATCGGTCATGCGAACCCATCGAGCATTGGCAGAAACGTCCATTCTCGCTGAAATGCACGCTGACACGCGCAGGGCGATCAGTGATCACCAACTTTCACGGGCATCGGGCGTGCTTGCCGCTCAACAGGCACGACGCCCGGACCCCAAATGTGGCGCCGCCTCCTGAATATCGGATAATCCGCATCATGCCTCGCCCGTCCCAGCCCCCAGAATCGCCGAAGTCCGATGGTGGACACGCCAGCACCCTGTCCACACGCGGGGTGGGCCGGCGTACGGTCTGGGCCTGGTTGGTGAGGCTCGTCAGCAAGATCGGTGCGGGCATCGGGGCCGTTTTCCGCGCCCCGATCTGGCGCAAGTTGTGGCGCGTGCTTTGGAAAACGGCGGCGGCGCTGGTCGTCCTGGCCGTTGTCGGCATGCTCGCGGTGCGTTTTGTCCTGTGGCCGCGCGTGAGCGTGGCACGCGAATGGATGGAACGCGAGGCGTCCAGCGCACTGCACGCCACGGTCGGCATCGGCTCGCTCGAAACCTATTGGGACGGCTGGCACCCGGCCTTCCGCGCCCAGCGCATCGACGCGCGCGACACCGCCGGCCGCCGCACGTTCGCGGTACAGGACGTGCAGGCGCGGCTGTCCTGGCGCTCGTTGCTGCGCATGCAGATCACCTTTGCCGCACTGCACGCCAGCCAGGCCGACGTGCTGGTACGGCGCAACGCGCAGGGCGCCCTGCTCGTCGCTGGCATGCCGCTGGGCCCCGATACCGGTGGCGACAGCGATTTCCTCGACCAGTTGCTCTCCCAGGGCAACATCGACTTCCAGCAAGGCGCCGTCCGCTGGCTCGACGAACAACAGAAACTGCCCGAGGTGGCACTGGGCAACGTGCGTGTGCAGTTGCGCAGCGGCCCGACCCGCCACCGGCTGGAGGCCAGCGGCACATCGCCCTCGCTGTTCAGCGGCCCCATCAAGCTGCACGCCGATTTCCGCCACGACCTGCTGGCCCGCCCCGGCGACTGGCGCCACTGGCACGGCCAGGCCTCCTGGCAGATCGACACGCTGCAGTTGGCCGCCATGCAGCGCTATGTGCCCGTGCTGGCCGCCGCCAAGAGCGGCACGCTCACGTCCGACGGCTCGGTGGAGTTTGCCGATGGCGCGTTCACGCGCAGCCAGGCGCGACTGACGGGACGGCAACTCGATCTGCAGATCCGCAAGGATCTGGACCCGCTGCAACTGCGCAGCCTCCAGGCGCTGGCCACGCACCAGCGCAATGCGCGCGGCGAGCACACCCTGCGCGTCGACGCACTGCTCTGGCAACCGCTGAATCTGCCGGCGCAACCAGCCTCGGTGCCCGAACTGGCGGGCCCCGGCATCCAAACGCCGGCCAACCCGGCGGGCACACCGCGCGGCTTGCGCAATGTCACCGTGGGCTGGGCGCTCGACGCGCGCGACGCCCTGCGCAGCCTGCAAGTCAAGGCTACGACGCTGGATCTGGCTGACCTGCGCAACATCGCCACCGCACTGCCGCTGCCCGCTGGCGTGCTGGAGCCGCTGCGTGCCAAGCAGCCCGCCGGCCGCATCGACGATCTCGACATCAACTGGCAGCGCGACGTGTCCCGCTGGCGGCCCCAAACGGCAACATCCGCGCCGGCGCCGGTTCACTTCACCGGCCGCGCCACGATGCGCCAAGTGTCGTTCGGCCCCGGCGCGCTGCCCGCCGTGCCACCTGGCCAACACCCCGAGCCCGCCGTGCCCGGTGTTGAGAACATCTCCGGCAGCGCCGTCTTCTCCGACGACAAGGGCACGCTGCGGATCGAATCCAACGACACCGCCCTGTTGCTGCCCGGCACCTTTGCCGACGCGCGCGTGCCGCTGGGTCGTCTCCAAGGCACGTTCAACTGGACGTATCGCAAGCAGGAACTGGTCGTCACGAGCAACAACCTCGCGTTCTCCAACGACGACCTGTCGGCGCGCATCACGGGCAGCTACCGCCACGCGCCGAACACCAGCCACCTGGGCACCATTGACCTGAAGGGCACGCTGGATCGCGCCAACGTTCCGCGCGTGCCGCGCTATCTGCCGCTGTCGATCGGGCAGCATTTGCGCGACTACCTGAGCGGCGCGTTGCAGGCCGGCACGGCCAGCAACGTCGGTTTCGTGCTGGCGGGCGACCTGCACGACTTCCCGTTCCGTCCGCCGCACAAGGGCGCCTTCCGCGTGGAAGTGCCGATCCAGGACGTGACGTACCAATCGGCACCGGCTGAGACAGCACACAACCCGCCGGGCCAGGTGCCCACGCACCCGGGCGATTGGCCGGCTTTCACCAACATCGACGGCACGGTGATCTTCGATCGGGCCTCGCTGGCCTTCAAGGTGGCACGCGCCAAGGTGATGGGCGTGAACCTGCAAGACGTCAGCGGCAGCCTGCCCGACATGGGCGACCATAATCCGCTGCTGACCATCGATGGCCACGGCGACGGCGCCACGCAGAACTTCCTGCAGTACGTTGAGAGCAGCCCCATCGGCCAGTGGATCGGCCACTTCACCAAGGACGCACGCGCCCAGGGCAACGCCACGCTGGCGCTCAAGCTCGACCTGCCATTGCATGAGATGCATTCGACGCGCGCCCAGGGCAGCGTCACATTCCTGCGTAACGACGTCACGCTCGTTCCGCAAGCGCCGCCGCTCACCGATGTGACAGGCGCGCTCACCTTCACGCAAAAGGGCATCGGCTTCGACAATTTGCGCGCGCGCTTTGCCGGTGGCGAAATCCGCCCCGCCGGCGGCACTGCGCCCGACGGCACAATCCGCATTCAGGTGGCTGGCACCGCATCAGCGCAAGGCCTGCGCGAAACCACACCGGAGGGCAGCCCTGTCGCCGCCATCGCCCGTGCGCTGGACGGCAGCGCACCATACAACGCCACCATCAGCGTCAAGCAGCATCGGCCGATCATTCAGGTGCAATCCGACCTCACGCCGATGACGGTGCGCCTGCCTGCTCCGCTCAACAAGGCCGCCGGGCAGCCGCTGCCGGTGCGCTTCGAGATGCAGCCGCTGGCGTCTGACAACGCCGTGGACGAAGTGGTTTTGCAGATCGGCAATATCGTCAATGCACGCTACGAACAACGCAGCACGGGTAACGGTATCGAGGTGCTGCGCGGCGGCATCGGCGTGCGGCAGCCGGTGCCACAACCGCAGGAAGGCGTGCAGGCCAACCTGACGCTGGATCAATTGGATATCGACGCGTGGCGCCACGTGTTTGCTGCGCCCACGGCAGACAAGAGCGCGAGCCAGATCGCCGCAGAACACGCGCCCAATGCCGCCAGCGGCTCCGACAGCCACAGCGCGTATCTGCCCAATCACCTGAGTGCGCGCGCGCAGACGCTGCGCATCCTGGGCCGCGATTTCAACGCCGTGCGCATCGATGCCACGCGCGACGGCCCCAACTGGCAATCGACCATCGATTCGCGCGAAATTGCGGGCAGCACGCGCTGGCATGCGGAAAGCGCCGCCGTGCCCTTCGGCGAACTGACGATGCGCCTGTCGCGCATGAGCATTCCTGATGCGCAGGAAGAAACCGCACTGACCGAATCGCTGGCACGCAACTCGCAGGAAATCCCGTCGCTGGACCTCATCGCCGACAAGTTCGATCTGCGCGGCAAGGCGCTCGGCAAGCTGGAGATCAAAGCGCGCAGCCAGATCACCGATGGCGCGCCGGTGTGGACGCTGGAGACGCTCAAGATCGAGCAGCCCGCCGCAACGCTCACCGCGCACGGCACGTGGCGCATCCCGCGCCGCCTGCGCGGTGGCGGCGAGGATCCGGAGCGCCGCACGCTGCTGGACTTCAGCCTCGACCTGCGCGACACCGGTGACCTGCTCCAGAAGATGGGCTTCGCCAAGGTGATCGACGGCGCCCGCGGCAAGCTCGAAGGCCGCGTGGTATGGCGTGGCTCGCCCATGTCGATCGACTACCCCACACTCAACGGCCGCATGGCGCTGAACCTGGAGCGCGGCCAGTTCCTGCCCGTCGATCCGGGCCTGGCCAAGCTGGCCGGCGTGCTGAGCCTGCAAGGGCTGCTGCATTTCGCCACCGACCTGCGCAGCGCCACGGGCCGCGGCACGCCGTTCGAGAGCGTGGCCGCCACCGGCACCATCGCCAGCGGTGTCGCGCGCACCGACGATTTCGCCGTCAAGGGGCCGCAGTTTCAGGTGGCGATGCAGGGCTCGGCCAACATCCTCGATGAAACGCAGGACCTGCGCGTGAAGGTCACGCCCAAGGTGGATGCCACGTCGGCCTCGCTCGCAGCGGCCTTCATCAACCCGGCTATCGGCCTGGGGACGCTGGCCGCGCAGTTAGTGCTGGGCGACCAGCTATCAAAGGCATTCAGCACGCAATACCACGTGACCGGAAGCTGGGCCGATCCGAAGATCGAGAAAGTCGCGTCCAACAGCAATTCGGGCAGCCAATCGCAAACCTCGGCAAAATAGGCCCCATGACTTCCACGACCGCCACGACTCTCACGTCTGCCACGTCTATTGCCGGTGCGCCTTTCGAGGCACCTTTCCGCGTCGCCGCCATCCAGACCGTGACGGCCATCGACGTGGACGCCAACCTGGCGCGCGCCGACGCGCTGCTTGCCGAAGCCGCCGCCCAGGGCGCGCAACTGGCGTTGCTGCCCGAGTACTTCTGCATGATGGGCCGCAAGGACAGCGACAAAGTCGCCATCCGCGAGGATGACCAGGATGGCCCCATCCAATCCTTCCTGGCCGATGCCGCGCGCCGCCATAAGCTGTGGCTCGTTGGCGGCACGCTGCCAATGTGGTGTGAAGATGCGCAACGCGTGCGCAATACCTCGCTCGCGTTCAACCCGGCTGGCCTGCGCGTTGCGCGCTACGACAAAATCCACCTGTTCAACTTCGTACGCGGTGAAGAACGCTACGACGAAGCCCGCACCATCGAGCCCGGCGCCACGCCGGTGGCCTTCGACGCGCCGTGTGGGCGCGTGGGCATGTCGGTGTGCTACGACCTGCGCTTTCCGGAGCTGTACCGGGCGCTGTCATCGCAAGGCAACCTGAACTTGATTCTGATGCCGGCAGCCTTCACCTACGTGACGGGCGCCGCGCATTGGGAAATCCTGCTGCGCGCCCGTGCGGTCGAGAACCAGTGTTACGTGCTCGCCGCCGCACAGGGCGGGCGCCACGAAAACGGCCGCCGCACATGGGGCCACTCCATGCTGGTCGACCCTTGGGGCGAGATCATCGCCTCTGTACCCGAAGGCGAAGGCGTTGCCATCGCAGACATGGACCCGGCCCGCATCGCACAAGTGCGCCAGGATTTACCGGCGCTTAAGCACCGCGTGATGTAAGCCAATCGAATTTCTTTGCGAGAACTGATCATGAACGCAGGCGACATCGCCATCCAGAACCTGTCCATCGCGCGCCGCGTGCTGCTCGATCCGTACGGCCTTGATGAAGCGCACCTGCAGCGCGCGCTGGCCGATATCTTCACGCACCGCGTGAACTACGCCGACCTCTACTTCCAATACACCCGCAGCGAGGCGTGGAGCCTGGAAGAAGGCATCGTCAAATCCGGCAGCTTCAGCATCGACCAGGGCGTGGGCGTGCGCGCCGTCTCGGGCGATCGCACCGCGTTTGCGTATTCCGACGACATCAGCTTGCCCGCCCTGATGCAGGCCGCCGGTGCCACACGCACCATCGGTAAAGCCGGCGCCGGCCGCGTCAAGGTAGCAAACAGCCTGACGACCACTCCAGGCAGCCACTCGCTATATGCGCCGAACGACCCGCTCGACTCGATGACGGCGACCGAAAAGGTCGCCCTGCTCGAACGTATCGAAAAGCTCGCCCGCGCCAAAGACCCGCGCGTGGTGCAGGTCATGGCCGGCCTGGCCGGTGAATACGATGTGATGCTGGTGGCACGCAGCGACGGCGTGATCGCCGCAGATGTACGCCCGCTCGTGCGCATCTCCGTCACCGTCATCGCCGAGCAGAACGGGCGCCGCGAAGTGGGCAGCTCCGGCGGCGGCGGCCGCTATGCCTATGGCTACTTCACCGACGACCTGCTGCGCGAATACGTGGACGAGGCAGTCTCCTCCG
Source organism: uncultured Ralstonia sp. (assembly GCA_963512445.1). Lineage (GTDB taxonomy): Bacteria > Pseudomonadota > Gammaproteobacteria > Burkholderiales > Burkholderiaceae > Ralstonia. The sequence goes on from CAUPMS010000011.1 coordinate 106,176, forward strand.
CACTCGTCAACCTGGAAGCCAAGCCGGCACCGGCGGGCACGATGACCGTCGTGCTTGGCCCCGGCTGGCCCGGCGTGCTGCTGCACGAGGCCATCGGCCACGGGCTGGAGGGCGACTTCAACCGCAAGGGCTCGTCGGCGTTCTCCGGCCGCATGGGCGAGCGCGTGGCGGCCAAGGGCGTCACCGTGGTGGACGACGGCACGCTTGCCAACCGCCGCGGCTCGCTCAACCTTGATGACGAGGGCAACCCCACACAGTGCAACACGCTCATCGAAGACGGCATCCTCACCGGCTACATGCAGGACACGCTCAACGCGCGCCTGATGAAAATGCCCGTGACCGGCAACGCCCGCCGCGAGAGCTACGCCGCCCTGCCGATGCCGCGCATGACCAACACCTACATGCTTGGCGGTGACAAAGACCCGCAAGAGATCATCGCGAGCGTGAAGAAGGGCCTGTACGCGGTCAACTTCGGTGGCGGCCAAGTCGACATCACCAACGGCAAATTCGTGTTTTCGGCCAGCGAGGCCTACCTGATCGAAGACGGCAAGATCACCGCGCCAGTCAAGGGTGCGACGCTGGTCGGCAGCGGCCCGGAATCGCTCAAGCACGTGACCATGATCGGCAACGACATGCGCCTCGATTCGGGCATCGGCGTGTGCGGCAAGGAAGGTCAGAGCGTGCCGGTGGGCGTTGGCCAACCGACCCTGCGCATGGAGAACATGACGGTGGGCGGCACGGCCTGATTGCCCTGAAACCGTCGTTTTGATGCTGCAGGCCCGGAAAATCCGCGCTTGCGGCACTCAAAAAAAGGGGTTATAAAGACGGTTCGATTGGTGCGGCGCGGTAGTTTTAGTCACGCGCGCCTCACAATTTTTGTTGCGGCACCAGGTTTCTCTCCCATGTCCTTCGCCAAGTTTTTTTACTTTTATTTTTGGCATCTCGCACCGCTGGCGGAAGGAGAGGGGCGCTTGCAGCAAAAATAAAGCACCCAGCAGATACCGAAAACCGCCAGCGACCCTGGCGGTTTTTTTTCGCCCAGTCACCTGCCTCACCCCGGCATCGACGCGAAACATGATCCGAACACAGTAGACGTTTCCAATAGAACTCAAGACACATCCCCGGAGCTTTCCATGCCGAAGAACACCGACGATTTGCGCATTCGCGAACTGAAAGAGCTGACGCCGCCGTCGCATCTGATCCGCGAATTCCCGTGCAGCGACACCGTGTCGGACCTGATCTACCAAAGCCGGAACGCGATGCACCGCATCCTGCACGGCATGGACGACCGCCTGATCGTCATCATCGGCCCCTGCTCCATCCACGACACCAAGGCCGCGATGGACTACGCCCGCCGCCTGGTCGAGCAGCGCGAGCGCTTCAAAAACGAGCTGGAAGTCGTCATGCGCGTGTACTTCGAGAAGCCGCGCACCACGGTCGGCTGGAAGGGCCTGATCAACGATCCGCACATGGACGGCAGCTTCAAGATCAACGACGGCCTGCGCACCGCGCGCGAGCTGCTGATGAACATCAACGAGCTGGGCCTGCCCGCCGGCACCGAATACCTCGACGTGATCAGCCCGCAGTACATTGCTGACTTGGTGAGCTGGGGCGCGATCGGGGCCCGCACCACCGAATCGCAGGTGCACCGCGAACTGGCTTCCGGCCTGTCGTGCCCGGTCGGCTTCAAGAACGGCACCGACGGCAACGTAAAGATCGCCGTGGACGCCATCAAGGCCGCATCGCAGCCGCACCACTTCCTGTCGGTCACCAAGGGCGGCCACTCGGCCATCGTGTCGACGGCCGGCAACGAGGATTGCCACATCATCCTGCGCGGCGGTAAGGCGCCCAACTATGACGCCGCCAGCGTGCAGGAAGCCTGCGACGCCATCTCCAAGTCGGGGCTGGCCGCGCGCCTGATGATCGACGCTTCGCACGCCAACAGCAGCAAGAAGCACGAGAACCAGATCCCGGTGTGCGAAGACATCGGCCGCCAGATGGCTGCGGGCGACAACCGCATCGTCGGCGTGATGGTGGAGTCGCACATCAACGCCGGCCGCCAAGACCACGTGCAGGGCACGCCGGTGTCCGACCTCGCCTACGGCCAGAGCGTGACCGACGCCTGCATCGGCTGGGACGATTCGCTGAAGGTGCTGGAGACGCTGGCCGAGGCTGTGCGCAAGCGCCGTCTGGTGCCGGGCAGCGGCAACTAAGCGCAGCCGATCTGCGCTAGCGGTCTAAGAGAGAGGACGCCTGCGGGCGTCCTTTTTCGTTCCCCCTGCGGTTAGGGCGGCGCAATGTATAACAAATGTGATCAAAACTTATCAAAGTCACACAAGTGCGTTGTCTTTGGCATATCGTAGGGAGATTCCCCCTGCCCACCCCGGAGGCAACCATGGCAGCAGAGAACCTGGCGGATACCGCCGCCAATACCGCAAGCAAGTACCAGGCGATCGTGGCGCAGTACGCCACGGACGTCGGCATGAAGATCCTCGGCGCCATCGTTTTCTGGGTGGTTGGCCGCTGGCTGATCAATTTCGCGGTACGCATGGTGGAAGCTTCGTTGAGCCGGCAGAAGGTCGATCCGACCGTGCTGCGCTATGTGGGCTCGATCATTACCGTCACGTTGAACGTGCTGCTGGTGATCGGCATCCTGGGGTACTTCGGCATTCAGACGACGACGTTCGCGGCGCTGATTGCCGCGGCTGGCGTGGCCATCGGCATGGCGTGGTCCGGGCTGCTCTCGAACTTTGCGGCGGGCGCGTTCCTGATCGTATTGCGGCCGTTCAAGGTGGGTGACTTCGTGACGGCCGGCGGCATCACAGGCACCGTGAAGGAGATCGGCCTGTTTGCCACGTCGCTCAACACGCCGGACAACGTGGTCACCATCGTCGGCAACGGCAAGATCTTTGCGGACACGATCCAGAACTACACCGCGAACCCATTCCGCCGCGTGGAGCTGAAGGCGCAACTGGCCGGCAGCGCCGATCACCGTGCCGCCATGGCACTGCTCAAGGAAAAGGTTGCGGCCATCCCGAACGTGCTGGCCGATCCGGCGGTCGACGTGGAGATCCTAGAGTTCAACCTGGTCGGGCCGGTGCTGGCCGTGCGCCCATACGCGCACAACGACAACTACTGGCAGGTGTATTTCGACACCAACCGCACGATCAAGGAAGCACTGGCTGAAGCCGGTTTCCCGGCACCCACGCCGTCGCAGGCGCTGACCATCACCACGCCTGGGCAGTTGGCAGGGTTGGCTACCGTGGCACAAAGCACGACCACGCCGACAAGCGTGAACTGAAATCCAGCGCTACAAAGCAAACGGCCCGGTGCAGAGGTGACGCAACCTCGCCGGGCCGTTTTTTTCGGCGATGCGTGCGATTACGTCGGCTTGTGCTCGTCGCGTTTCCAAAGGACATCCGTGCCGCCATCCACGCGATTCAGCACACGCGCCAGCACGAACAGCAGATCCGACAGCCGATTGACGTACTGGCGCGGCGCCTCGCCGATGGTCTCTGCACGGCCGAGTGCAACGATGCTGCGTTCAGCCCGGCGTGCGACCGTGCGACAAATATGCGCCTGCGCCGCAGCGCGGCTGCCGCCCGGCAGGATGAATTCGGCCAGGCGCGGCAGACCAGCGTTGTAATCGGCCAGCCATTGGTCGAGCCGCAACACATGCGCGGTCGTGACCATCGTGTAGCCCGGGATGCACAGCTCGCCGCCCAGATCGAACAAATCGTGCTGGATCGCCTTGAGCGCCGCGCGCACGCCGTCGGGCAGTGTTTCCGTGAGCAGCACGCCGATGTGCGAGTTCAATTCGTCGACGTCGCCAATGGCGGCGATGCGCAGGCTGTCTTTGGCCGTGCGACTGCCATCACCGAGGCCGGTGGTGCCGTCGTCGCCGGTGCGGGTGGCGATTTTGGATAGGCGATTGCCCACGGTGCGTCTCCTGTGTTGGCGCGTTGGTATTCGCCATTATCGCAAGCAGCGTGACACCCCGGCGTTAGAATGACCCATTGGCCCGCCGAGAGCCGCACAACATAGCGAGACACCATGAACCACCCGCTCCCCCACTCCGGATTGGTGCGCAAGCCGATTCCGCCGGCCATGCTCGACGCGCTGCGTGCCCGTTTCGGCGATCGCCTCTCCACCACCGACGCGGTGCGCGCCCACCATGGCCGCGACGAATCCGCCTACGACCCGATGCTGCCCGACGCCGTCGTCTTCGCGCAGACCACCGAGGAAGTCGCCGTCATTGCCAAGCTCTGCTTCGAACACGAAATTCCGCTGATCCCGTATGGTGCAGGCTCGTCACTCGAAGGCCATCTGCTGGCCGTGGCCGGCGGTGTGAGCCTCGACCTTTCGCAGATGAACCACGTGCTGTCTGTCCACCCGCAAGACCTGACGGTGACGGTCGAGCCAGGCGTCACGCGCAAGCAGCTCAATACCGAGATCCGCGACACGGGCCTGTTCTTCCCGATCGACCCGGGTGCGGATGCATCCATTGGCGGCATGTGCGCGACGCGCGCCTCTGGCACCAATGCCGTGCGCTACGGCACCATGCGCGAGAACGTGCTGAACCTGACGGTGGTAACCGCCGACGGCCGCGTCATCAAGACGGCCAACCGCGCACGCAAATCGTCGGCAGGCTACGACCTGACGCGACTCTTCATCGGCAGCGAGGGGACGCTGGGCATCATCACCGAGATCACGCTGAAGCTGTATCCGCAGCCGGAGGCGGTGTCCGCCGCCGTGTGCGCCTTCCCCAGCATGGGCGATGCGGTGTCCGCCGTGATCGACACCATCCAGATGGGCGTGCCGATCGCGCGCGTGGAGTTTGTCGACGCGCTGGCCATCCGCGCGATCAACCAATACGACAAGCTGACACTGCCCGAAATGCCGACGCTGTTCTTCGAGTTCCACGGCTCGGAGCACGGCGTGCAGGAACAGGCTGAGACCGTTCAGCAGATCGCCGCCGAACACAAGGGACAAGGCTTCGAATGGGCCACGCGACCTGAAGACCGCAGCCGCCTCTGGAACGCGCGCCACAACGCCTTCTTCGCCTTCCTGCAACTCAAGCCTGGCTGCCGCGCCGTCACCACTGACGTGTGCGTGCCGATCTCGCGCCTGGCCGAGTGCGTGGTGGAAACCGAGCAGGATCTGCTCGCCAGCGCGCTGCACCTGCCCGCCCCCATCGTCGGGCACGTGGGCGATGGCAACTTCCACGTCTGCCTGCTGATTGACCCAGACAAGCCGGAAGAACGGGAAGAAGCCGAGCGCATCAACCAGCGCATCGTCGCGCGCGCGATTGCCATGGACGGCACCTGCACCGGTGAACACGGCGTGGGGCTGCACAAGATGGGCTCGCTCGTGGCCGAGCATGGCAACGATGCCATCGACCTGATGCGCAGTGTCAAGCAGGCGCTGGACCCGAAGCACATCCTGAACCCCGGCAAGATCTTCCACCTGTAACCGGCTCAACCACCCGCGACCATCCGCATGTCCTCCGTCTTCAAGCGTGTTCCTCCGCTGCATCTGCTGATTGCCTTCGAAGCGGGAGCGCGCCATGCGAGCTTCGCGCGCGCGGCCGAGGAACTGTCGGTCACGCCCAGCGCGGTATCCCACCGCATCAAGAATCTGGAAGAGCTGTGGGGCGAAGACCTGTTCGTGCGCACCGGCACTGCGCTGCGGCTGACAGCCGCCGGCACGCGCTATCTGCGCAGCGTGCAAGACGCGCTCAAAAGCCTGCACGAACTGGCGCGGCCCGAATTCAGCAAGCAGCGCGCACGGCTGCGCGTGGCGATTCCGCCCACGTTCGGGCGCCAACATCTGGTGCCGCGCATCCCCGAGTTCAACACGCTGTACCCGCACATCGACGTCGAGCTGCACTTGGCCATCCCGTTCCTCGACGTAAAGGCCGAGGACACCGACGTCGAAATCCGCTATGGCACCGGCCGCTATCCGGACCTGAACACGACGCTGCTGCTCAACGAGCCGGTCTTCCCGGCGTGCGGGCGCGGCTACTTCGAGCAGATCAGCGGCAACACCATCACCGAGGCCTCGCAACTGCTGAACCTCACGCTCCTGCGCAGCCCGCTGGAGCCGTGGCGCCCGTGGTTCGAGGCGGCGGGGCTCGATGCGCTGGAGCCCGCCACCGGCTCGCTCTTCAACGACATCGGCCTGATGCTGGAAGCGGTGGCGTCAAACCAGGGCGTAGCGCTGGTGCGGCAGGAGATGGCGCGCAACTGGCTGGCCTCGGGGCAGATCGTGCGGCTGCTGGACATCGAATCGACCTCGCCGCATGCGTATTACATCGTCCAGCGCGAGCAGGCGCCGATGAAGCCCGAGGCGCAGCATTTTGTGGATTGGTTGCTTGGGCTGGATTGGTAGATTCTGATTAAGCGGCGGAGCCCTATCAGGCCGACTACCACTTGGCGCTTGACCATCAAGACAGGTACGCCGAGAGGGCTTTGTTCGCGACTCCTGTGCTGAGTTGACGCGTTCGTTTGACCTTGCGACACCGCGATGAACCAGATTGCCCGTTAGCGCGAGCCAAATTCATCGCAGCAAAAGTCCTTAACACGCCGCGCGGCGCGGCGGCCGGGCTATAGTGCCTCCCACCCCGGCCACCGCTGTCGGGCAGAACCATGAGAGACACCCCATGAATGCGCCGCTGCCCTCCACCACCCGCGACCTGTCTGCCTTGCAAGCCGAGCTGACTGCCGCGCTGGCGCAGATCGTTCCCGACGACGCCCTGCTTTGGGAGCGCGAAGACACCACGCCCTACGAGTGCGACGGCCTCGCCGCTTACCGGCAGGTGCCGCTGGCCGTGGTGTTGCCGGACACCGAAGCGCAGGTCGTCGAGATCCTGCGCATTTGCCACCGCTTGGGTGTGCCCGTGGTGCCGCGCGGCGCGGGAACGAGCCTGTCGGGCGGCGCGATGCCCACGCCGGGCGGGCTGGTGCTGTCGCTGGCCAAGTTCAAACGCATCATCAAGGTCGACGCCTACACGCGCACGGCCGTCGTGCAGCCGGGGGTGCGCAACCTCGCTATTTCCGAAGCGGCCAACCCGCACGGGCTGTACTACGCGCCCGATCCGTCGTCGCAGATTGCCTGCACGATTGGCGGCAACGTGAACGAGAACTCGGGCGGTGTGCACTGCCTGAAGTACGGCTTGACCGTGCACAACGTGCTGCGCGTGCGCGCCGTGATGATGGACGGCGAGGTAGTCGAGTTCGGCAGCGAGGCGCCCGACGCGCCCGGCCTGGACCTGCTGGCCACCGTGATCGGCTCCGAAGGCATGCTGGCCGTGGTGACGGAAGTGACCGTGCGCCTGATCCCCAAGCCGCAGTTGGCGCAGGTGATCATGGCGAGCTTCGATGATGTGGAAAGCGGTGGCAACGCCGTGGCCGACGTGATTGCCGCGGGCATCATCCCGGCCGGGCTGGAGATGATGGACAAGCCCGCCACGGCGGCGGTTGAAGAATTCGTCTGCGCCGGCTACGACCTGGACGCCGCCGCCATCCTGCTGTGCGAATCCGACGGCACGCCAGAAGAGGTGGCCGAAGAGATCGCGCGCATGAGCGAGGTGCTGCGCGCCTCGGGCGCCACGCGTATCCAGGTTTCGCAAAGCGAGGCCGAACGCCTGAAGTTCTGGAGCGGCCGCAAGAATGCCTTCCCGGCAGCGGGGCGCATCTCGCCCGACTACTACTGCATGGACGGCACCATCCCGCGCAAGCACATCGGCACGCTGCTGCGGCGCATCCAGGAGATGGAGCAGAAGTACGCGCTGCGTTGCATCAACGTCTTCCACGCGGGCGACGGCAACATGCACCCGCTCATCCTCTTCAACGGCGAAGACCAGGACGAATGGCACCGCGCGGAGCTGTTCGGCTCGGACATCCTGGAGACCTGTGTGGAACTCGGCGGCACGGTGACGGGTGAACACGGCGTGGGTGTGGAGAAGCTCAGCTCCATGTGCGTGCAGTTCTCGGCCCAGGAGCGCGACGCCTTTCTGCGCGTGAAGGCGGCCTTTGATCCGGTGCGTTTGCTGAACCCCGACAAGGCCATTCCCACGCTCGCGCGTTGTGCCGAATACGGCAAGCTGCACGTGCGCAACGGTCTGCTGCCGCACCCGGACCTGCCGCGTTTCTGAGCCCTGAGCCCAGCCATGAGCCGGAACCCATCCCGCACAGACCGATACCGCTGGCACGCCCACAACGCGCGCCTGGGTGAATACCTCGGCAAGCCCGAAGAGGACGGCTGGCGCCGCCGGTGGTACGTCATCATCTTCGAGGCCGAGACACGCGCAGGCCGGCAGTTTGACGTGACGCTGTTGATCGCCATTCTCGCCAGCGTGCTGGTGGTGATGCTAGACAGCCTGCCGAGCATGCACGACCGCGCGGGCACGCTCTTCACCGTCATCGAATGGCTGGCCACGCTGCTGTTCACGGCCGAATACGTCATGCGCATTCTGGTGGTGCGCAAGCCGTGGCGCTACGTGCTGAGCTTCTACGGCATCATCGATTTCATCTCGATCCTGCCGACGTGGCTGGCGGTGTTCGCGCCGGAAATGGCGTATCTGATCGACGTGCGCCTGCTGCGTTTGCTGCGCGTGTTCCGGGTGCTCAAGCTCACGATCTACTTTGAAGAAGCGCAGGTGTTGCTGCGCGCGCTCGTCAACGCGCGGCGCAAGATTTTTGTGTTCCTGGGCACGGTGTTCATCATCACGATCATCCTGGGCACCGTGATGTACGTGGTGGAAGGCCCGCAGCATGGCTTCACCAGCATTCCGGTCAGCATGTACTGGGCGGTGGTCACCCTCACCACCACGGGCTTTGGTGACCTGGTGCCGAAGACTCCGCTGGGGCAATTCATCACCTCGCTCACCATCCTGCTCGGCTACAGCATCATCGCGTTCCCCACCGGCATCATTGGCGCGGAACTGGTGAACACCATGCGACAGGCCGCTCCGGCCTCAGCGCCGCTTCCGGCCACGCGTGCGTGCACCCATTGCACCACTGACGGCCACGACACCGATGCCGCATTCTGCAAGCGCTGCGGCACCAAGCTTCCGCCCCACCCAACAGAGACCGCGAACAGCCAGTGAGCTGCGCACCCGAAGGTTCGTCATGCCAACCACGCCAGACACCGCCCTTTCGCCCACGCTCGCACGCTTGCGCGATGCCATCGCGCAGGCTGCCGACAGCCGCACACCCCTGACCTTGCGTGGCGGCGGCACCAAGGATTTCTACGGCCGCGCACCGGTCGGCAATGCCACCGTGCTCGACACACGTGAGTGGTCCGGCATCGTCGACTACGACCCTGCTGAACTGGTCATCACCGCGCGCAGCGGCACGCCACTCGCCGAGATCGAAGCCGCACTGGCCGAACACCGGCAAATGCTGGCATTCGAGCCACCGCATTTTGCTGTGGACGGCAAGCAGGCAACGGTGGGCGGCGCGTTTGCGTCAGGCCTGTCCGGCCCGCGCCGGCAATCGGTGGGCGCGCTGCGTGATTTCGTGCTCGGCGCGGTCGTCATGGATGGCCGTGGCGACATGCTCAACTTTGGCGGCCAGGTGATGAAGAACGTGGCGGGCTACGACGTATCGCGTCTGATGGCCGGTACGCTCGGCACACTCGGTCTGGTCGTGCAGGTGTCGCTCAAAGTGCTGCCGATGCCGTTCTGCGATGCAACGCTGCGTTTTGCCATGCCGCAAGCCGAGGCCATCGACACGCTCAACCGCTGGGGCGGCCAGCCGCTGCCGATTGCCGCGTCCGCATGGATCGATGGTGTGCTGTGGGTGCGCCTGTGCGGTGCGGATGCCGCCGTGCGCGCAGCCATCACCAAGCTCGGTGGCGAGCGCGTTGACGATGCCGAAGCCGCCACGCTCTGGCACGGCCTGCGCGAGCAATCGCACACGTTCTTCGCGCGCGCCGTGCAAGGCAGCCTGCCGCTATGGCGCATCGCCCTGCCCCCGGCCACGCCGCCATTGGCGCTGGGGCATGCATCCGCCGACGAACAACTCGTCGAATGGGGTGGCGGCCAGCGCTGGTGGATCGACACGGCCGAATCGCCCAACAGCGCATCTGCCGACATCATCCGCGATGCCGCCCGCAAGGTCGGCGGCCACGCCACGCTGTTCCGCAACGGCGACCGCGCCAGCGACATCTTCACGCCCGTCGCCGCCCCGTTGATGGCTGTACACAAGCGCCTGAAGGACAGCTTCGATCCGCACGGCATCTTCAATCCGGGCCGCCTGTACGCCGACTTCTAAAGCACGCTCATCATGCAAATCACGCTCGCGGCGTTCCTGCACAATACCCCCGACGGCGAAGAAGCCCAAAGCATCGTGCAGAAGTGCGTGCACTGCGGTTTCTGCACAGCCACCTGCCCGACCTACCAACTGCTCGGCGACGAGCTGGACGGCCCGCGCGGGCGCATCTACCTGATGAAGCAGGTGCTCGAAGGCCAGCCCGCCGGCCAGGCCACGCGCCTGCACCTGGACCGCTGCCTGACCTGCCGCAACTGCGAATCGACGTGCCCGTCCGGCGTGACCTACGGGCGCCTGGTGGAGATCGGCCGCAAGATCGTCGACGATCAGCTCGATGCCAAGGGTGAATCGCGCCCGCTGGGCGAACGCGCTGTGCGCTGGGCGCTGCGCGAAGGGCTGACACGGCCTGCGCTGTTCGGCTCCGCGCTCAAGCTCGGACAGGCGGTACGGCCGATGTTGCCGACGGTCCTGCGCAACAAGGTGCCTGCCAAACAGCCGCACGCCGGCATGCGGCCAAACACCACGCATGCACGCAAGATGCTGCTGCTCGAAGGCTGCGTGCAGCCAGCCATGTCGCCCAACATCAATGCGGCCACGGCACGGGTGCTCGACAAGCTGGGCGTGCAGCTCATCAGCGCAGACCGTGCCGGCTGCTGCGGCGCGATCCGCTACCACATGAACGACCACGCGGGCGGCCTGGGCAACATGCGCGCCAACATCGACGCGTGGTGGCCGCACATCGAAGCCGGTGCCGAGGCCATCGTCATGACGGCCTCGGGCTGCGGCGCGATGGTCAAGGAATACGGCCACCTGCTGCGCGACGACCCGGCCTATGCCGAGCGCGCGGCGCGTGTGTCCGCCATGACGCGGGACCTGTGCGAAGTGCTGCCCGCCTTCTCCAGCGAGCTTTTGCAGAAGGCCAAACCCGAAGCACAACGCCCGCGCGTGGCATGGCACCCGCCCTGCACGCTGCAGCACGGCCAACAGATTCGCGGCGCGGTAGAAACGCTGCTCGGCTCGCTGGGCGTGGACGTCAAGCTCTGCGCCGACAGCCACCTGTGCTGCGGCTCGGCGGGCACGTATTCGGTGCTGCAACCTGAGCTGGCTTACCGCCTGCGTGACGACAAGCTCAGCAAGCTGCAGGCTACGCAGCCCGAGCGCATCGTTACCGCCAACATCGGCTGCGTGACGCATCTGCAGAGCGGCACGGACACGCCGGTCGAACACTGGATCGAGCTGGTCGACCGCATGCTGGCCTGAAACGAATGCAGCCGGGTTCTATACTGGGCGCTTCGTTTCGCCCGGAGGCCCCATGCTGCAAACCTTCGCAATCCTGTTGACGTTCCAGTCAATCGGAGAGCTGCTGACGTATTCCCTGCACCTGCCGGTGCCTGGCCCGGTGATCGGCATGGTGCTGCTGCTCAGCTACCTGCTGGTGGACAAGGGCCGCGTGCTTGAAGTCATGCAGGGCACCGTCAACGATCTGCTGCGGCACCTGACCATCCTGTTCGTGCCGGCCGGTGTGGGCGTGATGACACAACTGAACCGCATCGGGCAGGAATGGCTGCCGATCGTGGTGGCGACGGTCGTGTCGACGTGGTTGTCGATTGCTGCAGGGGCGCTCGTCACGCGCGCGCTGATGCGCCGCATGGGTGACCAAGGCGAACCCAACGAGGAGCTTGCCCCATGAACGCGATGGCTCCGAACCTGCACCAGCTCTGGGTCTACCTGTCAGCCAGCCCGCTGCTGGGCCTGACCGCCACGCTCATCGCCTACCTGATCGGCGTGCGCCTTCATGAGCGCAGCCACTTCAACCCGATGGTCAATCCGCTGCTGGTTGCGGTGGTCATCCTGGGCACACTCCTGACAGTCACTGGCACGCCGTACAAGACGTACTTCGACGGCGCGCAGTTCGTGCATTTCCTGCTGGGCCCGGCCACGGTGGCGCTGGCGGTGCCGCTGTTCCAGCAATGGGCGAAGCTGCGCCGCCACGCGCTGCCGCTCATGGCCGGACTCCTCGCCGGATCGGTCGTGGCGGTGGTGTCAGCCGTGGGTATCGCGTGGCTGCTGGGTGCATCGCCCGAAACGCTGCGCTCGATGGCGCCGAAATCGGTGACGATCCCGATCGCCATGGGCATCTCAGAGAAAATCGGCGGCACACCGACGATCACGGCTGTGCTGGTGCTCATTACCGGCATTGCCGGCGCGACCACCACCACGCGGCTGCTGAACCTGCTGCGCGTACGCGAATACAGCGTGCGCGGCTTTGCGACCGGCATTGCGGCGCACGGCATTGGCACGGCGCGCGCGTTTCAGGTCAATCCGGAAGCGGGCGCGTTCTCAGCACTCGGCATGGGCCTGAACGGCGTGCTGACGGCGGTGCTGGTGCCGCTGCTGGCGGGCTGGATTCCGCATTAGGCTTCCCTTCTCTCCGCCCAACATTCACCGCCTGGGCAATCTTAAACACCTTCTGCAACCCTCCTGAATGCTCCTGACAGAACGCTGTCAGGAGCCCCCCGCCAGAATCGCTCCACCTCAACCGGCAACGGCACCCCCAACCGCCTGCGCCACGCATCGGAGCGAACACCATGGCAAGCGTCATCAACTGGTTTGAAATCCCCGCCAACGATTTCCCCCGCGCGGTGAAGTTTTACGAGAACGTCTTCGACACGCAGCTCAAACAGGAAGACATGGGCGACCTGACCATGGGCGTGTTCCCGGCGGGTGAGACGACGATTCACGGTGCGCTGGTCAAGGGCGAAGGCTTTGCGCCGTCGGACAAGGGCAGCGTGGTCTACCTGAACGCGCCCAACCTGGACGTGGTGCTGGAGCGTGTGAACGGCAGCGGCGGCCAATGCGTGTTCGGCCCGATGACGCTGCCCGATCACATGGGCCGCATCGCCCACATCGTCGATACCGAAGGCAACCGCGTCGGCCTGCACGAGCCGGACGCCAAGACGCAGGCGTACCTGCTACAGCAGTAATGCCCCCGGGCCGGCGCGCGGGCGTCGGCCCGACTTACCGAGACAGAGAAAAACACCATGCCGAGTCAGTCCCCGTATCTCATGCGCGCCGCCGATATTGCTGCGCGCACGCAGTCGTTTTCGCACCCCTGGAACAGCCTGTCGGAAATCCACGGCACCATGATGGGCCGGCTGCTGGGGCTCAAGCGCACCGGCATCAATTTCGCGCGCGTGCCGCCGGGCAAGGAATCGTTCGTCTATCACTCGCACCAGCGCGAAGAGGAATGGATCTACATCCTCTCGGGCGAGGCGCAGGCCGAGATCGCAGACAGCACGTTTACCGTACGCTCAGGCGATTTCATGGCCTTCCCCACGGGAATCGCGCACCACTTGCGCAACTGCGGCAAGGAAGACTTGCTCTACCTGTGCGGCGGCGAGCATCTCAACATCGAGATTGCCGATTTCCCGCGACTGGGCAAGCGCATGCTGCGCCGTGGCGAACAGGTCGATGTGGTCGATATCCACCCGCAACGCGAGCTGACGCCCTTCGGCGCGTAGGGAGAAAGATCGTGCGGATTGCGCGCGGCAAGAAGCCCACTACAATGCCGCGCATGACCCGCCGCGCCGACCGCCTGTTCCAGATTGCCCAGATCCTGCGAGGCCGCCGTTTGACCACGGCGGCCATGCTGGCCGACCGCCTGGGCGTGTCAGAGCGCACGGTGTATCGCGACATCCGCGATCTCTCCGTCTCAGGCGTGCCGATCGAAGGCGAGGCCGGCATCGGCTACCGCATGCGCGCTGGCTTCGATATTGCGCCGCTCATGTTTACCGCCGATGAAGTCGAGGCTCTGGTGGCCGGCGCGCGGATGATCAAAGCGTGGGGCGGTGGCACCATGGCGGATTCAGTGGAAGTGGCACTGGAAAAGCTGATGGGCGCCCTGCCCGCCGAGCGCCGCACGGAAGCCGAGACCACGCGCATCTTCGCGCCCGGTTACGGCATGGGCAGCGAGGTCAAGCAGGTGTTCGACACGTTGCATGCCGCGCTGGGCCGCCACGCCGTTGCGCGGCTGGCCTACCGCGATGCGCAAGGCCAGTTGACCGAGCGCTGCATCCAGCCGCTCGGGCTGTTCTTTTGGGGACAAGTCTGGCTAGTGGCCGCGTGGTGCGAGCATCGCCAGGACTACCGCACCTTCCGCCTCGACCGCTGCGTCGAGGTCGATATCCTGGAACGCCACTTTGCCGAATCCGCCGAGCGCTCGCTGGCGGATTTCATGCGCAAGGTGCGGGGGTCTTCGGATTAGCGTCAGAGCGGATCCGGCTCCGCCAGCAACGCTTCAATATCACCGAGGATGTCTTCTGGCTTGGTCATCGGTGCATAGCGCTTGTAGACCGTGCCGTCGCGGCGCAGCAGGAACTTGGTGAAGTTCCATTTGACGGCCTCGAGGCCGAGCACGCCGGGCTTCTCGGAAGTCAGCCACTTGTACAGCGGATGCGCGTTCGACCCGTTCACGTCGATCTTGCCGAACATCGGGAACGACACACCGTAGTTCTTCTCGCAGAACGCGCCGATCTCGTCTTCGCCGCCTGGCTCCTGCTTGCCGAACTGGTTGCACGGAAAGCCGAGCACCTCCAGCCCCTTCTCGTTCAGCCGCTTGTACACCGCCTCCAGCCCCGCGTACTGCGGCGTGAACCCGCACTTGCTTGCCGTGTTCACGATCAGCAGGACCTTGCCCTTGTACTGCGACAGCGGCACGCGCTGGCCAGTCAGCGAATCGGCCTCGAATGCGTAGACGTCACTCATGGTTGACCTCCGGATATCTGTGGAAATGCGTCGCCGTTGAAGCAGATTGTAGCGGTCCGCGGATATACGGCGACCCGCGCCCGACACCTATCCAGCGTCAGGCGACAGCGCGCTTCCAGACCGAATCAGTCGACGCCTCTACGCCAGAAAGTCCTGTAGCGGCGACCGAGTCGCGGCCCCGCCGGGGCGATGACTTGAGTGCCGCTCACGGCGACGTCGTAGATGTCGTTGCCGATCTTGACCGACACCGGCACCGGCGTGGGTGGGTACCCTCCACCGGCCCGTACCTGATAACGATCCGCAATCGTCAGGCTACCGCTCTTGTTGATATCGAAAACGGCTGCGCCATTCAAGTAGTTCAGTTGGTAGATGCGGGCTTCACCAAGGTTGCCGGTGCATTTGTTCGCAACGGCTGCCTGAGGTGTGTTGGTGCTGAAAATGACGGTGCCGGCCAAGGTTGTGGAGCCGCTGACCACCTTCTCGCCCGTTCCGAGAGTGATGTACCACCCACTCGATGCCGCCAATTGCGTCTGAGCAGCACTGACCTGGCTCGCTGTACCGACCTGGATGAGGTCGGCAGTGGCGTCATACAGGTTCGCTTCGGTAATCGGGCTCGACCGCACGGCATTCAGCGCATGGCTGTCGTTGATCATGTAGAAGCGGTTGACGATGCTGGTGTCGAATGGGTGCTCGCGGTCGCCGGAACCAATCAGCAACGTGTCGTACGGGTTGGTGGAGGTTGGGGGGACAACATCGGGCGCAAACAGGAATTTGCGAGCATTCACGCCACTTCCGCCAAGCGACGCCAGCAGGGTCACCGTCCAGTTTGTTGTCGAAGAATCGCTGATATTGATACGCCAGATGTTGGCGCCAGTGTCCGCGGCGTAAATGCGGTCGGCATAGCCGTCGTGGTCGGAGTCGATGACTGCAAGGTTGGCAGGAATGGCATAAGTCATGCCCGTGCCGACCGATGTGCCAGCACCAGCCTGCCAGATGACATTGCCGGTAACGGCATCCAGCACCATCACGCCGCGTCCCATTGTTGCCGTCCCCTGCGTGACAGAATCATTTGCGACGTCGTCATAGCCCAGCCCAAAAATCAAGACTGGATTGGCCGACGCACGTATTTTTGCGACCCTCAAATCCGACCACGTCTGGCCGAGCTCACCAAAATCCGTAGAGCTGTGTTTCCAAAGCAGCCTTGGTGTGGCGGGATCACTTACATCCAACGCGTACATGAACCGGCCGCCGCGGCGCATGGTCAGGAACAGATAGGCCTTGTCGCCACGCGTGGAGTCGATCGTGCCGTCGTTCTTTGTCGAATAGGTATAGATGGTCGGTGAACCATCGACGAAATACGGCTTGGGATTCGCCGATGAAATCGTCGGCGAATGGTTGTACATGCGGGCGAACTTCGAGAAATGCTCGGAGGGAAGGAACGTCCACAACTCATTGCCGTCTTGGTTGGCCGTAGTCTGACCGCCCTTGATCGCATGCAGCATACCGTCGTTGGCGCCGTAGTACACCACCACGTCGTCGCCGTTAAAGCTGGTCCGGTTGTAATTGATCACGGCCGGGCGCGAATGCAGCACGTCGCCATGGAGGAACCCGCGAACGTTGTAGACAGGCGGCTGGCTAGGGTTTGCGACGGGGGGATCGTCGGCCAAGGTATTGCCGCCACGCACCCAATTGATCACGGGCTCCGTGCTCGCGCCGCTAGCGAGACCAAGCGATGTGGCCGTTATTGTGGAGTTACCGGTGCTAAACAGCGTAGCGGATAGTGCAGACCCGCTAGTAGTTGAAGTCGCGCCAGTACAACTTCCAGTGCAGGTATAGGCGTTGCGCCCCGACTGATCTGTCGCAAATTTGTTGCGCAGATATTGTGCGGCGCCGCCCTTTTCAACCAGGTCGCCATCGGGTGCGTCGGAACTGCCCCCGACACCTTGCGAGAGCGGGTAGTAGAGCAGATTCCAAAACGTCGAGGCCTGGGTCCAGAAGCTCGTGACGTCAGGATTGACGAAACCCGTAACCTTGTTCTCGACACCAGCGCCGTTTGCATCGGCAAGGAACACGGTAGGGGGCGTAGTCGAGGTGTTGACGCCGAGTTGATACTGCTTCAGGTTGCCGACCCAGTTGGGCTTGGCAAAAGCATCCGGGCGAAACATGCCCATATAGACCTGATTCAGATAGGTGCCGCGCACACTGACCGATACCGGCAGGGAGACCGAAGCAAAGACGGAATTCACGGCCTGGATTCGGTTCAGAATTGTCTGCAGCGCCAATGTCAAAGCGCTATCACTGCCTGCCTGAAAGTATTCGCCGCCGCCGTTAAGCGCCATGTTCTTCATCATGGTCGTGAAGGCGGGGTTGTTCTGAGCGTTGTAGGCGTCAATGGTATAGGTGACCACCGAGCCGTTAGTGGCAGCGGCTGTACCCGGCCCGAGATCAGGCCGTTGGTTCAGGAAGCGAGCCCACGCAGATTGAACATCCGGCACCGTGGAATACTTGTACTGCGCAAGCGTCGTCGTCGCCGGGTCAGTCGCGGCGGGTACTGGCGGTAACTGCCCCTGCCGGTTGTTGCCAATGAAGATGATGAACGTCTTGCCACAGCCGCCGCCTAGCGGATTGTTATAGCCGGAGCCAGTTGCCGATCCCTTATAAGCAAAGCCGCTGGACAGTCCTGCGGAAGAAGTCGTTGGAGAGTTGGGATTACCTGAATAGTCGGCGTTCCCATCCATGCCCGCCCAACTGGCAGACGCACCGTTCAGGTAGAGCCACGTTTCATACAAGGCGTTAGCGTAGTCGCCCGATGCCTGGTTGATCTTTTCAGAGGGCGAGTTGACGTCGATGCCACCAACGACGCTCTGCAGCGCAGAATTATTCGTTGAATTCATCATGTCCCGAATACCGTAGCGCACGTAGCCACCATCGTGGCCGGTAACGGTGAGCATCATCAATCCGACATTGGCTGGCTGCTTTAGCCCCTTGACGAAGTTCTGGATGGCCAGCAGTTCAGCCTGGCCCTGCGTAGGCGATCCGGACCATTTCTGCGAGGCCTTTGACCAGTTTGCCGTGTTATCAAGGATGAACAGGATGTTCGGGGCCGCCGCAGAAGAACCGGTAGGTTGCGTTGTAAAAATGTCCGTATCGTCAGCGTGTGCGACGAGCGGAATAATGGCAAGCGCAGCCAGTAGAGCTGTTCGAAGTAGCCTGATCATGAACATGATGTCTCGCCCCCCCGGCGATGCGAAAAATTGACTAACGAGTTGCGTGACCTGCTAAGGACACGTGGCCGTCGGATCCATGCGCACCTTGACACCTTGGTGCATCGTGACCGTGACACCGCTGCCCCGCTTGTCAGTAGCAACGGCGGTGATATCCCAATAGAGGTCCTGCGGCGCGGAAGCGGCAAAGTCGTAGCTATAACCGTCTGCAGACAGCATCTGCAGACAGGCCGGCGCCGCAACCTGCACGGTGTAATCCGCTACGCCGTCGTTGTTGATGTCAATGTCAAAACTCTGCGCAACGGGCGAATAGAAATTAGCCGCCGAGCCAACAACCTTCTCAATCGCCTGTTGGGCAGCCGCCGTTGCCTCGCTCTTCACCTGGTAATTGCCGGCGATACGCAACCCCGCCGAGCTCATACGGACGGCCGAAACCACCAGCAGTGTGAGAACCACCAGCATGACCAACCCGACCACCAGGCTCATGCCGGCTTGGGCCCGTCTGGCTTGCGCGATTTTGCGCCTCATCTTCATTCTCTCCGGCTACTGGGATTGATTACACGCACTGTCCCGGTGTAGACGTGACGCTTGTACCCATCCGAAGTCGGGCCAATCGAGCCAACAGCACCCATGTTGTATGTTTTATTGTCGGAATAGCCCGCCGATTTCGCGGTATTGCGTGCCAGCAGGTTGATCCGCACTGCCATCACGTTTGGCCAATCCGCAAGTGCGGGGGCCGTGATGAACGGTGCAGCAGGCGAACCCGAGCCGATGGCATCGACGCCGTAGTCGAGTTGCATGTTCTCGATGCCATCCACCAGCGGCGTCGTGACAAACTGGGGTACCCCGCCCGGCCCCACGGTGATTTCCAGACGCATGAGCGTCGGAATCGGATTTCCACCATCTGCGGTTGCCGTGCACGTCGTACCAACGGCGTAGACATGGCACGGGCTGACAAAGTAAATGTGCTCAACGTATCGGCGCAATTCAGCCGGTGTGACGCCGTCCTTCTGCACCAACGTGTACTTGCTGGGGGCGGCGGGAGTCGGGTCCGGTCCGATGTCGGTAATCTTAGCGCTGGGTGTTGCCTGCACGTAGACCTGTGCCGCAACAGCGCTGGCCAGCGGCGGGAGTGGGTCATCCGTCTCCAGGCGCCTGACCACCAAGATGTCAGTGTTAGGCACATGGTTCGCGTCATCCAGGCAGTTTGCCAGTGGGGCTGGCACGGTGGACGGGCTGTCATAGCCTTGCAGTGGGAGTGCCAATGCTGCGTCGATGCTGACTTTGTCCTTGGCGCATGGATCCGGCAAAGCGGTCGGCACGGGCATCACCATCGTGTACTGACCGTAGTAGCCAGCATTCTCGATATCGTCCTGCAGCAGCGTGAAAGCATAGCGGCCGTTTTCGATCTGGCGACCTGTCTTGTCCAACTCCGCGCGCGAACGGCTCTGCTGGGCAATGAGCGCGCCGATGCCAGCCACCAGGAACAGCCCGATCGCGATGGAGATCATCAGCTCCAACAGGGTCATACCCACCTGGCGGCGGCGAGCGGACAATTGCAAGCGCGAGTTGACGGAAATCTTCACGGTTGTCAGTTCAAGTTTGCGATCTGCAGGGTGGCGCTGACCACGCGCCGCTGGGCTTCATTCCCGTAGAGCGATTTCCCGCAGGAAAGACCGGACACGGGGGCGCTGGTCGGTGCCTTGCCCTGCCATGCAACGCTCACCAGATACACGCCCGAGGTCTGATCGAAACTGACGCAGCCGCGCGCGCCGATCATGGCGCCAACATTGCTCCCCCGGACCTCAGCGGCGCCGGCGAGCAGGTTGCTCCAGGCAGCAAGGTCACTATTTGCCAGCGTGTAAGCCTGCAGCGTGCCCAGCGAGCACGGCGGTATGGCGCCTGCACCCGTACCAAGATAGGGAGCGCCATTGACCGTGTCAGTTGTAATCGCGTAGCAGCCCGCTGCCGTACGGTTGGCATTGATGCGATCAACCATGTCCTGCAGCAGAATCAGCGCTTGCGACCGCTGGTAGGTCTCGGCCTCCGCGCGCTGCGTCGCCAGCAGCAGGCCGACTAACCCCAGCATGGCCACCAACAAGACAATCAGAGTGATCAGCGTCTCGATTAAGCCAAAGCCACGCTGATGGCGGGAACGAAGAGATGACCCGGACATCAGCACGCCCCCGCTTGGCTGGTTGGCATTCCGCTGAGTTCAACCTTCACACATGTCGGTGTCGCGCTGCTGCCCGAGGCAGCGATGCTGAAAGAACTGATCGCAGCAGCGGAGACTCTGCCGCTGCTGGTGTAGACAAGATTGCCTGCAGGTGCGGTCACGGTCAGGCCAGGCACGGCTTCGTGCTTAGCCAGAGCCGTTGTGCCGACCGTGACCGACCAGCCGTTCTGCCATCCGCCGTTGGTCGGCGTTACGACAACGTTGGTGTTGCGCTTGAGCGCCTCGCTACGGGCGTAGAGGAGCGAGGAGATCAGATCGTAGGCACCTGCCTTTGCTCGCTGCGTCAGTACGAAATCGCGGAAGTACGGCGTCGCGATCGTCAGCAGAATGGCCAAGATCGTCACAGTGGTGACCACTTCGATCAGGGTAAATCCTGCATGACGGGAATTCCGCGGCGCTGCGGCGCGAAACGCGATGGTGCTGGTGCTGGTGCTGGTGATAGATGCCATGATCGCCACTCACCAGCAACTGGTCACCGGACCGGGGCCGCTGATGCCCTTGGTGCCCGTCTGGTCCACTGTCAGATCTAGGCACTGCGCATCGTTGGCGCGCTGTGCGCCAGTTGCCGTGGCAGTGACGGTATAGGTCGGCGGGACTGCGGCGTTGCTGGCAGTCACCGTAACGTTGTAGTTGTTCGACACCGCAGCCGGGGCGGAAGCGCTCAATCCTGGCATCGACGCCATCGACGTAGCGTACTGACGAGCATCCAGCATGTACTGCTCTTGCTGATTGGCGACACCGAGAATGAAGCTCTGTGCAGCTGAACGGTTGCTGCGAACCACATATCGCGTGTAGCTCGGATACGCAATAGCCACCAGGATGGCGACGATCGCCACCGTGATCATCAACTCAATCAGCGTAAAGCCCCGCGCCGCTTGCGCGCGCAGGCGTATCGGCTTGCTTGCCACGTTTTTACCCACCCGGATTTGCTGATGCGCTTATTGTTTTGACGCACATCTGTCGAACGACGTCCGACAGAGGCACCCCGCCGTTTATACGGCAGTCTTTAACAAATATTAAGGAAAGAACGTGAAATCCGGGTGACGCCTAACGCTACGCAAACGTTATGCGCCCCAAATTACCTCAAATGGTGTAGACGTTTGACGACATCACACCACATTCAAGTGCTCGGTACCGGCCGACAAGTCGGTCTGACCGCCGCGCTTGCTATGTAGTTTGATCTGCAGGCGCAAGTCGTTGAGCGAGTCCGCATTGCGCAGCGCATCTTCGTACGTGATCTTGCCTTCCTCGTACAGTTCGAACAGCGCCTGGTCGAACGAGATCATCCCCTGCTCGCGCGATTTCTTCATCACCTCTTTCAGCTCGTGCACTTCGCCCTTGAAGATGAGGTCTTGCACCAGCGGGGTGGCCAGCATGATCTCGACCGCCGGCACGCGGCCCTTCTTGCCGTTACGCGGCAACAGGCGCTGCGCAATCATCGCGCGCAGATTCAACGACAAGTCGATCAGCAACTGCTGGCGCTTCTCTTCCGGGAAGAAGTTGATGATCCGGTCGATCGCTTGGTTCGAGCTGTTGGCGTGCAGCGTGGCCAGGCACAGGTGGCCGGTTTCCGCGTACTGGATGGCGTATTCCATGGTGTCGCGATCCCGGATTTCGCCGATCAGGATCACGTCCGGCGCCTGACGCAGCGTGTTTTTCAGGGCCACATGCCACGACTCGGTATCGACGCCCACTTCGCGCTGCGTGACCACGCAGTTCTGGTGCGCGTGCACGTATTCCACCGGGTCTTCAATGGTGATGATGTGACCGTACGAATTCGCGTTGCGATGGCCCACCATAGCCGCCAGCGAGGTCGACTTACCCGAGCCCGTCGCGCCCACCACGATCACCAGACCACGCTTGCTCATCACGATCTCGTTGAGCAGCGGCGGCAGGTCCAGCTCGCCCAGCGTCGGGATCTTCGTGTTGATGGTCCGCAGCACCATGCCGGCGCGACCCTGCTGTATGAACGCCGACACCCGGAAGCGCCCCGCGCCCGGCGCTGTGATGGCGAAGTTGCACTCGGAGCTTTCTTCGTACTCGCGCAGCTGCTTCTCGTTCATGATCGCCTTGACCAGACCCAGCGCCTGCCCGGCGTTCAATGGCTGCTGCGAGATCGGCGTGATCTTGCCGTCCACCTTGATGGCGGGCGGAAAATCCGACGTGATAAACAAGTCCGAGCCACGGCTGTTCACCATCAACTGCAAGAGTTCGTGGATGTATTTGGTGGCGGCTTCGCGGTCCAGCATGGCGTGCCCCTCCTGGAAGGAAATGGATTTCGCGCTGACGATCAGTCAGCGTATCAGTTAGCGAACGCGTCCGGGTTCTTGGCGATGGCGCGTGCGTCTGCGTAGTTGATCGCCGAGCGCTTGATGAGATCAGACAGGCACTGGTCGAGCGTCTGCATGCCCATGCCGCTGCTGGTCTGCATCATCGAGTACATCTGCGAAATCTTGTTCTCGCGGATCAAGTGGCGAATGGCCGGCGTGGCGATCATGATCTCGTGCGCCGCAATCCGGCCCGAGCCGTCGCGCGTCTTGAGCAGCGTCTGCGAGATCACCGCCTCCAGCGATTCGGAAAGCATGGTCCGGACCATCTCCTTCTCGTCCGACGGGAACACGTCGACGACCCGGTCGATGGTCTTGGCTGCCGAGCTGGTGTGCAGCGTGCCGAACACCAAGTGACCGGTTTCTGCCGCGGTAAGCGCCAGACGGATGGTTTCCAGATCACGCAATTCGCCAACCAGGACGACGTCCGGGTCTTCGCGCAGTGCAGACTTCAACGCGTTGGCGAACGAGTGCGTATGCGGCCCGAGTTCGCGCTGGTTGATCAGGCTCTTCTTGGATTCGTGCACGAATTCGATCGGGTCCTCCACCGTGAGGATGTGGCCCATGTCGTTTTCGTTGCGGTGGTTGACCATCGCCGCCAGCGTGGTCGACTTGCCCGAACCGGTCGGGCCGGTGACGAGCACCAGGCCGCGCGGCTTCATGGACAGATCGGCAAACACGGCGGGGGCCTTCAGATCGTCCAACGACAGCACCTTGGACGGAATCGTCCGGAATACGGCCGAAGCACCGCGGTTCTGGTTGAAAGCGTTGACCCGAAAGCGCGAGAGGCCCGGGATCTCAAACGAGAAGTCAACTTCCAGGTTTTCTTCGTAGACCTTGCGTTGCCCGTCGCTCATGATGTCGTACACCATGGAGTGCACGTCTTGGTGCGTGAGCGGTGGCACGTTGATCCGGCGCATATCGCCGTGGATCCGGATCATCGGCGGCAATCCAGCCGACAGGTGCAAGTCCGACGCCTTGTTCTTGGCGGAAAACGCCAGAAGCTGCGCGATGTCCATCTTATAATGACCCCCGACTTTTTTATGTCGCCCGGGCGTCGCAATGGCGCCGCCAGACGCGCTCCGAGCCGTTGATTTACGTGCCGGAACCTTGTTTATTTGTAACAAACGTCGCCGGATTATGTCTGTAATCGCCGCCAACTTGCAAGCCGTGCGTCAACGGATCACAACGGCCTGCACACTGGCTTCGCGCGATGCTGCGGGTGTCACATTGCTGGCCGTTTCCAAGACGTTCGACGCCGATGCCGTACGCGCCGCGCATGCCGCCGGCCAACGTCTCTTCGGCGAAAACTACGTACAGGAAGGCATCGCCAAGATCGACGCGCTGGCTGACCTCCGCACGGGCGCTGACCCAATCCACTGGCACTTCATCGGCCCGCTGCAAAGCAACAAAACGCGCGCCGTGGCCGAGCAGTTCGATTGGGTGCACAGCGTCGACCGGCTCAAGATTGCCGAACGCCTCTCGGCCCAGCGCCCCGACCGCCTTCCACCCTTGCAGGTCTGTCTGGAAATCAACGTTAGCCGCCAGGCCAGCAAACATGGCTTGTCACCCGATTTTGACGACGTGCTGGCCGTAGCGCGCGCTGTGGCGGCCCTGCCCCGCCTGCAATTGCGCGGCCTGATGGCTGTGCCTGAGCCCAGCGACAATCCCGCCGCCCAGCGCCACCCTTTTGCGGATCTGCGCGTACTGGCGGATCGGCTGCGCGAGGCCGGTATCTCGCTCGATACCCTATCGATGGGCATGTCCGCCGATCTGGAAGATGCGGTTGCCGAGGGCGCCACCATCGTGCGCGTCGGCAGTGCCATCTTCGGCGCACGGCATTATGCAAACGCCTGAATTCCTGTTTTCCCTCACACGATCACTCTCATGCTCGACACTCTGAAACTCGGCTTCATCGGCGGCGGCAACATGGCGGCGGCCCTCATCGGCGGCCTGATTGCCAAGGGCGCACACGGCGCCAACATCGTGGTGGTAGACCCGACCGAGCCGGCCCGCAGCCGCGCCGAACAAACCTGGGGTGCCCGCACTGCTGCTGCCCCGGGGGCCGAGCTGGCCGACCGCGACGTGATCGTCCTGGCCGTGAAGCCGCAGCAGATGCGTGAGGTGTGTGCGCAACTGGCACCGCATCTGGGTGACAGCCTGGTGCTGTCGGTGGCGGCGGGTATTCGTATTCAGGATCTGTCGCGCTGGCTGAATGACCACGCGCGTGTTGTCCGCGCGATGCCGAATACACCTGCGCTGTCGGGCCTCGGCATGACGGGGCTGGCGGCCAACGCGGGTCTGTCCGAAGCCGACCGCGCGACGGCCAGCGCGATTGCCAACGCCGTTGGCAAGAGCCTGTGGGTACCGAGCGAGGCGCAAATTGATGCGGTCACCGCGATCTCCGGCAGCGGCCCGGCTTACGTGTTCTATTTCATCGAGGCGATGCAGCAGGCGGCGCGCGAACTGGGCCTGAGCGCCGAAGACGGGCGCACGCTGGCGGTGGAGACGTTTATCGGCGCGGCCACGCTGGCCGGTCAGTCGAGCGAGCCGGTGGAGGTGTTGCGCGAGCGCGTGACTTCCAAGGGCGGCACGACCTACGCGGCGCTCACGTCGATGGAGGGCGCAGGCATCAAGACGGCCTTCGTGCGCGCGATGCACGCCGCCGCCGCTCGCGGCAAGGAGATGGGCGAGGAGTTTGGGCGGGATTGAGGTTTTAGAACTGGGCTTGTGGTGGGGGGGTTGTGTTAGCGCAGCAAGTACCCAACCGCCACCCCAGCAAACAAGCAAGCCCCCAGCCAGTTGTTGTGCCGGAAAACAAAAAAACACTTCATCCGGTCCCGCGTCTGCAGCATCGGGTAATACCAAAGCGCCAGCGCCACGGCAGCAGCAAACCCAATCCAATACGCCACGCCTAGCGCCATCACATGGCCAGCCCAGGCCATGATTGCGAAGAACACAACGTAGCAGAGCATGATCGCCGCCACGTCATAGCGGCCGAAGGTAATCGCCGACGTCTTGATGCCAATGTGCAGATCGTCATCACGATCCACCATCGCATAGGCAGTGTCGTAGGCAATGGCCCAGCACACATTGCCGGCGAGCATCAGCCACGCAAGCACCGGCACCTGATCCTGCACCGCAGCGTACGCCATCGGAATCCCAAACCCAAACGCAATCCCCAGGTAGGCCTGCGGAATCGCAAAGAAGCGCTTGAAGAACGGATACGTGCCGGCAATCACGATGGCCGCCACCGACATCCACTTGGTCAGCGCATTGAGCGGCAGGATCAGCGCAAAGGCGACGAGCGACAGCGCCGCCGCCACGGCCAGGGCTTCCCATGGGGCGATCAGTCCGGCGGTGAGCGGCCTTTCCCTGGTGCGTTTGACGTGCTTGTCGAAATCGCGGTCCGCCCAGTCATTGACGGCGCAGCCGGCCGAGCGCATCAGGAACGTGCCGACCGTGAAGATCACCACCAGCGACAGCGGCGGATGCCCGTCGGCGGCCATCCACAGCGCCCACAGCGTTGGCCACAGCAACAGCAGCGTGCCGATCGGTTTATCCATGCGCATCAGGCGCGCGTAGAGCATGAGGCGGCTGGGTTGGGCAGCGGACGATTGCATGGGGAATCACCAGAGAAAAATGGCGCCTGCACGAGGCAAGGCGCCATTTTAGTCCCGATACCTTGGGCTTAAGGGTTCAGGCTCAGGCCAGATCGAAACGGTCCAGATTCATCACCTTGACCCACGCCGCCACGAACTCACTGATGAAGCGTTCCTTGCCGTCGGCGCTGCCAAACACCTCGGCCAGCGCGCGCAGGATCGAATTCGAGCCAAACACCAGATCGACGCGCGTGCCGGTCCATTTAAGCTGCCCCGTCTTGCGGTCGTAGCCCTCGTAGATGTCGCCGGCGGCCTTCCATTCGGTGCCCATGTCGAGCAGGTTGACGAAGAAGTCGTTGGTCAACGCGCCCGGCGTGGCGGTGAACACGCCATGCTGGCTGCCATCTGCGTTGATGTTGATGGCGCGCAGACCACCGATCAGCACGGTAAGCTCGGGCGCGGTCAGCGTCAGCAGTTGCGCCTTGTCGAGCAGCAGGACTTCCGCTGGCATTGCGTACGCCGCCTTCTGATAGTTGCGGAAGCCATCCGCAACGGGTTCGAGCACCGCCATCGCGACGGGATCGGTCTGCTCAGGCGTGGCATCGACGCGGCCCGGCGTGAACGGCACGGTGAGCGTCGTGCCGGCTGCCTTGGCGGCCAGTTCGATACCCACGCTGCCGGCCAGCACGATCACGTCCGCTAGCGAAGCCTTGCCCGAGGCCTGCTGGATCGCTTCGAGCTTGGCCAGCGTACCGGCAACCGGCTGATTGACCGCCCAGTCGTTCTGCGGCGCCAGACGGATGCGCGCGCCATTGGCACCACCGCGCTTGTCCGAACCACGGAAGGTCGAGGCAGAAGCCCAGGCCACTGCGACAAGTTCCGATGCCGACAGGCCCGAGGCGGCAATCGTCGCCTTCAGGTCGGCAATATCAGCCGCCGTCGGCTTGTGCGTTGCGGCCGGCAGCGGGTCTTGCCAGATCAGGTCTTCACGCGGCACTTCCGGACCGAGATAGCGGGACTTCGGGCCAAGGTCGCGGTGCGTGAGCTTGAACCACGCGCGGGCGAACGCTTCTGCAAACGCCTGCGGGTTGTCGAGGAAGCGGCGCGAGATCTTCTCGTACGCCGGGTCGAAACGCAGCGACAGATCGGTCGTCAGCATGGTCGGGCGGCGCTTGGGTGAATCGGGTGCCGGGCCTGGAATGACCGCTTCGGCATCCTTGGCCACCCACTGCAGCGCGCCGGCCGGGCTCTTCTCCTGCACCCATTCGTACTTGAACAGGTTCTCGAAGAAGTAGTTGCTCCATTGCGCGGGTGTTTGCGTCCAGGTGACTTCCAAACCGCTGCCAATCGCGTCGCCACCGTGGCCGGACTGGTAGCTGCTGGCCCAGCCGAGGCCCTGCGCCTCAAGCGGCGAGCCCTCCGGGTCGGGGCCAACGTGGCTTGCCGGGCCTGCACCGTGCGTCTTGCCGAAGGTGTGGCCGCCGGCAATCAGCGCGACGGTCTCTTCATCATCCATCGCCATGCGGGCGAAGGTTTCACGGATGTCTTTCGCAGCCGCAAGCGGATCGCCGTGAGCATGCTCCGGACCTTCCGGATTCACGTAGATCAGGCCCATCTGCACGGCGGCGAGCGGGTTGGCGAGGTTGCGGTCGCCCGAATAGCGGGTCGCTGCCAGCCAGGTGCTCTCATTGCCCCAGTAGACATCGTTGTCCGGTTCCCAGGTGTCTTCACGGCCAGCAGCAAAGCCGAAGGTGCGGAAGCCCATGGTTTCGAGTGCCACGTTGCCGGTCAGGATCAGCAGGTCGGCCCACGAGATCGCCTGGCCGTACTTCTGCTTGATCGGCCACAGCAAGCGACGCGATTTGTCGATGTTGACGTTGTCGGGCCACGAGTTGAGCGGCGCGAAACGCTGCTGGCCACGGCCTGCGCCGCCACGGCCATCGCCCGTGCGGTACGTGCCGGCAGCATGCCAGGCCATGCGGATGAACTGCGGGCCATAGTGGCCGAAATCTGCCGGCCACCAGTCTTGCGAATCCGTCATCAGGCGGCGCAGGTCGGCCTTGAGCGCGTCGTAGTCGATCGACTTGAATGACTCGCGGTAGTCGAACTTCGCTCCGAGCGGATCAGACTTCTCGGAATGCTGGTTCAGCAAATCCACGCGCAGCTGATTGGGCCACCAGTCCTTGTTGGACGTACCGCTACCGAAAGCGTGGGAAGCAGCGGGAGCATTGCCGGAAAACGGGCATTTAGCTTCAGTCGTCATGGTTCTCTCGTTTAGGTCATGGGGGGTTGATGCAACCCCACCCGCAACACTGCGGGCTCGCGGGAGGGGCGCCATTCGCTGCTGTCGAAACGCCTGCGGCAAACGTAGCGGACGGCCGTCAAGCCAGTCTTAGGCCAGAAGCGAGCGCAGCATCCACGCGGTCTTTTCGTGCGTGTCCATACGTTGCGTCAGCAGATCGGCGGTCGGTTCGTCGGCGGCCTTGTCAACGTCCGGGAACAGGCTGCGGGCGGTGCGCGTCACGGCTTCGTGGCCGGCCACCAGCTCGCGCACCATGTCCATCGCCTCAGGAATGCCCTTCGATTCCGGAATCGACGACAGCTTGGCGAACTCCGAATACGAGCCCGGCGCCGGATAACCCAGTGCACGGATACGCTCGGCCACCGGGTCGACGGCGTTCCACAGTTCGTTGTACTGCGTCTCGAACATCAGATGCAGCGTGTTGAACATCGGGCCAGTCACGTTCCAGTGGAAGTAATGCGTCTTCAGATAGAGCGAGTAGGTATCGGCCAGCAGGCGCGACAGGCCCTCAGCGATCTTCTTGCGATCCTTGTCAGCAATGCCGATATTGATCTGGGCGGCGGCAGTCGCGCCGCTGTTCTTCTTTGCCATCTGGATTCCCCTATTGAAGTGGTGTGCAAAAACGCGATGCCCGCCGATTCAGCCTCGGACCGCGCGTACGTCAGGCCCTCTTTCGGTTGCCACTCGCGCAGCAAGTTCCGATCGTCGCATCGTCCTATGACGAAACGCAGAGCAGACGGCAACCGAGCACTCAGGCTGTCAACTGCACCATACCGTGCAGGAGCACGATCATAGCGCCGGCAGCAACGATGGTTAGACCGATCTGCTTGCGGACCCACTTGCGTTGCAGGCGAGCGGATTCTGCGACGCGCGTGCCACGGCCGCCGGCTGCACTGCCAGGCATGCCGGACAGCGTCGGCACCTCGGCCTGCGAGGCGCGCACGGTGCCCGCAAACCCCTGCCATTCCGAAACAAACATCCGCACCATTGCCACGATTGTTTCTCCTTGCGACCCCGCGCCTTCCTGATGCCCACACCACAAGTGAGAGCCACCTCGTGCAGCCATCCGATCAACGCGATTCACCATAGGCGGCAAGCCATTCCAGCACGGTCGCAACAGCGTTTGAGGCAAGGTGCAGAGACATGACTGACTCCATGGTTTGGAGGTGAGCGATGGGGCTCACCATGGAAGATAGTCTACCTTTGACCTATTGCTTCGTTAATTTGATTGTTTTTATCTATGAAATAGGTGTGCGCTATTGCCGTCACAAGGTGTGTTGTCGATGTAGCGAAGGAAACTGCAAAAAACCCCGCCGTTTGCCCAGGAAATAGC
>CAUPMS010000012.1:0-135160 GCA_963512445.1 uncultured Ralstonia sp.
AAATGCCGTTCAGGTCTTAACTGAACGGCATTATCCGCAGTGCGGAGGTTTTTTCATGCATGCGCGATATTGAGCGACGCGCTTATGCCGATTCATCGATCCACGCTTGCTGGATCGCCTCGAGAAACTTCTCGCCGCCGCGCTTGTGATCGTCGTCAAAGCCGTCCAGCGTGACGACCTTGTTGTGCAGATCGACGAAGTTCAGGCGTGTCGGGTCAACGTCGGGGTACTTGTCGTACAGCGCTTCCGCGATCTGCTGGATGTCGTTCCATTTCATGATGGGGCTCCGTCCACCACTGGCCGCGCAGCTCAGTGGTTCTCCTTGGCGTGGTTGATCGTGTACTTGGGGATCTCGATGGTGATGTCTTCGTCCGTCATCTTGGCTTGGCACGACAAGCGTGAATTTGGCTCCAGGCCCCAGGCCTTGTCGAGCAGATCCTCTTCCTTCTCGGAAGCCTCGTCCAGCGAGTTGAAGCCTTCGCGCACGACCACGTGGCACGTGGTGCAGGCACACGACTTTTCGCACGCGTGCTCGATCTCGATGTCTGCAGCCAGCAACGCATCGCAGATGGTCGTGCCGGGCTTGGCTTCGATCACAGCCCCTTCCGGGCAGTATTCGACGTGAGGAAGGACGACGATTTGTGGCATGAAGAAACTCGTTCGATAAGTGTGTTTGGGGGATGCGGCCGACGATCAGCCGAGCTCCTCGATACGTTTGCCGGCCAGTGCGCGGCGAATGCCGCGATCCATGCGGCGCGCGGCGAATTCGTCCGTGCCGTGCGACAGCGCATCCACAGCGTCCTTGATGGCGCGGTGGTCTTCGCCCTGCATGGTGGTGCGCAGTTTGCCCATTTCGGTGTCAATGACGCTGCGCTCGTCCGCGGAGAGCAAATCACCATCGGCCGCCAGCGCCTGTGTCAGCGCTTCGAGCAGGCGTTCGCCCTCGACGCGCTCTTCGGCCAGCGCACGGCGGCGCATGTCGTCTTCGGCGGATTGGAAGCCTTCCTGCAACATGCGCGCGACATCGTCGTCGCCCAGGCCGTACGACGGCTTCACGGTGATGGACGCTTCCACGCCCGACACGGTCTCGCGCGCGGCGACCGACAACAGGCCGTCCGCGTCCACTTGATACGTCACGCGGATGCGTGCGGCACCGGCCACCATCGGCGGAATGCCGCGCAGCTCGAAACGCGCGAGCGAACGGCAATCGCTCGCCAGTTCACGTTCGCCTTGCAGCACGTGGATCGCCATGGCCGTCTGGCCATCCTTGAAGGTGGTGAATTCCTGCGCGCGCGCCACGGGAATCGTGCTGTTGCGCGGGATGATCTTCTCAACCAAGCCGCCCATCGTCTCAACGCCCAGCGACAGCGGGATCACGTCGAGCAGCAGCCAGTCTTCGCCCGGTGCGCGGTTCCCCGCCAGCAGGTTGGCTTGCATGGCCGCGCCGATGGCGACCACCTGATCCGGGTCGAGATTCGTGAGCGGTGTACGGCCGAACAGTTGACCCACCGCACGGCGGATGATCGGCATGCGCGTCGCGCCGCCCACCAGCACCACACCTTTCACCTCGTCCACCGTAACGCCCGCATCACGCAGCGCGCGGCGCACCGGCGAAAGCGTCTTCTGCACGAGGTTGGCGGTCAATTCGGCAAACGTCTCGGCGGTCAGCACGAGATGCACGGTCTCGCCAGTCGAGAGCATCGCGTCGATCTCAGTGCTGTCGGCAGTGGAGAGCCATTCCTTGGCAGCGCGCGCCTTGTTCAGCAGCAGGCGTGTGTCTTCGGCAGAGAGCGGCTGCAGGCCGGCTTGCTCAACGACCCAACACACGATGCGCTGGTCGAAATCGTCGCCGCCAAGCGCGGAATCGCCGCCCGTCGACATCACTTCGAATACGCCCTTGGTGAGTTTGAGCACCGAGATATCGAACGTGCCGCCACCCAGGTCATAGACGGCGTAGATACCCTCGGCGCCGTTGTCCAGGCCATAGGCGATCGCAGCGGCTGTCGGCTCGTTCAGCAGGCGCAGCACATTCAGGCCGGCCAGCTTGGCGGCGTCCTTGGTGGCCTGGCGCTGCGCGTCGTCAAAGTACGCCGGCACGGTAATAACGGCGCCAACCAGTTCATCGCCGAGCGTGTCTTCCGCACGCTGGCGCAACGTGGCGAGAATCTCGGCCGACACTTCCACCGGGCTCTTCACGCCGGCCACCGTCTTCAACTGCACCATCCCGGGCGCGTCGACAAAGTCGTACGGCGTGTTCTCGATGTGGGCGACGTCCTTCAGGCCGCGGCCCATGAAACGCTTGACCGAAATGATGGTGTTCTTCGGGTCGCGCACCGCTTCGGCCTGGGCCTTGTAGCCAATGTGCGCGCCGCCGGCGGGCAGGTAGCGCACAACGGAAGGCAGCAGCGGGCGACCCTGATCGTCGGGCAGCACTTCCGGCACGCTGCTGCGCACGGACGCCACCAGCGAGTTGGTCGTGCCCAGGTCGATGCCCACCGCCAGACGGCGCTGGTGCGGTGCGGGCGATTCGCCGGGTTCGGAAATCTGCAGTAAAGCCATGGGGATATCTCGATTGCTCGGATGGGTTGCCTGCCGGGGCAAACCTATCACTGTCGCAAATTCTGGGTTCTAGTCTTCCAGCCGGTCGATGGCCTCGGCGGTGTCGCGTTCGATCTTTTCGATGAACATCAATTGGCGCACGGCATCGGCGGCCGCAGCGGTGTTGCCGTCACCGTTAAGCAGGCCGGAAAGCGCCTGATAACGCGTGCGCTTTTCCTTGCGCAGCATGCCGAGCAGGTCGTCCAGCGCATCCACGTTGCGCTCGGCCTTGGCGTCGCCCAGCGCTTCACGCCATTCCATTTGCTGCATCAGAAACGCAGGCTGCATGGCCGTGTTGTTCTCGGCCTGCACGTCGATGCCGTGCAGGTGCAGCAAGTACGTCGCCCGTTTCAGCGGATCACGCAACGTCTGATAGGCCTCGTTGGCGCGCGTGGCCCATTGCATGGCGACGCGGCGTTCGGCATCACCTGCGTGTGCGTAACGATCCGGGTGTGCCTGCGACTGCACGGTACGGTACGCGGCGTTCAGCGCGTCGTCGTCGACCTCGAAATGCTCGGGCAGACCGAAGAGGGAGAAATGCGTATCGCTGGGGTTCATGAATAAAAAAAGCGGCTGCGCCGCCTCGTGTTCCTTACTCGACCGGTTCACCTCGATCGCACTTCAGGCATTCCACCACTACGCCGATCTTGCTGGCGCGCCCCGCTTCGGTTTCAGTCCAGGGCCGCTGCTGCCAGGGCGGATCGTGGCGCATGTGCTGCCCGTGTCCGCAGGCGAGACGGGCGACCCAGTGGCCTTCCTCGTCTCGCTCAAAACCGACTATTGCTTGCTTCAAATGACCCTGCTTACACGCGGAACGACTCGCCGCAACCGCACTCGTCCTTCACGTTCGGGTTGTTGAAGCGGAAGCCTTCGTTCAGCCCTTCGCGTGCGTAGTCCAGCTCGGTGCCATCGACGTACGGCAGGCTCTTCGGATCGACGATCACCTTGACGCCATTGGATTCGAAGACCTGATCTTCGGCGGCAATCTCATCCGCATATTCGAGCTTGTAGGCCAGGCCCGAGCAGCCGGTGGTCTTCACGCCCACGCGCAGGCCCACGCCCTTGCCACGGCGGGTCAGGTAACGGGAGACGTGCTGCGCGGCCTTGTCGGTCAGGGTGATCATGCTGCGTCCTTCCAATCGATGGGGCTTCAGGCAACCTTCTGCTCGGCAACAGTGCCGTGCTTGTCCTTGTAGTCGGCCACGGCCGCCTTGATGGCGTCTTCAGCCAGGATCGAGCAGTGGATCTTCACCGGCGGCAGGGCCAGCTCTTCAGCGATGGCCGTGTTGCGGATTTCCAGCGCCTGGTCCAGCGTCTTGCCCTTCACCCACTCCGTCACCAGCGACGACGAGGCGATCGCCGAGCCGCAGCCGTAGGTCTTGAACTTTGCGTCTTCAATCACGCCCTGCTCGTTGACCTTGATCTGCAGCTTCATCACGTCACCGCAAGCCGGCGCGCCGACCATGCCGGTGCCGACCGTCTCGTCGCCCTTCTCGAACGAACCGACGTTGCGCGGGTTTTCGTAATGGTCCAGAACTTGGTTGCTGTAAGACATTTCACACCTCTTTCAATCGTTGGCTGGCGCGGGGGCGCCGTTGTCCGTTGTCCGCTATCCGTCAATACGCGCCGCGCTTAGTGCGCCGCCCATTGAATGCTGCTGATATCCACGCCGTCCTTGTACATCTCCCAAAGCGGAGACAGGTCGCGCAGCTTGCCGATCTTGTTCTTGAGCAGATCGACCACGTAGTCGACCTCTTCTTCCGTGGTGAATCGGCCGACTGTGAAGCGGATCGAGCTGTGTGCCAACTCATCGTTGCGACCCAGCGCACGCAGCACGTATGACGGCTCCAGCGAGGCCGACGTGCAAGCCGAACCTGACGACACGGCGACGTCCTTGATCGCCATGATCAGCGACTCGCCTTCCACAAAGTTGAAGCTGATGTTCAGGTTGTGCGGCACGCGCTGTTCCATGTCGCCGTTCACGTACACCTCTTCCATCGTGTTCAGGCCGCGGTACAGGCGGTCACGCAGCATGCGGATGCGCTCATTTTCGGTCGCCATTTCTTCCTTGGCGATGCGAAAGGCTTCACCCATGCCGACGATCTGGTGCGTTGCCAGCGTGCCCGAACGCATGCCGCGCTCGTGCCCACCGCCGTGCATCTGCGCTTCGATGCGGATACGCGGCTTGCGGCGCACGTACAGCGCGCCGATGCCCTTCGGGCCATACGTCTTGTGCGCCGAGAACGACATCAGATCGACCTTCAGCTTCTGCAGATCAATGCCCACCTTGCCCGTGGCCTGCGCGGCATCCACGTGGAAGATCACGCCCTTCTCGCGGCAGATCTCACCGAGCTGCTCGATGTCCTGAACCACGCCGATCTCGTTGTTCACCATCATCACCGACGCAAGAATGGTGTCCGGGCGGATGGCTTGCTTGAAGACTTCGATATCGATCAGGCCGTTGTCCTTCACGTCCAGATACGTCACCTCAAAGCCCTGGCGCTCCAGTTCACGCGTCGTGTCCAGCACAGCCTTGTGCTCGGTCTTGACGGTGATGATGTGGCGGCCCTTGCTGCTGTAGAAGTTGGCTGCACCCTTGATCGCCAGGTTGTCCGACTCGGTCGCGCCCGAGGTCCACACGATCTCGCGCGGGTCGGCGTTCACCAGCGCGGCGACTTGCTCGCGCGCGGTCTCGACAGCCTTCTCGGCCTCCCAGCCAAACGGATGGCTGCGCGATGCCGGATTGCCGAAGCTCTCGCGCAGGTACGGAATCATCTTGTCGACCACGCGCGGATCCACCGGCGTCGTCGCGGAATAGTCCATGTAGATGGGAAGGTGCAGGGTACTCATATCTTGTCTGCCTTGTGTGGGGGGCGATGTTCTATTTGTGGGGCGGCTTCAGGGCCGAACCTCACGCTGGCGCAGTCACGACTGCGCCAGACTGAAAACGGAGTTGACCAGCGGTGCGCGCTTGACCGGCTCGGCGGCTACCGATGCGGTGGCGGGCGTGTCGAGGGAGCGGGCACGCGTCGGCGTGCGCTCGCGACGCGCAGGACGCGCTTCGCGCATATCTTGAATCACTTCGGGCTGACGCTCGCGTTGCTGATCGACCAGATTCTGTAGCGACACCGAATCGAGGTACTCGACCATCTTCTGGTTGAGCGTGGCCCAAAGGTCATGCGTCATGCAGCGGCCCGTGTGTCCACCGCTGTGCTCTTCGCCGCCGCAATTGCCCTTGCCGCCGCATTGGGTGGCATCGAGGGGCTCGTCCACGGCGATGATGATGTCGGCAACGGTGACGTCGTCCGCACGGCGCGCGAGGCTGTAGCCACCGCCCGGACCGCGCACGCTTTCCACGATTTCGTGGCGGCGCAGTTTGCCGAACAACTGCTCCAGATACGACAGCGAAATCTTCTGACGCTGGCTGATGCCGGCCAGCGTGACCGGACCCTGCTCTTGGCGCAGCGCCAAGTCAATCATGGCGGTGACCGCGAAGCGGCCTTTGGTGGTCAATCTCATGGCGTCGAGGAAATACCTGATCGTTTTGCTCAAGTATAAAGGAACCCGACAAAATCGGTCAACTAAGGTGTCGGGGGATTCCGCGTCGCGGCAAGGGATTTGCAACGCCCCAAGAACGGGGTGGCCACGCGGCAGGCCGTATTGTGGACTAAAACAATCAACCACGTTCGATAGGGCCTATCACGCCACTTCCGCAACGCAACCTGCGAACCCAAGCGCGACGGCGTCGTCACTGCGGGTTTTTAC
Source organism: uncultured Ralstonia sp. (assembly GCA_963512445.1). Classification (GTDB taxonomy): domain Bacteria; phylum Pseudomonadota; class Gammaproteobacteria; order Burkholderiales; family Burkholderiaceae; genus Ralstonia. The sequence goes on from CAUPMS010000012.1 coordinate 6,364, forward strand.
TTATGCGGCGGAAAGCGCAATTTCGTTGACTTCTGTTACGCGGTAGCCGAGACTGTCAGATACGCAAACGTTTGCGAAGAGCGAGGCGCGATTGCCCTTAGGAAGGCCTGACGGCACGACAAAGCAACGACGCCCGCACTCATCCGCCCCAGACAGGCCCCTTCCTGGAGGAGACACCATGGATATCCGCCGTCGCCGCGCCCTGCAACTTGGCGCGGGTTCTGCTGTAGCCGTTGCCTTGCCCTTTCCGTTTTCCCTCGCGCATGCCGCCAATCAGCCGCCCAAGGTGGCGTTGGTGATGAAGTCGCTGGCCAACGAGTTCTTCAAGACGATGGAGAGCGGCGCGCGTGATCACAACAAGCAGCATGCGTCTGAATACACGCTGCGGTGCGAGGGAATCCGTGACGAGATAGACACCACCGGCCAGATCCGCCTGGTCGAACAGATGATCGTGTCGAAGGTCGATGCGCTGGTGCTCGCGCCGGCCGATTCCAAGGCACTGGTGCCGGTGATCAAGAAAGCCGTGGACGCGGGCATCCTCGTCATCAACATCGACAACCGGCTAGACCCGGCTGCCCTCAAGGAGAAAGGCCTGAACGTGCCCTTCGTGGGGCCGGACAACCGCAAGGGTGCACGGCTGGTGGGCGACTTTGTTGCCAAGTCGCTCAGGCCGGGCGACGCCGTGGGCATCATCGAAGGCATTCCGACCACAACGAATGCCCAGCAGCGCACTGCCGGCTTCAAGGATGCCGCCGAGGCCGCCAAGCTGAAGATCGTCAGCGTGCAATCGGGCGAGTGGGAAATCGACAGGGGCAACAGGGTGGCCGCCGCGATGCTGCGTTCGCAGCCAGACCTGAAGGCGCTGCTGTGCGGCAACGACAACATGGCGATTGGCGCCGTGTCAGCCGTGCGGGCAGCAGGCAAGCTGGGCAAGGTGCTGATTGGGGGCTATGACAACATCGATGCCATCAAGGCCATGCTGGCCGACGGACGCGTGGTGGCCACGGCAGACCAGCACGCCAGCCAGCAAGCCGTCTTCGGCATTGAAACCGCCTTGAAGGCCGTGGCTGCCAAGACACCGCAGGCGAAGCTGACGGGCGTTATCGAAACGCCGGTCGACCTCGTCACGCGTACGTAGTCCACCAGACAGGCAAGCCGCCGCCAGCCATGTCTGCTGCTTACGAACCCCGGCCGCCACTGCTGCGCGTTTCTGCCGTCAGCAAGCACTACGCCGCCCCCGTGCTGCGCGACATCGATCTCGACGTGCATGCGGGCGAGGTGCTTGCGCTCACGGGTGAGAACGGCGCGGGCAAGAGCACGCTCTCCAAGATCCTCTGCGGGCTGGAGACGGCGACCTCGGGTTCGATGATGCTGGCTGGCACGCTGTACGCACCGGCCTCGCGCTGCGCTGCTGAAGCGCTGGGCGTGCGCATGGTGCTGCAGGAACTGAGCATGGTGCCGACGCTCTCGGTGGCAGAGAACCTGTTCCTTGGCGACCTGCCGCGGCGCCTCGGCTTTGTCGATCGTGCCACGCTGCACCACCGGTCCGAGCAGGCGCTCGCGCGCGTCGGTCTGAACCTTGATCCGTCGACGCCCATGCATACCCTCGGCATCGGCCACCGGCAGATGATCGAGATTGCCCGCGCACTGGCCAGCGCGTGCCGTGTGCTGATCCTCGACGAGCCGACGGCGATGCTGAGCGTGCACGAAAGCGCCACGCTGTTCGAGCGCATCGACGCGCTGCGCCGCGAAGGCGTGGCGATCCTCTATATCTCGCACCGCCTGGACGAACTGGCGCGTATTGCCGACCGCATCGTCGTGCTGCGTGACGGCCAGTTGATCACCGATGCGCCGGCCGCCACGGTCACGCAGGAAACGCTGATCCGGGCGATGGTCGGACGCGACGTGGCAGCCCCGTCCGAAACGGAACGTACCGCACGCGAGCCACGGCATGGCGATGCTTCACCGACACTGCGGGTGACCGGCCTCACGCGCGCGCCGGCTGTGCGCGACGTGAGCTTCGACGTTGCACCCGGCGAGATTTTTGGCATCGCGGGCCTGGTCGGCGCGGGGCGCACGGAACTGCTGCGACTGATCTTCGGCGCGGACTACGCGGATGCCGGCACCATCGAGGTCGGCACGCCGCTGGCGCCCGTGCGCATCCACTCCCCCGACGACGCAGTGCGCCACGGCATCGGCTTGCTCACCGAAGACCGCAAGGACGAAGGCCTGTTGCTCGGCCTGCCCATCGCCACCAACATTGCACTGGGCAACATGCCAAGCGTGACGAAGCGCGGCTGGCTGCAACCGGCGCGCGAGGGTGTGCTAGCGCAGCGGCACATCAACGCAATGCGCATCCGTTGCGCGGGGCCGGAGCAGCCGGTGGGTGAACTCTCAGGCGGCAATCAGCAAAAGGTGGCGATTGCCCGCTGGCTGGAGCGCGACACCCCGGTGCTGCTGTTCGATGAACCCACGCGCGGCGTGGATGTGGGCACCAAGTTCGATATCTACAGGCTGCTCGATGCGCTGGCCGCGCGCGGCAAGGCGCTGGTCGTGGTGTCGAGCGACTTGCGCGAACTCATGCAGTTGTGTGATCGCATCGGCGTGATGCGCGCGGGGCGGCTCACGCACATCTTCCAACGCGATGGCTGGAGCCAGGATGCTCTGCTCGCCGCTGCGTTCGGTGAGTCGGGTGCACCCGATTTGCCGAACCCCAATTCGTCTTCGGAGACCGCAGATGCGCTCTGATTCCACTCTGTCTCCGACGCCGCCCGGTGAGCCTGTCAGCACGCGTACCGCGCTGGGCATGTCGCTTGGCGCCGTCGGCGGGCTGCTGGCCGCGTTGATCGCCATGCTGGTGTTGTTCGGCATGCTCTCGCCGACGTTCCTGTCGCTGCCCACGTTCACGACCATTGCCAACGAGATTCCCGACCTGCTGGTCATGGCCGCAGGGATGACCTTCATCCTGATGATCGGCGGCATTGATCTGTCGGTCGGTTCGGTGCTGGCGCTGGCGGCTTCGGTGCTGTCGGTTGCCATGACCAAGTTTGGCTGGGGCCTGTTGCCGGCAGCGCTGGCGGGCGTGGCGCTGGCCATGGCAGCCGGCATGCTGACCGGCGCGGTCACGGTGCACTGGGGCATCCCGTCGTTCATCGTGTCACTGGGTGTGTTGGAGATGGCACGCGGCCTCGCCTACAGCCTCACAGATTCGCGCACGGTGTACATCGGCAGCGCGGTCGACTGGCTGGCCAACCCGATCGCGTTGGGCATTGCGCCGTCGTTCCTGATTGCGATTGTCATCACGGTCGTCGGCCAGATCGTATTGGTACGCACGGTGTTTGGGCGCTACCTCGTGGCCATCGGCACCAATGAAGAAGCCGTGCGGTTGGCCGGCGTGAACCCGCGCCCCTACAAGATCGCGGTGTTCGCGCTGATGGGGCTGCTCTCGGGCCTGGCTGCGCTGTTCCAGGTGTCGCGCCTGGAGGCGGCCGACCCGAATGCCGGCGTGGGGATGGAGCTGCAGGTGATCGCGGCCGTGGTAATCGGTGGCACGAGCCTGATGGGCGGGCGCGGGTCGGTCGTGCGCACGCTGTTCGGCGTGCTGATCATCTCGGTGCTCGAATCGGGCCTCACGCAAATCGGCGCTTCCGAGCCCACCAAACGCATCATCACGGGCGCGGTCATCGTTGCGGCCGTGGTCATGGACACCTATCGTAGCCGCCGGGGTCAATCCGGCCGTAGCAAGCACCACTAAGAGACTGAGGAGATCGTCATGGCAACCATCAAGGACGTGGCCGCATTGGCCGGAGTTTCGTTCACCACCGTCTCACACGTCATCAACAACACCAGGCCGGTAAACGCCGAGACCCGCAAGCGCGTGGAAGAGGCGATCCGTGCCACGCGCTACGTGCCCAGCGCCGTGGCGCGTTCGCTCAAGCACCGCACCACGCGCACCATTGGCGTGCTCGTGCCGACCGCCACCAACCCGTACTTTGCGGAGTTGGCGCGCGGCATTGAAGACGTGTGCGCCGCTGCCGGCTACAGCGTCATCCTCTGCAACTCCGACGACGACCCGCGCAAGCAGCGCGACTACCTGCGCGTGTTGATGGAGAAACGCGTCGACGGCATCATCGTGAGCAGCGCGGGGCCCGACACGGCATTGATCGAGGCGCTTGGCGAATCCGCGCTGCCGGTCGTGATGGTCGACCGCCCGACCGAAGGCATCCAGGCCGATCAAGTGCAGGTGGATCACGAAGAAGGCGCCTACATGGCGACCAAGCATCTGCTGGACCTTGGCCACCGCCGCATCGCCTGCATCAGCGGGCCGTCGGCGCTGAGCGTGACGGCCGAGCGCCTGGCAGGCTTCCATCGTGCGTTGCGCGAATCCGGCGTGCCGGAAGCCTCCGCCCGTATTGCCGAAGGCGATTTCACCAGCCCCGGCGGCTACCGCGCCGCGCGCCAGTTGCTGACCGAAGGCGAACTACCCACTGCCATCTTTGCCGGCAACGATCTGATGGGCATCGGCGCGCTGCGTGCGGCGGCCGAGCTGGGCATTCCCGTGCCCAAGGCGCTGTCCGTGATCGGCTTTGACGACATCGAACTCAGCCGCTACGTCTATCCGGCGCTGTCCACCGTTGGCCAATCAATCCGCCAACTGGGTGAGATCACCGCGCAAACGCTGCTCGAACACCTCGGCGACAACGCCTTGCGTCATCCCGTGGAAGAGCCGCGCGCGCGCCGCATCGTGCTGCCGCCGCGCCTGTCGCTGCGCGAGTCGACCGCCGAGCCCGAGCGCCCGGCACGTGCTGCCTGATCCCGCATTCCTTTCACGCTTTCAACGTAGTCCCGCCATGGTGGCAAAGCGCCCTTCCGCCTCTCCTGTCCACCCCGCTGCCGACGTGCTGATCGTCGGCAGCCTGAATATGGATCTTGTGATCCGCACGCCGCGCTTGCCGCGTCCTGGGCAAACGGTTGCAGCGCCTGCGCTGGAAACCATCCCGGGCGGCAAGGGCGCCAACCAGGCCGTGGCCGCTGCACGCCTGGGCGCACATGTCGCCATGCTCGGCTGCGTAGGCGACGACACATACGGCACGGCACTGCGCGACGGCCTGCGCCGCGAAGGCGTGGAGACGTCGATGGTGTCGGCGCACGCCGGGGCCGCCACCGGCATCGCCTGCGTAACCGTGGCCAATAGCGGCCAGAACACCATCGTCATCGTGGCCGGCGCCAACGAGTTGCTGACGCCAGCCATGATCGAAGCGCAGCACGCCGCTTTCGAGCGCGCACACGTGATCGTCTGTCAGTTGGAATCCCCACCTGATGCGGTGGAATGCGCGCTCAAGCTGGGCCAGCGGTTAGGCAAGACAGTCATCCTGAACCCGGCGCCCGCCATCGGCCCGTTGCCTACGCCATGGATTGCGGCCTGCGATTACCTGATCCCGAACGAGACCGAAGCCGCACTGCTGACGGCCCGCCCCGTCGATTCACCCGAAGCCGCATTGGATGCTGCCGCAGATCTGCATGCGCAAGGTGCGCGGCACGTGATCGTCACGCTGGGCGCGCACGGCGTTGCTTACGTGGACGCCCACTCGCGCCTGCTGATGCCGGCGCCCACCGCGCAGGCCATCGACACTACAGCCGCCGGCGACACGTTTGTCGGTGCGCTGGCTGCGGCGCTGGCGGAAGGTGCGGCACCCGAGGTGGCCATCGAGTTCGAACAAGCCGCGGCGGCGGTGTCAGTCACCCGGCTGGGCGCGCAGCCGTCCATTCCGTTCCGCAGCGAGTTGGGTGCGCCTGCCGCACCCGTGACACATTAGGCCGGCGTACTGGTGCCGGGCGGCGTGCTCGCAGTCGGCGCGCGCGGCACCAGCAGGCACAACGGGTCACGCACGATCCGCCGCAGCACCGCGCTCGTAATGCGCCAGCGATCCAGCCTGCGCAGGTTGCGCGAGCGCATCGCCATGGCAAACGCCAGCGCAAACGACACCGCCACGTTCAACACGCCCATCAGCGCGATGCCCGCCACGGCCAGCCAGAACGCGCCCGTGTGCATCACATCCGAGCCCAGCACACCGACGGCCGTCGCCACCGAACCCGTTGACAGTGTGACGTGACGCACCTCCAGATGCGGCCCGAAGAACGAGATGATCTCCGGCCCCAACCCCAGCATGAAACCCAGCGACACGTTGGCGACAATGCCCGAGAGATTGCGCTTCCAGAAGTCTGCAATGCGATGCGCACCGCGCTCGCCCACCATGAAGCGCAAGCGCCGGTGGTAGGCAATCACATCGCCCACGCGATGCAGCGCGAACCAGTTGTCAGCCCAGCCTGCAGCCAGGCTCGATGCCCACAGCAGCACACCTGTGAAGGCCGCGTACAACGGCGTCAGCCCAAGGATCGAAAACGAATCGATCGTCGCCACCGCCTTCTCCGGCGAGATCAGATTCGCGTGGAAGAAGCGCCCCGCCATCCACTGCACCAGAAACGCCACCGGCCCCACTGCCACGAGGTTGCCGGCAATCGCCGCCGCGTTGGAACGGATCATGGCGACGGTGTCGTCAACGAAGCGCTCCAGCCCTTCGGGTCGGCCCACCTGATCGATCCGATGCGCCAGCGCGGGCGCCGTCATCGCCGGTTGCTTGGTCGCCAGCGTGAAGTGCGCGAAGTGAATGCCGAGAAAGCTGACCGCGTAGTTGATCGAAGCGAGAAACCCTTCTGCCACCCGGCTCAGATGCGCCGCTGTAATGAAGAACTTGATGTAGACCGTGGCCACCGTGATGAGGCCGCCGCCAGCCGCCGCCTTCGCCATGGCGCCGTATTCCTTGCCGTCGCGGGTGATGTAGTGCTCGCCGGTTTCGGCGGAGCGCTCGACCACCTTGCGCGCCAGGTCAGCAAAGGTGGAGCGCACCAGGTAGCCGACGCTTCGGCGGTGCTGGCTGGCGGAAACCAGCTCGGCCGTCAGATGCACGAAGCGCCGTGAGGCGCGCGCATCGGCCCAGGCGGTGAGCAGCAAGTCGAGACGGCCCAGCCACGCCTTCATGCGCTCGACCTGGAACACAACTTCAACCGAAACGCCGTTCTCATCCAGATGCTGATAGACGCTGGCCGTGGCTGTGCGGCATTGGTCCAGCACGGCACGGAAGTAGTTGAGCTGCTGCCCCATGGCTTCCGGGCGGGCGGGTGCCTCGTCCGGGCGTTCGAGGAAGATGGCGTTGGCAGCATCGGCCAACCGGTAGAACGGCGAGTCGGTGACTTCCGCATAGTCCATGCGCATGCGGATACCGCGCGACAAGCCCGCGGCGCGCACCTGGCTGATCAGGATCTGGATACCCAGCCCCAAGCTGCGTTCCAGCCGTGTCTGGCCTGTCGTTTCATCTTCATCGCTCAGGCCGGCACGGAACAGCATGTGCAGGCGCGTGACCAGTTCGTCGTCCAGGCCATCCACCCACTGCGCATCGGTCGGGCCCACAAACAGCAGTGCGAACAGCGTGGACAATTGCGCCTGATTGGGCGCGGGCGGCAGAAAGCGCGCCTGCCAGCGGTCGACCAATTCACCCCAGAAACCGGAGCGTGACGAGAGCCCCGTATCGCACAGCAGTGACACCGGATCGTTGTCCTGCATGATGCTGCGCAGCGTGTGCCCGACCCGCTCGGCCAGCCCCGGATTGTTCTCCAGCACCTGCAGTAGATAGCGCAGACGCGCGTAACGCCATGACTCTGATGTGGCCCCCGCAGGCCGATCGGCGCGGCGCAGCCAGTAAGCCAGCTCGATCAGCCATTCATTGCGTTCGGCCAGACTGCGCGTCGGCTCGAACTGCGCCAGGATGGCATCGAGTTGGTGGCTGGCGTGCCGGGAAGCGCGCCACTTGCGCCACGGATTGAGCAAAAAATTGAACATCAAACTCCCTGGATAACGAACACGTGCGCCCGGCGCATGGGCCGGTGCCTGCTTAACGTGTCAAACGCCCGAACAGGCGACGCGCAACGCCTGAACATGATCTGAAATTGTGTCAAAACGAATTCACCGCCAGCTCCGCAAGAGGTGGCGGTGAGTGTCCGACCCGTCAAATGGCCGCGCAGTTCAGGCGGCCGGAACGATATGGTCTTCGCCGCTCGCCCCGAAAAGCTGCGACTTGAGCTTGGCCAGCTGATCACGCACCGACGCCGCTTTTTCGAATTCGAGGTTCTTGGCGTGGTCGAGCATCTGTTTTTCCAGCCGCTTGATTTCCTTGGACGCCTGCTTCTCACTCATGTCCTCGTACTTGGCAGCTTCTTGCGCGGCCTTGAGCTCGGCACGCGCGTCGTCGACGTTGTACACGCCGTCGATGATGTCCTTAATGCGTTTGACCACGCCGCGCGGCGTGATGCCGTGGGCCTCGTTGTGGGCGATCTGCTTGGCGCGGCGGCGCTCGGTCTCACCGATGGCTTTCTTCATCGACTCGGTGATGCGGTCAGCATAGAGGATGGCCGTGCCGTTCACGTTACGCGCCGCGCGGCCGATGGTCTGGATGAGCGAACGCTCGGCGCGCAGGAAACCTTCCTTGTCGGCATCCAGAATCGCCACCAGCGACACCTCGGGAATGTCCAAACCCTCGCGCAGCAGGTTGATGCCGACCAGCACGTCAAACGTGCCCAGTCGCAGGTCGCGAATGATCTCCACGCGCTCGACCGTATCGATATCCGAGTGCAGGTAGCGGACCTTGACGCCATTCTCGGACAGGAACTCCGTAAGTTGCTCCGCCATGCGCTTGGTGAGCGTGGTCACCAGCACGCGTTCGCCGGCTTCGACGCGCAAGTGGATCTCCGAGAGCAGGTCATCCACCTGCGTGGTGGCTGGGCGCACTTCAATGGTCGGGTCGACGAGGCCCGTGGGGCGCACCACCTGCTCGACCACTTCGGTGTCGCCTACCGTTTTCTTCTCGTAATCGCCCGGCGTGGCGGAGACGAACGTCACCTGCCGCATCTTGGTCTCGAACTCGGCGAACTTCAGCGGTCGGTTATCCAGCGCAGACGGCAGCCGGAAGCCGTATTCGGACAGCGTTTCCTTGCGCGCGCGGTCACCGTTGTACATGCCGTTGAGCTGGCCGATCAGCACGTGCGACTCGTCAAGGAACATCAGCGCATCGGGCGGCAGGTAGTCGACCAGCGTCGGCGGCGGCTCGCCCGGCGCGGAGCCCGACAGATGCCGCGAGTAATTCTCGATGCCCTTGCAGAAGCCCAGTTCCTGCAGCATCTCCAAGTCAAAGCGCGTGCGCTGTTCCAAACGCTGCGCTTCCACCAGCTTGTTTTCCTTATAGAAGAAATCGAGCCGTTCACGCAGCTCGGCCTTGATGGTCTCGATGGCGCGCAGCACGGTCTCGCGCGGCGTCACGTAATGGCTTGACGGGTACACCGTGAAGCGCGGAATCTTCTGCCGAACACGGCCGGTGAGCGGGTCGAACAGTTGCAGCGATTCAACTTCGTCATCGAACAGTTCGAGGCGCACGGCCATCTCGGCGTGCTCGGCGGGGAAGATGTCGACCGTATCGCCGCGCACGCGGAAGGTGCCGCGCTGAAAATCCGTCTCGTTGCGCGTGTACTGCATGGCGATCAGGCGCGCGATCACATCGCGCTGGCTGACCTTGTCGCCCGCGCGCAGCGTCAGGATCATCTGGTGGTATTCGCTCGGGTTGCCGATCCCGTAGATGGCCGAGACAGTGGCCACGATCACCACATCACGTCGTTCCAGCAGGCTCTTGGTGGCCGACAGCCGCATCTGCTCGATGTGCTCGTTGATCGACGAGTCTTTCTCGATGAAGAGATCGCGCTGCGGCACGTAGGCCTCAGGCTGGTAGTAGTCGTAGTACGAGACGAAGTACTCGACTGCGTTGCGCGGGAAGAACTCGCGAAACTCCGAATACAACTGCGCCGCCAGCGTCTTGTTGGGCGCAAATACGATGGCCGGGCGCCCCACCTGCGCGATCACATTGGCCATCGTGAAGGTCTTGCCCGAGCCCGTCACGCCCAGCAGCGTCTGATACGCCAGGCCATCCCCGATGTTTTCAACGATCTGGCGGATGGCCTCCGGCTGGTCTCCGGCCGGCGGATACGGCTGGTACAACTGGAAAGGCGAGCCCTCGAAAGTCACGAACTTCGACTCGTCGTGCGGGCTGGGGACTTGGCTCAGATCGGTCATGGCGGCGGGGTGGATGGCAGCGCGGAAAGTCGACAAAGTGACTCGCACGCCCTCAGCAAGTGAGGGCGGCAGCGGCAATTGCAACCAATCGCTTAGTTTAGCGCGCTGTATCGACGACCCGCAGCAATCGTTTGGACGCCCGAACCGGCCCCGTCTGTACCGGCCGCCAAAACGCTTTAGACGCCTGTTCTGCAAGGTTTTTTCGGGCGATTAGAGCCCATATTCGGTACAATTACCACCTTGTGTGAGACGCACCGGGCAATCCGCCCCCGGAGTCCGCGCCGCACCGCCTGCAAGATCCCACCGAATTCCGAACCAACCGATCGAGACAATTCATGTCGCTTTTCTCCGCCGTCGAACTGGCCCCGCGCGACCCCATCCTGGGCCTGAATGAAGCTTTCAACGCCGATACCCGCAGCACCAAAGTGAATCTGGGCGTGGGCGTGTACTTCACCGACGAAGGGAAAATTCCGGTGCTGCGCGCTGTGCAGGAAGCCGAAAAGGCACGCCTGGCTGCCGCTGCCCCGCGCGGCTACCTGCCGATCGAAGGCATTGCCGCCTATGACCAGGCCGTGCAGAAGCTGCTGTTCGGCGCAGAATCGCCTCTCATCACCGAAGGCCGCGTAGTCACGGCACAAGCCCTGGGCGGCACCGGCGCACTGAAGATCGGCGCCGACTTCCTCAAGCGCCTGTACCCGGACGCCAAGGTCGCCATTTCCGACCCGAGCTGGGAAAACCACCGTGCGCTGTTTGAGTCGGCCGGCTTCGAAGTCGTCAACTACGCGTACTACGATGCCCCGTCGCACGGCCTGAACTTTGCCGGCATGCTGGATTCGCTCAACAGCTACGCGCCGAACACGATCATCGTGCTGCACGCCTGCTGCCACAACCCGACCGGGGTGGACATGACCACCGAGCAGTGGAAGCAGGTCGTTGAGGTCATCAAGGCGAAGAACCTGATTCCGTTCCTCGACATGGCCTATCAAGGCTTTGCCGACGGCATCCAGCAAGATGGCCTGGCCGTGCGCCTGTTTGCTGAATCGGGCCTGTCGTTCTTCGTGTCCAGCTCGTTCTCGAAGTCGTTCTCGCTGTACGGCGAGCGCGTCGGCGCGCTGTCGATCGTGACGACCAGCAAGGACGAAGCTGCTCGCGTGCTGTCGCAAGTCAAGCGCGTGATCCGCACGAACTACTCCAACCCGCCGACGCACGGTGGCACGGTGGTCGCCAGCGTGCTGAACAGCCCCGAACTGCGCGCGATGTGGGAGCAGGAACTGGGCGAAATGCGCGATCGCATCAAGTCGATGCGCAACGCGCTGGTCGACAAGCTGGCCGCCAAGGGCGTGAAGACCGACTTCTCGTTCGTGAAGGCGCAGCGCGGCATGTTCTCATACTCGGGCCTGACGTCCGCGCAAGTGGATCGCCTTCGTACCGAGCACGGTATCTACGCCGTGTCGACCGGCCGCATCTGCGTGGCCGCGCTGAACACGCACAACATCGACGCGGTGGTGAACGCCATCGCTGATGTTCTATAAGGTGCTTTAGGCGTCACGCATCAGGCGCAATTGCAAAAAGAAAAGCGGCTTCGGCCGCTTTTTTGCTGCATCGGACTAGACTGACACGGGCGCATCATATAAACCGCGCAACACTCTGTTATCAGGGTTTATGCTGCATCGCAGTAACCTGCACCCAGGTGCATAATCGTTTGCGCACCCTGCCCCCTTCGCCGCCACCACAGACCGGTCCAGCCATGCTTTACCAGCTTCACGAATTCCAGCGCGCCCTGCTCAGCCCCATGACAGCTTGGGCCCAAGCGACTGCCAAGACCTTCACCAACCCCCTGAGTCCGCTGTCCCTGATGCCTGGCGCACAACGCTACGCTGCGGGCTACGAACTGCTGTATCGCCTGGGCAAGGAATACGAGAAGCCGGAATTCGGCATCCGCTCCGTCAAGTCCAACGGCCGCGACATCCCGATCGTGGAGCAGACCATCATCGAGAAGCCGTTCTGCCGCCTGATCCGCTTCAAGCGCTACGCCGACGACGCCGAGACCATCAAGCTGCTCAAGGATGAGCCCGTCGTGCTGGTGTGCGCACCGCTGTCGGGCCACCACTCCACGCTGTTGCGTGACACCGTGCGCACGCTGCTCCAGGATCACAAGGTGTACGTCACCGACTGGATCGACGCCCGCATGGTGCCGGCCGAAGAAGGCGCGTTCCACCTGTCGGACTACATCAGCTATATCCGCGAATTCATCAACCATATCGGTGCTGACAAGCTGCACGTGATCTCGGTGTGCCAGCCGACCGTGCCGGTGCTGGCCGCCATCTCGTTGATGGCCTCGGACGGCGAGAAGACGCCACTCACCATGACCATGATGGGCGGCCCGATCGACGCGCGTAAAAGCCCGACCGCCGTCAACTCGTTGGCGACCAACAAGTCGCACAACTGGTTCGAGAACAACGTGATCTACACGGTGCCGGCCAACTACCCGGGCCACGGCCGCAACGTGTATCCGGGCTTCCTGCAGCACGCTGGCTTTGTGGCGATGAACCCGGACCGCCACCTGTCGTCACACTACGACTACTACCTGAACCTGATCGAAGGCGACACGGAAGACGCTGAAGCCCACGTGCGCTTCTACGACGAGTACAACGCCGTGCTCGACATGGCCGCCGAGTACTACCTGGAGACCATCCGCGACGTATTCCAGGAATTCCACCTGGCCAACGGCACATGGGTGGTGGAAGGCAAGCCGGTGCGCCCGCAGGACATCAAGAACACCGCGCTGTTCACCATCGAAGGCGAGCTGGACGATATCTCCGGCAGCGGCCAGACCGAAGCCGCGCATGGCCTGTGCAGCGGCATACCGAAGGCGCACAAGCAGCATCTGACGGCGCCCAAGTGCGGCCACTACGGCATCTTTTCGGGCCGCCGCTGGCGCGAGCAGGTGTATCCTCAGTTGCGCGATTTCATCCGCCGCTACGACGAGAACACACCACGCATCAAGGCTGTCGCCTGAGCCTGAAGCACCCAAGAAAAAGCCTCGCAATTGCGAGGCTTTTTTGCGCGATGACACTTCATTTCGATCGATTCACGTCGCTCAATCCTTGGGCCGATCCAGATATGCCAGCAGCATCTTGATATGCAGTTGTGCGAACGCCTCGTGCTCATCGGCCGAGGCAATATCGCGGCCCACCACGGCGCTGATCGTGTAGCGGTTGGACAGCACGTAATAACCCAGCGCCGAGATCGTCAGATACAGGCGCGGCACATCGATATCGTCGCGGAAGATACCGGTGCGCTGGCCGCGATCCACCACACCGCGGAGCACCTCGATGACCGGATTGACCAGCTGCACCAGGTGCGGTGACGTCTTCAGGTGCCGCGCTTCGTGCAGGTTTTCACTGTTTAGCAGGCGGATGAACTCGGGATTCTCGTAGTAGAAATCCCAGACAAAACGCGCGAGCTGGATGACCGCCTCACGCGGGTCCGACGACTCGATCTGCACCTGCTCTTCCGCCTCTTTAAAGCGAAAGTACATGTGCTCAAGCACAGTCAGGAAGAGTTTTTCCTTGCTGCCGTAGTAGTAATACAGCATGCGCTCGTTGGTTTCGGCGCGGCGGGCGATGGCGTCGACGCGGGCGCCGGCAAAACCGCCGCGCGAGAACTCTTCGATGGCAGCAGCGAGGATGCGTCGGCGCGTGCCGGCAGGGTCGCGACGCGCACGGGGTGCGGCGGATTCGCCCTGGGCATCGGCCTCGATATCGGGGAGCGGCGCGGCTGGATGAGACGGCATGGCACGTCGGTCCGTTTAGAACGCAGGGATTATGTCATAGGGTTAAGACATGCCTGCCGCGCGCCGTGTCAGGGCATGCACGCCTTGCGCGGGGGCCAAATCGGCGATAATGGCGGGCTATTCAAACGACAAGTCCCATCGTGGTTTCCTTGGTCCCCGCATTGGCCACATCGCTGGCCGACCGGCTCGAAAATCTCCTGCCGCAAACGCAATGCACCAAGTGCGGCTATAACGGCTGCCGCCCGTACGCGGAAGCCATGGCCAGCGGCGAGGCGCAGCCCAACCGCTGCCCGCCGGGCGGTGTGGAAGGCATCCGCCGGCTGTCCGATGCGCTCGGCCGCACGGGTGAGTTGCTGCCGCTGGACCCCACCAACGGCATCGAGCAACCGCGTGCCGTGGCATTCATCGACCCGGAACGCTGCATCGGCTGCACGCTCTGCATCCAGGCGTGCCCGGTGGACGCCATCGTCGGCGCGCCCAAGGCGATGCACATGGTGCTCGAAGACTGGTGTACCGGCTGCGACCTCTGCGTGCCGCCCTGCCCCGTCGATTGCATCGACATGATCCCAGTTACCGGTGAGCGCACAGGCTGGGCTGCCTGGAGCCAGGAGCAGGCCGACGTCGCCCGCGACCGCTACGTCTTCCGCAACGCACGCCTCAAGCGCGAACAGGCCGAGAACGAAGCGCGCCTGGCCGCCAAAGCCGCCGCCAAACTGGCCGCCGTGAGCGCGGAACAACCCGCCGATGACGCTGAACTCGCCGCGCAGGCGCGCAAGAAAGCGATCATCCAGGCCGCCATCGAACGCGCGCGCCAGAAGCAGGCCGACATGGCCGCGCGCGGGCAAGGTCCGCGCAACGTGACCGACGTGCCGGCGGATGTGCAGGCCCAGATCGATGAGGCCGAAGCCCGCCGCAAACGCATCGCCGACCAGATCGAGCACAGCGCCAAACCCGACGCCGACAAACCATAACGCCGCCCTGACGCCCGCCGATGAATCCCGCCAAGCGCTATGCCATCTTCGAGACCCTGCGCGAGAACAACCCGACGCCGACGACCGAGCTGGAATACACCACGCCGTTCGAGTTGCTGATTGCGGTGCTGCTCTCTGCGCAGGCGACCGACGTGGGCGTGAACAAGGCGACGCGCAAGCTGTTTCCGGTAGCCAACACGCCCGCCAAGTTGCTGGCGCTGGGCGAGGAAGGCATCACGGAATACATCAAGACAATCGGCCTGTACCGCACCAAGTGCAAGCACATCCTTCAGACATGCCGCATTCTGCTCGACCAGTACGGTGGTGAAGTGCCGCGTGACCGCGCAGCGCTGGAAGAACTACCCGGTGTGGGCCGCAAGACTGCCAATGTGGTGATGAACACGGCCTTCGGCGAGCCGACCATCGCGGTGGATACGCACATCTTTCGCGTGGCCAACCGTACCGGGTTGGCGCCGGGCAAGAACGTGCTGGAAGTCGAGTTGAAGCTGCTGAAGGTGGTGCCGGAAGAATTCCGCCAGGACGCGCACCACTGGCTGATCCTGCACGGGCGTTACGTGTGCAAGGCGCGCAAGCCCGAATGCTGGCATTGCGCCATCGAACCGCTGTGCGAGTTCAGGCCGAAGACGCCAGCGCCGAAGGAATGAGCGCCGCAGGTTCGCCGCCCTCATCTAACGGCGCCGCTGTTTGAGACGACGCACAGGCTCCTGAATTTCCGCCATCACGCTGCCTATAATGACCAGCATCCTTGCGTCAGACCTTGGAGGTGGCGAATGGCAATCACGAACCCGCAGTCGGGAACGAATGTGCACGAGGTTGCCGACGGCATCTACCGCATCAACACGCCAGTCCAGATTCCGGGCGCGGGCGGCTTCTCGTTCAACCAGTACCTCATCGTGGACGACGTACCGCTGCTGTTTCACACCGGCCCGCGCAAGATGTTCCCGCTCGTGCAGGAGGCGGTTGCCAGCGTATTGCCGGTCGACCAGATTCGCTACATCGCCTTCTCTCACGTCGAAGCTGACGAGTGCGGTTCGCTCAACGAGTGGCTGCGTGTCGCACCTCAGTCCGTACCGTTGTGCGGGTCGGTTGCCGCCCTTGTGTCGATCGGGGATCTTGCTGATCGGCCGCCCAAAGCACTCGCCGACGGAGAAACGGTTGCCCTGGGGAAGCATCGCGTTCGCTGGCTCGATACCCCGCATCTCCCGCATGCCTGGGAGTGTGGGTTCCTGACGGAAGACAGCACGCACACCCTGCTCTGCGGCGACCTTTTCACCCAGCCCGGCGCAGACCTGCCGCCGCTGACCGAATCGGACATTCTCGGGCCCAGCGAGGCCTTCCGGCATCAGCTGGATTACTACTCGCACACCATGAACGCCCGGCCGCTGTTCGAGAAACTGATCGCTGCCGAGCCGGCCACCCTCGCCTGCATGCACGGCAGCGCGTGGCGCGGCGATGGTGCGAAACTGCTGCGTGCGCTGATGGACGCGTTATCCATCCAATAAAAAACCCCTGCGATTTCTCACAGGGGCTTGGTCGTCGGTCGCGCTTGAGCGATCAGCCAATCAGACGATCTTGCACGCCTCTTCGAACGACAGGCGCGGGTTGCGCGGGTGCAGCTTCTCCGCATCGCCATAGCCGATGTTCATGATGAAGTTGACCTTCCATTGGCCATCCGGGAAGAACGTCTCGTTGACCTTGTTGGCATCAAAGCCGGCCATCGGGCCGCAGTCCAGGCCCAGCGCACGCGCGGCGAGCACGAGGTAGCCGCCCTGCAGCGAGCCGTTCATCAGCGCAGCGGCGTTGATCTTGGCCTGGTCGCCGGCGTACCACGAACGCGCATCGGTATGCGGGAACAGCTTGGGCAGTTGCTCGTGGAATTGCGTGTCGTACGCAACGATCACGGCCACGGGCGCCTGGCGGGTTTTTTCCTGATTGCCGGCCGACATGCACGGAATCAGGCGCTCCTTGGCAGCGGCACTCTTGACGAACACGAAGCGGGCCGGCGTGCTGTTGGCGGCGGTCGGGCCGTACTTCACGGTGTCGTACAGCGTGTGCAGCAGTTCGTCGTCGACCGGCTTGTCGAGCCACACGTTGTGGGTACGGGCTGCGTGGAACAGTTGGTCCAGCACGGACGGTTCAAGCATGGGCATTGCGACAACTCCAGAAAAAAATCGAGGGGCTCATTGTAATGTCGGCCCCGGCTTTACGTCAGGCGACCGTCACGCCATATCTTCAGGCTGGTGACCCGTGGGTTTCGCATCGGCACGCGTGAGCCACAGCACGCCGGCCAGGATCAGAACGCCGCCGGTCATCTGCATGGGCGCAATCGATTCGCCGAGCAGCAACGCCGCAAGCAACACCGTCACCACGGGCTCCAACGTGGACAACATCGACGCCTGCGCCGCCCCCAGCTTCTGCAGGCCGGCGAAGAACGTCAGGATCGCCACCACCGTCGACAAGCCGGCAATGGCCAGCGCCGCCGCCCAACCGCCAAACGTGCCGGGCAGGTGTGCAGGCGCGCCGACCAGTGCCATGCCTGTGTACACCACCGCCGCTGCGGTGCAGATGACAGTCGTACACGCCAGCGGATCCAGCCCGCGCGTCACGCGCGCGCCCACCGTGATGTAGATGGAGTAGATCACCGCTGACGCCACGCCCAGCGCAATGCCAAGCATGCTGCCGCCCGACAAACCCGCACCGCCCACCGTCAGCCCAGCGCCGACCGAGCACAACACAAGCGCGATGATCGCCGTCGTGGTCAGCCGCTCGCGCAAGAAGATCGCCGCCAGCACCGTCACGAACATCGGATACAGATACAGCAGCAGCGCCACCAGGCTGGCCGGCGCGTAGTTCAACGCCGTGAAGAATGCGAACGACTGCCCCGCGTAACCGATACCACCCATCGCCACCAGCCCCGCCACGCGCGACCACGGCGGTATGCCGATGCGGCGCACGCGCATCACCACCATCAGCGCCACAGCCGCGATGACGAAGCGCACCATCAGCAAGCCCACCACATTTGCACCGGACGCATATGCGTAGTGGGTGAAGATAGCCATCGCACCGAACGATGCGGCGGACACGGCGATCAGCAGCACGCCGAGCAGCTTGTCAGCGGCGCGTGCAGCGAGGGTCGAATCGGTGGCTTGTCTCATGGCGTGCGGCGTTTGGTATGGGATCGCCGTCTGCGGGTTTGGGGCGCCATTGTAGCGTCGGCGTCGCGTGAAGCCGCCCAGCAGGCATCAACGACGTTCTTGAATGCCTGCCGGTACAATGGCGGGATCATGTTCAATCCCTCCCGCGACGAAGTCCGTCAATTCTTCTGCGGCGCGTGGCGCAAGCACCGCCAGGCAGAAATCCTCACGCCGCTCGAAGCCATGGCAGTCGACTGGATGCTGCAGCATCCCGAATATCACGACACGCTGGAAGCCGACGACGAAGCCCTCGCCCGCGACTACACGCCTGAGAGCGGCCAGAGCAACCCGTTCCTGCACCTGTCGATGCACCTGTCGATCAGCGAGCAGGTGTCGGTGGACCAGCCGCGCGGCATTCGCGCGGCGTATGAGGCGCTGGCACAGCGGCTGGATTCACCGCACGAAGCGCAGCATCAGGTGATGGAATGTCTCGGCCAGATGCTATGGACTGCGCAGCGCACAGGCTTGCCGCCCGACGGCGAAGCCTATATCGAATGCGTGCGCAAGCGCGCCACTGCCCGCTAAGCGTTCGCGTCATCCGCCCAATAAAAAACCGCTCCGAAGAGCGGTTTTTCTTTGCCGATGCGCGATGGATTACTTCTTGAGCACCAGCGAACCCGGCAGCGATTCGATATACGCGGCAATGTCCTTCAACTCGGCCTGCGTGAATGGACGCGGCTTGCCGTCAGCACCGATCGTGGCGGGGTTGCTGTTGACCTGGCCCGCCATGATGGCGTTGCTGCGGCCCACCAGCGCGTTGTTGCTGGTCTGGTAGGCCAGCAGTGCGTGATAGATGTAATCACCGTGCTGACCAGCGAGCTTCGGATAGTCCGGCGAAATCGGGGCATTCAGGCCAGCACCGTGGCAGGCCGCGCACGTGCCCTTCTCCACCAGTTGCTTACCTTTTTCCAGATCAGCAGCCTGTGCCGACACAGCGGCACCCAGGACCAATGCGCCAACAGTGAACGAGGTTGCGAGCGAAATCTTCTTCATGTTCGTCCTCGTCACTTCTGGGGGTTGTTTTGGGTAGAGGCCGTCTGCTGCGAGTAGTACGCAGCAAGGTTGGCGATGTCCTGATCCGTCAGCGACCCGGCAATGGCGCGCATGGTCGGGTGCTTGCGGTCACCCTTCTGGTACGCATGCAGCGCGCTTTCGATGTACTTGGCGTTCTGGCCGCCCAGATAGGGCACGCGATACACCTCAGGGAACGACGTCTTGTAGTCGGGGATGGCATGGCAGCCGATACACATGGCGACCTTGTTCTCGGCGGCGGCCGCATTGCCCTGAACGTCGGCTGCGGTGGCGGGGTTGGCTACGGCGGCCAGCGCGCCGAATGTGCCAAATGCGGCGCCAAACGCGGCCACCATGGTGAGGATCTTTTTCATCTCGTTCTTAAGCGTGGAGTTTCAGAATCCTGCTCGCCCTGCCTGCTTGGCTTGCCAGCCGGCTGTCTCGCTGGGCGCATTCACCCGCCGTTGGCCAGAAGCCATAGGACGGTCGTTTGAGGTGCGTCAAACCGGCGCATTGTAGCGCACTGTTTTTTTGCCAGTCCAGTTAGGGGTCCCGTGACTTGACAGCGCGGAATGGCACGGCGCCCGCCCTGGCGTTGCCCGGCGGCAAACGCCCAAATGCTCTTATACTGGCCGTTTCCGATTCCTTTACCGCTCAGTAGGCTTGTCCGATGAATCCTACCTCGACGTCCACTACGCCCAAACAGGCTGCACGTTTCGAAGGCTCCGACCAGTACGTCGCCACCGATGACCTCAAGCTCGCCGTCAACGCCTCAATGACGCTGCAGCGCCCGCTGCTCATCAAGGGCGAGCCGGGCACGGGCAAGACCATGCTGGCCGAGGAAGTGGCCGCCGCGCTGGGCATGCCGCTGCTGCAGTGGCACGTGAAATCAACCACCAAGGCGCAGCAGGGCCTGTACGAATACGACGCAGTCTCGCGCCTGCGCGACTCGCAACTGGGCGACAACAAGGTCCACGACATCCGCAACTACATCGTCAAGGGCGTGCTGTGGCAAGCCTTCGAGGCGGCCGAGCCCGTCGTGCTGCTGATCGACGAGATCGACAAGGCCGACATCGAATTCCCGAATGACCTGCTGCGCGAGCTGGATCGCATGGAGTTCTACGTGTACGAAACGCGCGAGACCATCCGCGCCACGCACCGCCCGCTTGTCATCATCACGTCGAACAACGAGAAGGAGCTGCCCGACGCCTTCCTGCGCCGCTGCTTCTTCCACTACATCAAGTTCCCGGATGCGGAGACGATGCAAGCCATCGTCGACGTGCACTATCCCGGCATCAAGCCCGCACTGGTCAAGGCCGCGCTGGATGCGTTCTATGAGATGCGCAACCTGCCGGGGCTGAAGAAGAAACCGTCGACCTCCGAGCTGATCGACTGGCTCAAGCTGCTGCTGGCCGAGGATATTCCGCCGGAATCGCTCCGCAGCCAGGACAAGAACGCGGCCATTCCGCCGCTTCACGGCGCACTGCTCAAGAACGAGCAAGACGTGCACCTGTTCGAGCGGCTGATTTTCATGAACCGCGCCAACCGCTGAACGGGGCCCGACGATGCCGCGCCTGATCCAGCCCGTCACCCTGTCCGGCCAGCACGCCTGGCTGGAACCGCTCGGCCCCGAGCACGTGGACGAAGTCCGCGCCGCGGCCGCAGATGGCGAGCTGTGGAAGCTTTGGTACACCTCCGTGCCCTCGCCCGAGAAAACGGCGGATTGGCTGACGATTGCGCTGGACATGCGCGAACACCTCGGTGCCATGCCGTTTGTCGTGCGCGAGATGCGCGATGGGCAACCGGGCAAGGTCGTCGGCGCCACGCGCCTCTTCAACGTGGACGAGGCCAACCGCCGGCTGGAGATCGGGCACACGTGGTACGCCAAATCGGTACAGCGCACGGCCACCAACACGGAATGCAAGTTGTTGCTGCTCACGCATGCGTTTGAGACGCTGCGCTGCATTGCTGTGGAATTCCGCACGCACTGGATGAACCACCAGAGCCGCGCCGCCATCGCCCGCTTGGGCGCCAAGCAGGACGGCGTGCTGCGCAATCACCAGCGCATGCCGGATGGCAGCTTCCGCGACACGGTCGTGTTCTCCATCATCGAATCAGAATGGCTCACAGTGAAACGTCATCTGCAATACAAGCTGGAGCAGCCGCGATGAACCCGTGGCTGCTGCTGGCCGGCACCATCGTCTCGGAGGTGATCGGCACCTTGTGCCTGAAGCTCTCCGAGGGCTTCTCCAAGCCACTGTGGATCATCGGCACGGCCGTCTGCTACGGGCTCGCGTTCTGGGGCCTGGCGATCGTCATGAAGCGCATCGATATGAGCATCACCTATGCCGTGTGGTCCGGCGTGGGCACGGTGCTGACGGCCATCGTCGGCATTCTGCTGTTCAAGGAAGGGGTGTCGATGGCCAAGCTTTCGGGCATCGGCATGGTGGTGGGCGGCGTGGTGCTGCTAAACGTCAGCGGCACGTCTCATTGAGCCACTGAGCAGGAGACAACATGCTCATCGATTTCTTCTTCTCCTTGCGGCACGCCAAGCTGCCGGTCTCGGTCAAGGAATACCTGACGCTGCTTGAAGGGCTCAAGCAGCAGGTCATCGCGCCGTCGCTCGACGAGTTCTACTTCCTGGCGCGCATGACGCTCGTGAAGGACGAGAAGCACTTCGACAAATTTGATCAGGCGTTCGGTGCGTACTTCAAAGGCGTGGAAGGCGCGGTCGATTGGCGTGCAGACATTCCACTCGACTGGCTCATCAAGAAACTCGAGCGCGAACTGTCTCCGGAAGAGAAAGCGAAGATCGAAGCCATGGGCGGCCTCGACAAGCTGATGGAGCGCCTGAAGGAACTGCTGGGCGAACAGCACGAGCGCCACGAAGGCGGCAACAAGTGGATCGGCACGGGCGGCACGTCGCCGTTCGGGCACGGCGGTTACAACCCGGAGGGCATCCGCATCGGCGGGCCATCGAAGGGCAACCGCACGGCGGTCAAGGTGTGGGAAGCGCGTGCGTACAAGGACTACGACGATACTGTCGAACTCGGCACGCGCAACATCAAGGTGGCGCTGCGCCGCCTGCGCAAGTTCGCCCGCGACGGCGCCGACATCGAGCTGGACCTGGACGACACCATCCACTCCACCGCCGCCAATGCCGGCATGCTCGACATCAAGATGCGCCCCGAGCGGCACAACAACGTCAAGGTGTTGATGCTGATGGACGTGGGCGGCTCGATGGACGACCACATCAAGCGCGTGGAAGAGCTCTTCTCCGCCGCCAAGACCGAGTTCAAGCACCTGGAGTACTACTACTTCCACAATTGCGTGTACGAGCATCTGTGGAAGAACAACCGCCGCCGCCACGCGGAGCGCTTCTCCACATGGGACGTCATCCGCAAGTACCCGCCCGACTACAAGCTGATCTTCGTGGGCGACGCGACGATGAGCCCGTACGAAATCCTGCAGGCCGGTGGCTCGGTCGAATACAACAACGCAGAAGCCGGTGCCGTCTGGCTCAAGCGGCTGATCGAGCAGTTCCCGAAGTTCGTCTGGCTCAACCCCGAACCGGAAGGCCTGTGGGAATACCGCCAGTCCATCTCGGTCATCAATCAGATCGTGAAGACGCGGATGTATCCGGTGACGATTGCTGGGTTGGAATCGGCGATGCGGTTGTTGTCCAAGTGATGTTTCAGATCGTCAGCATGTCTTCCTGACCGGCATTGGCGCTGCGCAGCCCCTCGGCCCACCCCTTGGTCGGCAGCTTGAGCGATGCCTGCAACGCCGCGGCACGCGCCTGCACAGCATCCCAGCTCACCTGCAGCGGCGGCCCGTTGAAGGCCAACGCAATCACGTTGCCGTCATGCACTTCGGGGAAGACGAGCACGCGATTGTCAAACGCATCACAAATGCGCTCGATATTGCGCGGGAAGCTGGTGTGGTCGCCAAACAGGTTGATCGTCATCACGCCCGGCGAGCGCAGCACCTGGCGACACGCCTTGTAGAACGCGGGCGTATCAAGCACGGGGCCGCGCGCGGTGGCGTCGTACAGGTCGATCTGTAAGGCATCGACCGTGCCGTGATGGCTGGCGTCCATCACCCAATCGTAGGCGTCCTGTTCAAGCACGCTCAGGCGTGCGTCGTCGAACGGCATGCCGAACATGCTGCGCGCTGCGACGATGACCGACGGGTTCAACTCCACTGCCGTAACCTGCGCAGGCGCAAGCTGGCGGTGGCAGAACTTGGTCAGCGCCGCAGCACCCAGTCCGAGTTGCACGACATGGAAATCCGGGCGCCCGGTTAGACTTTGCGGATCGAGAAACAGCATCCACGCCATCATCTGCTGGGCGTATTCCAGCTCGATGGCATCGGGCTTGGACAGGCGCATGGCCCCCTGCACCCACTCGGTGCCGAAGTGCAGGTAGCGCACGCCCGCCAGTTCAGAGAACGTGACCGGCGCAAAGCGCGGCGTCATGCGCTTTGGTTCGTCATCGTGGTTCATGTCGTCTTCGCGCTTGGCGCGGGCCGGGCGGCGCGAGGCAACGGCCTCGATGGACTTGCGTTTCAACAGTGTCATAAAGCGGATCAACGGGAAGCAGACTGAGCGGCCGCAGCACGCTGCAGCCATTCGCGATTGTGGTCTTTGACGTAGCGCGTCCAGTGCTTGGCATCGCGCAGGATTTCTTCGAACAAGGTTTGGGCGCGTTGCTTGTCGGCGTCGCTCTTCTGGGCGAGCAACCATTCGCCGAAGAGGCAACGGGCGGCGGCATCGTTGGCGCAGGTCAGCGCTTGCTCGAACGCTTCACGCGTATTCGGCGCGTTCGTTGCGGCCAATGCGCGTGCGTACAGCAGTGTCGGATCGGGCTGCTGACGCGTCACGCGATGCGCTTCGAACAGCTTGTCGAGCGTGCCCTTGGCGAGTGCCGCATCACCGGTGGCGAACTGCGCGCGGGCCAAGCCCAACAGCACTGCCGAGTCGCCTGCAAACGGGCCGGTAGCGGCCTGTTCGAAGTGCTGGCGCGCCTCCTTGGCATCGCCAGCCTCCAGCAGCGCTTCGCCCAAGCGCAGGCGGTGTTGCACGGTCGGCGCGCGATCAAAGTCGTTGCGAGCCTCACGCACGGCGCGGTTCGGATCGATCAGTTGCGCCACGGCGCGGCTGGCAACGCGGGCACCGCGCGAGTGGCGCATCTCCGGCAAATAGATCGCAAAGAAATACACCACGCTGCCCAGCAACGGAAACGCAAAGAGGATCAACAGCCAGTACATGTTCTGGTTGTTGCGCACCACGTGCACGGCAAAGAACAGCGCGACGATGACGTGAAACCCGATTCCAAGAAACGGCATGTGAAGGCCCGAAAGTGAAGTGCACCGACACTCCCCCGCGCCGGCCACGGGCGCGATTGTGACAGATGCGCCGTCGCACGGTCGTGACCTGTTCTTAACGTTTGCACATCAAGCGCCTCCAAAGCCGCATGTAACGGCCCTTGACACACGATTAACCAATTGGTTAAATGAACGCATGCCGATATCAGACGACACCCTTTCGACCGTATTCGCTGCCTTGGCCGACCCCACCCGCCGCGCGATCCTCGCGCGCCTGGCGGAAGGCGAAGCCCCGGTCAGCGAGCTTGCCCGCCCGTTCGACATGTCCGCCCCAGCCATTTCCAAACACCTGCGCGTGTTGGCCGAGGCCGGACTGATCGAGCGCGAAATCAGCGCGCGCTGGCGCATCTGTCATCTGCGCCCCGATGCCCTGCGCGATGCGCACGGCTGGCTGGAACGCTATCGGCTGCATTGGGAGGGCAACCTGGACCGTCTGGTTGCCTTTGTCGAGCAAACCCAAACCCCGCCCACCACAGATTGACGCAAGCCCCGGAGACCGCCATGGATCGCGCTGCCACATTCGAGCTGGAGATGACCCGCCACATCCGCGCGCCGCGCGAGCGGGTGTTCGATGCCTTTACCGATCAGGCCGCACTGGCGGCGTGGCACTGCCCGCGCGGCATGGGCGTCACCGAAGCCACCGCCGATGCGCGTGTAGGCGGCCAATACCGCATCGTCATGGGTGGGCGTGATGGCGCCAGGCACATCGCCGCGGGGGAATACCAAGCGCTCGACCGCGCCAACTTCCTCGCCTACACGTGGTGGTGGGAGGCAGGATCATTGCCGTCCGAACTGAAGACGCTGATTGAAGTCACGCTGACCGACAAAGACGGCGGCACTGATCTGCACATGCGTCACACGGGCTTCCCGGATGCGCTGGCCCGTGACGGCCACATGGGTGGCTGGCAATCGGTCTTCAACCGCCTGAATGATTACCTGGACCCCGATGGCACAGCCGGCACCGTCTCCGTGTACGGCAACCCGCGCAGTACCTACTGCCGTACGGTGCGCATGGCACTTGCAGAAAAAGGCGTGCCCTACAAGCTCGACCCGCTCGCGCCGCACACACCGGAGCTGGTCGCACACAATCCGTTTGGCCGCGTGCCGGCGTTCAGTGATGGCCCGATCGAGTTTTATGAAACGCGCGCCATCCTCGGTTACATCGACGAAGCCTTTGACGGCCCGAGCCTGCTGCCGCAATGGGGCGCCACCGCCCACGCACGCGGCGAGCAATGGATCAGCCTGATCAACTGCCATGCGTATGACACGATGGTGCGCCGCTACGTGCTGCAGTACATCTTCCCCAAGGGCGCGGACGGAACACCCGACCGCTCCACCATCGACGCCGCCCTGCCGGACATGGCCACCCAACTGCAGGTGCTCGACCAGGCGTACGGCGAACGCGATTTCCTGGTCGGCAACACGCTGTCGATGGCCGACCTGTTCCTCGCGCCGATCGTGATGTATCTCGAGATGTTCCCCGAGAGCAAGGCGCTGCTGGAGCGTTGCCCGAACATCCGCCGCGCGCAGGCCGTCATTCGAGAACGGCCGAGCTACGCCGCTACGCTGCCGCAGCCGGGTTGATCGCGCGCCCATGAAAAACGCCGGCGCCTGTCATCAGGCAGCCGGCGGTGTCCTCGCAGCGAGGCGCGTGTTTCAGGGGCGACCGAGAAAATCGAGCTTCCCGATCTCCACGCCGTTATGGCGCAGCAGCGCGTAGGCGGTGGTGATATGGAAATACAGGTTCGGCAGCACAAAGCCACGCAGGTAATCGATACCCATGAACTGCAGTTCGCGCGTGGGCGTCTTGAGCGTGATCTGGCGATCTTCGCTGCCGGCAAACGCCGCCGGGTCGATGCTGTTGACGAACGCCAGCGTCTTGGCAATGCGCGCCTTCAGTTCGGGAATCGTCGTCTCCACATCGGGGTACGACGGCACCTCGTTGCCCGACAGACGGGCCGCGCCGCCCTTGGCCTGATCACAGGCAATCTGCACCTGCTGCACAAACGGATGCATGTCCGGCGCCAGACGTGCGGTCATCAGATTGGCCGGGTCGAACTTCTTGGCTTCTGCGTGGGCGGCCGCCTTGTCGAGCAACGCAGACAGGTTGCCCAGCATGCGGTTGGCGGTCGGTACCAGAAACTCGTACATCGAAGGTGTGGTCATGGAAGTGATTCCCTTGGTATTCATCGTTGTCGCCGCCGACGATCTTCTGCGCGATCTGCCGGCGCAGCGCACAGTGTAGGCCGGTGGCGCTGTCACTGCACGACGATGGAGAAACCTTGATCAACGCGCCAACGCACGCCTCGTCATGAGGCATTTGGCACGAGATTAGTGCGTCAGATCGGGCCGCCACGCCCTCCTTGACCGGCGCCCCAACAACTCGAGCGTGGCATGGCTATTGCATTGGCAAGGACAAGGCCAACGGCGGCCTTGATCCACCTTGGCATATCGCGATGACACGCTCCGCAGGGAGCGTCCGGGGCAACGGCGCTCCGAGGCGGCATGGCACGACCCCGGGCAACCGGTCGTCGCCATCTCGCTTCGGAGCGCATTTTTTTCTGACCAGCAAGGCACGACATGAACGCTTCCTTCACCCCGGCCGCTACGGCTGATGTGTCCGTCGAGACCATTGGCGAGCTGATCAACCTGTCCGGACGGCAACGCATGCTGTCGCAGCGGATCGTGCTGCAGATGGTGCTGGCCGCGCAGGGCCACACCGCGGCGCTCGACATCGCGCGGTCTTGTCTGGCAACGTTCGCGTCAGCTCATACCGAACTTGTCGAGGGCAATGCGCGCTTGCCCGGGGCATTCTCGGAGGCATTGCGTCAGTTGTATTTCGGCAAGCTGCGCGGTAATGCGCGCGTCCGAGAGTTCATCGTCCTGGTCAAAACCGCCATCGATACCCTGTCGGCCGGCACGACCCAGCGCAATCCATCGCTCGATGCGCTCGTGGCGCAGGCCACGCCCATGCTGGAACTGCTGCAGACCATCACGCAGGCCTATCAAGAGGAAATGCACGTGTGCGAAGTCGCGCTGCGCAAGCGTCAGACAGAAATCGCCACGCACCTCGGCCGCATTTCGATGCAAGCCAACATCGTCGCCATGAATGCGCGTGTGTCGGCAGCGCGAGCGGGGCCGTACGGCAAGGAGTTCTCCGTCATCACCACGGTGCTCGCGGACATCATTCAGGAGATGGATCAACTGATCCGCAATGTCGTCGGCACAAACGAGGGCGCGCAGTCCAGCACCGCGCCACATCGGTCATCAAAGCCCGTATCGCAAACCTTCGGGCACCTGTCGCGGCGTTGACTATGACACGGAGAATCGCTTGAAACGCCATCTGCACAGCAGCCGCTTGCTCGTCTGCGTCGCCCTGCTGATGGGCCGAATTGGAAGCGCTTGCGCACAAGCGCTGACGATCAATTCCGCCATCAACAAGGCGGGCCGTCAGCGCATGTTGTCACAGCGCATGGCCAAGGCTTAGTGGACGTAGGGTCAAAATTCCATCAGGTCCTTGGCAACGACCACTTGTCCGGAGAAGAATTTCTTCACTTCAGGCACATAGCGCTGATAATCGTCATGCTCGTTGACCGTCGGCAACAGGTGCGTTAGCACCACCGTTTTGACATGAGCGCGTGCCGCCATTTTTCCGACCGCATCCGGCGTTAGATGCTCCTCGACTTCATGCCGCATGAGCGCCGCCTGTTGCTCCGGGGTCATGCCTTGCCAAGTCCCGTTCTTAATGAACACCTGCTTCACGTCTTCGCTGGACCCCACCTCCGACACGAGGGTATCGGCATTCCTTGCCAGCTCAGTCACTGCGTCGCTGGGACCAGTGTCACCGGTAAAGACAATGACACGGTCGGGGGTCTGGAAACGGTAGGCATAGGATTTGTACTTGCCGTAGTACGGGCTGCCTTCAGGAATATGGAAGTGCGTGTTCTCCACAGCAGTGACCTTGATGTTCTGGTCCTGGTAGATCAGCCCCGGCGCAACGTCATGGCCAACAAAGACATCGCCAAGCGGTGTGCGCCTGCCTTCGGCCCAGCGGATTTCCGCATTCACCGTGAAATACTGAATGGCACCTTGTACCAGCGCCGCGGTCCCGGGGGGGCCGTAGACATCGATTGGATCGTGCCGTTGAAAATCCCATGCAACCGACATGAGTGCACCCAACCCCGCAGTGTGGTCGTCGTGATCATGCGTGATGAACACCTGCCCGATCTGCCGGAAATTAGCCCCCGCCTGCGTCAACCGGCGCAGCACGCCATCGCCGGCATCGACGAGGTAGTACGTCCCGTTGACGATCAACAGATTCGATGACTGCGCCCGGTCCTTGGCGGGAATCGGCCCACCGCGCGTACCGAGCGTGATGAGGTGCGTGCCGGTTCGTGTCTGCGTTGACTCACCGTTCGCCGGCCTCAGAGGGAGAATGCTCAAGACAACGATGCTCGCAAGCAACAACCGGCCGATTTTCATCTCCATCTCCATCACTCGAACGATGCCGACCAAAATCAAAAACATCTGATTGAACGACCCAACGACCCGTCACCATCCATTATCAAAATGGTTGCCGACGCTTGGCAAAGGTACATAAAAATCAAGTCCGTCCATGGCGAGGCAGGGCTTTCCTGAGCATGCGTTCCAGGCGACGCCACGACGAAAGCCAGGGCCACAGTCGCCATTGCCAGTCGACACGTATGTCGGAGCGCGGTCGCTGGGTAGTGCGCTGAAGCAATGTGGAGCAACATTCATGCTGACATCGGCAGGACAAGGTTTCCGGGTTCATGATCGCCACGGAGAGCCGATTCCGAGCCCAAGCCGTATCAGAACTGAAACAATGCCGACGGTATCGAGTGAGCGCACTGACCGAGAACCGGCTTACGGGAACACGTACGGCGATGGCTGAACATCAAGCATCCGGCGCAGCGAGGCACATCAGTCGATGCAGTTCGCAGGTTGCTTCATGCTTGAATGACTTAGGCCTGGAATCAATCCCGCCGCTGTCCCCGCGGCCCCGAAACCCAGGCCGTACGAGCACCGGTACGAATCTTGCCGGCCTCCGCAGATCACGCAACGTACGTGGCAGGGATCGTTGAACGCTTCACTGAAGAAACTCCAAGCCAATGGCGCGGTTAAGGCGATTTACTCGAGGTGGGGGGATTGATCTGTGACCATGCCTATGAAGCGATCTTAGTGTCCTGAGAACAAAGGCCTTGCCAGTCGCGCGCCTACGGAGAACATGATGGGTAAGATCGTTGTATTGACACTCAGCTTCGTCTGCGTCGCTCCTGTCGTTGCACTGGCGCAGGAGTACAACTGCTCAGCACAGACGCTCAACGGCGAATACATCTTCGCCGGCCGCGGGTTTATCGAGCCAGGCGAACCTGGGGTGCAGCGCGTGCACAGCGGTGTGCTGATCTTCGACGGCGCTGGCAACGTTTCAGGCAAGCAATCATCCAGTCGCGGCGGGAAAATCAGCCGAGATAAGCTACAGGGTACCTATGCACTTGATGCCAATTGCTCCGGAACGGCAACTTTTAGCTCGGTAGCAAAACCTGGCAGCCAAATTCATTGGGATCTGTATGTCACCCGAGGCGGCAAGATGGGACATATGGTTCGCATGGATGACGGAAGTATGGCGGTTCGCACCTTTCAAAAGGAGTAGACCGAACCTGGAGTCACCACCTCCCTTGCCTAACGCCGTAGATCATTGCAACCAAGACGTATCGCACTTAACAACACTCGCGATCCATTGGCACCGACAACGTCAGTCACGCTTGCCGAGCCATGACTCCAACTCGCGCCAAGCAAGCAGTTTCTCCGCGTATGGCAGCGTATGCGCCGGACTGCTGGAAGGGAGCCGAACGATCCGATAGCGATCGCCATCATGCGAGCCGAGCGCCTTCAGACCGATACGCTCCGCAGTCCCGCCATTGAACGCAATCACGCCCAGCTTCGGCAGTGATTCGATCAACCCCACTAGATCGTTTCCGGCATGGCCGCGAATATTGCTGTCCAAGCTGCCTTCACGCTTCGCTTCTGCCACCACATCCCACAGGCCAACGCGATGTGCCAGCAGCGTTTGCAGCCGCGCGGCATATTGCATACCGCGCAGGTCCTGGCTGATTACGTCGCCAACAAGAGCCCAGAACTGGTTGAGGTTTTGGTCTATTTGACATCACGCCCCCCTCCTGGCGGCTAGCCGGACAGGTCAACACAGCCGGCGGCTGGCACCGCCCTCCTGGGTCGCCTGTCCTAGGTGTACATTTTTGGGCCCCGCGCGTGAATATTTACTTCGTTGATTAGAGCTATCTACTGCAAAACCGCGAAAAAAAATGTACGCCCCACGCGCCCCCCTCCTCTCAGGGGGAATGCAATTCCCAAACTTCGTTCCTATCCTTGCTTCGCCAGCCTCATAGAAATTTTCGAAATCAGCAATATAAATTTACTGCATTTTAGTTAGAGCTGGTCGGGTTATGTGAAACAAGAAACCACGAGCATGTGTTGCATTAGCATCAGCCATGGTTGCCCCCTTACGTTCTGACAACTGTTTCTGGTTGACGCACACGAATCGATCCACTTGGTCACATTAGTCGGCCCCCATCGCTTCTGATGGCGCGGCTCCGAAGTCGGAAGAAGATAGTGAGGGGGCTATTGCTATGCTCAGACCACTGTTAGTCTGGTTGGCTTTGCTGTCCGCGTTCACAGGACCACTCGCATATTCACAACAGCAGCCTAACCCTGCAAAAATCACCGCTGTATCTCAGGGGGGAGTGGGTTTCGTTACCGTAACTCAAGGGACGAACGGCATCAACGCGTCGATTGGTGAGTGGGATACACCATATCCCTATGGCTTAAACGGCCAAAAGCTCCCGGGAGCTGAGCCTTCCGGACCGAGCACCCTAACCGTCGATATCGACGTTAATGACGGCGGGCTCGTCAATTTCTCGTACGCGCTCAAGACGTGGGACGGTGGGGTCTACGATTGGCTTGACATCAATCTTGTCACCCCTTCCGGCACCATCCCGCTTGTCAGCAAATTAGGCCAGCCGTCCGGCAATGACTGGGGGACCTTCTGGCAGAGTCCGAACGTCCCCGTGTCCAAAGATTTAGGTTCATGGAAGAACCAGCACGTTCAACTCGTGTTCTCGGTAGTGCAAGATGGATGGGGGGATCAAACCCAGGCTCAGGCGGTGAATATCGCGGTTCGCAGTTGCGCAATCCCTCCGCTGACGAACCCTCCTTTCACTGATCCGGAAGCCACATCGTTCGAGAACGGGCAGGCAATTGATACCGATAAGCTCACGCCAGCAATGCAGACTGCGTGGTCTTGCTTCTCCGGTCTCGTCGGTGCAAATCGCTTAAGATCGGCCTACAGACCGCCCGAGTATCAGGGCCATCTGCGTGAAATATGGGACAAGTGGAAAGCCCCCGGCAATTTACAATCCAATACTGACCCTGCGTGTGCTGCCACCAAGACAGCAGTGGGAGCCGAATTCAACAGACACGGTCTTGGTGCATCGACCCTCCGGCCGGCAGGAGCGAACGGGACCCATCCCCAGGGCTTGGCGATTGACATTTCAATCATCGGGCTCCATAACGTGGACGCACTGGCTGCTCAGTGTCAGCTATATCGTCCTTTCCCGTCGACGGACAAAGTGCATTTCCAGCATCAGTAGAGGGGCGCTCATCATGACACCGAAAGTTCGGCATGTTGCCAATTCCGTTCTTCTCCTGTTGGCGCTGGCAGCTAGCGTTTTGTTCGAAGTCGCCGCCAACGCTCAGCAGGTCCCTCCAGTCGACGTGAAAGTTAGTGTGGAGCCATCCTCCGGCTTTACGACTTATCACTATCGAGTCGTCAACTCAGGGACGAGTCCAATCACCGCACTGCAAATCGGCTTCGACTACTACCACGGTGCTCCGGAACTGCGAACCACGCCCCTCAATTACCAAGATGGACTGTCTCAATCCTCTGTCACATCACCGCCAGGCTGGAATGTTGTGATGAACACAACGGAAGATACAGGGAACGTCGACCTTGAGTGGAGCGTAACTAGTCCGTACTCCTCTATAGCCCCGGGAAGCAGCCTCGCGGGTTTCAGCGTGAAGGTCCCCAACAGCGATGACAGCTATTCGACTTCGCATTGGACTGTCTCGCTGAACGGAGGTGGGGATGCGGCCTTTTCCGCTCCATTGAGTCTCGAGCGCTTCTGTTCGCCACCACGGCTGTCGGTCGCCCTTTCACCAAGCAGCCTCTGGCCGCCCAACCATAAGATGGTCAAGATCACGGCGATGATCTCGGTCAAAGACGATTACGACCAGAATCCCTTGATCACGCTCGTTTCGGTTGTCTCGAACCCACCCGGCGCTTCCGGGGATATTTCGGCGGACGTCGGCACGGCAGCGACAGCTTTCAATGTGATGAGCGCGCGTAAGGGGAACGATAAGGCTGGTCGCATTTACACGGCCACGTACTCGGCGAAAAACTATTGCGGTAGCACCTCCACCGCAACAGCAACCGTAGCGGTGCCGCACGACCAGGGGAAGTAGGCTCTGTTCGCAAGTGCGGCTACATCCTTTTGCACGAGCAAAACAGGATGATCCGAACGCTGCTATTGGCACCGCGAACGTCAACTGTCGTCAGTCAGACTTGTCCAGCCATGCCCGCAACTCCCGCCAAGCATGCAGTTTTTCGGCATACGGCAGCGTGTGTGCCGGACTGCTGGAGGGAAGCCGAACGATTGGAAGGCGGCCGCCATGCGGGCCGAGCGCCTTCAAACCAATGCGCTCCGCAGTCCCACCATTGAACACAACCACGGCCAACTGCGGCAGCGATTCGATCAAACCCACCAGATCGTTTCCAGCATGGCCACGGATCTTGCTGTCTGAACTGCCCTCGCGCTTCGCTTCCGCCACCACGTCCCATAGACCAACGTGATAGGCCAGAAGCGTTTGCAAACGCGCAGCGTATTCCATGCCCGGCAGATCCTGGCCGATGACGTCACCGACCAACCGCCAGAACTGGTTGTGCTTGTAGGCGTAATACTGCGATTGCGCGAGCGATGCCTCGCCGGGCAGGCTGCCCAGGATCAATACGCGCGTGTGCGCGTCGACCACAGGCGGAAAGCATCGCTTGAGCGTCACGTCGTACGTTAGGCCAGCAGGCGATTCACGCGCTGCACGTAAGCTGCCGGGTCCGTCAGCGAGCCACCCTCCGCCAGCAGGGCTTGATCGAACAGCACGTGCAGACGATCTTCAAACGCAGCACGATCCGCTTCATTGCCCGTGACGGTTTCCAGCAGCGCCAACTTGCGCACCAGCGGATGCGTCGGGTTCAACTCCAGCACCGGCTTGCTGTCGGGCGCCTGCTGACCGGCCTGCTTGAGCAGGCGCGCCAGCGTGCCGCTGATGTCGCCGTCATCGGCCACCAGGCACGACGGCGAATCGGTCAGGCGATGCGTGATGCGCACGTCCTTGGCCTTGTCGCCCAGCACAGCCTTGGCGCGCTCGACCAGCGCCTTGAACTCGCCCTCCACCTTGGCATGCTCGGCGCGCTCGGCTTCGTCTTCCATCGCGCCGAGGTCGAGATCCCCACGTGCCACCGACACCAGTTCCTTCTCTTCAAAGTCGTGCAGGAACGAGAGCATCCACTCGTCCACGCGGTCGGTCAGCAGCAGCACTTCCACGCCCTTCTTGCGGAAGATCTCCAGGTGCGGGCTCGACTTGGCAGCCGTCCAGTTCTCGGCGGTCACGTAGTAAATCTTGTCCTGGCCTTCCTTCATGCGGCCGATGTAGTCAGCCAGCGAGACGGTCTGGGCGCTGTCTTCATTGTGCGTGGAAGCAAAGCGCAGCAGCTTGGCGATGCGGTCCTTGTTGGCGTGATCCTCGCCAATGCCTTCCTTGAGCACCTGGCCGAAGTTCTGCCAGAAGGTGGCGTACTTTTCCTTCTCGGCTGCGTCATCCGACTCGGCCATTGACTCGAGCATGCCCAGCACACGCTTGGTCGAGCCCTCGCGGATGGCCTTCACATCGCGGCTTTCCTGCAGGATTTCGCGCGACACATTCAGCGGCAGGTCGGCCGAATCGATCACGCCCTTCACGAAGCGCTGGTAGCCCGGCAGCAGTTGCTCGGCGTCGTCCATGATGAAGACACGCTTGACGTACAGCTTCAGGCCGCTGCGGCGCTCGCGGTCCCACAGGTCGAACGGCGCGTTGGTCGGGATGTACAGCAGTTGCGTGTATTCGCTGCGCCCCTCCACGCGGTTGTGCGTCCAGGCGAGTGGCTTGCCGTTTTCGTGCGCGATGTGCTGGTAGAAGGCAACGTACTGCTCGTCGGTCACATCGGCGCGCGGGCGGGCCCACAGGGCGCTGCCCTGGTTGATGGTTTCCCATTCGTCTTGGGCGACCATCTCCTTCTTCTCTTCGTCCCACGCTTCCTTGCGCATCTGGATCGGCAGGGAGATGTGGTCCGAATACTTCTGCACGATCGACTTGACGCGCCAGGCATTGAGGAAATCATCCTCGCCCTCGCGCAAGTGCAGCGTGATAGTGGTGCCGCGTTCGGCGCGCTCGATGGTGTCGACCGTGAACTCGCCATCGCCTGCGCTTTCCCAGCGCACGCCTTCATTGGCGGCCACGCCGGCGCGGCGCGATTCCACCGTCACGCGGTCGGCCACGATGAAGGCTGAGTAGAAGCCCACGCCAAACTGGCCGATCAGCGCAGCGTCTTTCTGCTGGTCGCCCGAGAGCTGGCTGAAGAACTCGCGCGTGCCCGAGCGGGCGATGGTGCCGAGGTTGCGGATGGCCTCGTCGCGGCTCATACCGATGCCGTTGTCGGCTATGGTGATGGTGCGCGCTGCGGCATCAAAGCCGATGCGGATGCCCAATTCGGTACCACCCGCACCGCCGCCCTCCAGCAACGACGGGTTGGCGATGCCCTCGAAGCGCAGCTTGTCCACCGCATCCGACGCATTGGAAACCAGCTCACGCAGGAAGATTTCCTTGTTGCTGTACAGCGAGTGGATCATCAGATGCAGAAGCTGTTTCACTTCTGCCTGGAAAGCCATCTTCTCGTGCGGTGCGCTCATGGTGTGCGTAAAAAGTCTGGAAAGTGGAAAGAGAAGCGGGCTACACCTTGCGCGTGCGCCCGCATGAATTTGTGAGGCTAGATAAGGCGTGGAATTCGGTTTTCAAGCCCCGCGATTCAACTGCTCCGCCAGGAACCGGAGCATCTCCGGATCGGCGCTGGTAGCAATGTTGAAGCGCATCCACGTAGACGGCATCTGCGACGGCGAAAACAGGCTGCCCGGCGCAAACACATAGCCCTGCTCGTGCCCCGCACGGGCAATGGCGTTGGTGTCCTGCCCGGTATCGGCCCAGAGGAACATGCCCGCGCCCTGCTGCGCAAACAGCTTCAGGCCCATGCGGTCCAGGCTGCGCTGCACGCCGTCCCGGGCGCGGTCCAGGCGGGCGCGTATGCGTTCAACGTGCTTGCGATAGTGCCCTTCCGTGAGGATCTTGTAGAGCACGCGCTCGTTAATCTCCGGCGTGACCAAACCGGTCAGCAACTTGCCGTCGACCAGGTTCTTGGCCAACTCCGGATGGCAGGCGATAAAGCCCACGCGTAGGTTCGCCGCGAGCGTCTTGGAAAAGCTGCTCAGGTAGATCACACGGCGCAGTTGGTCCAGGCTCGCCAGCCGCGTGCCGGGGTGTCCGGGCGGCGCGAGATCGCCATAGATATCGTCTTCGACGATCAGGAAACCGTACTGCTCGGCCAGCCGCAGCAACTGAAACGCCTTGGCTGCCGAGAGCGATGTCCCCGTCGGGTTATGCAGGATCGAGTTGATGATCAGCAGCTTGGGGCGGCGCACCTGCACCAGCCCTTCCAGCGCGGCCAGATCCGGGCCCTCGGTGGTGTACGGCACGCCAATCACCTGGGCACCCTGCGCGGCAAAGCGGCCGAACATCAGGAACCACGCCGGATCGCCCACCAGCACTGTATCGCCGGGCTGCACGTACTGGCGCGCAATCAGGTCCAGCGACGAGGTGATGCCGGAGGTCATGACGATCTGGTCCGGCCGCGCGCCAATCTCCAGTTCCGCCAGCCGCGTCTGCAACTGCTGCCGCAACGGCAGGAAGCCTTGCGGCGACCCCCACGCGAGAAACTGGTTGCCGTTCTGGCGGCCCAGCGTACGCAGCGCGTTCGCGATCAGTTCACCGTCGAGCCAGCCGTTGGGCAGAAAGCCGATGCCCGGCGCCTTGCGTGGCTCGGCGGAATGGAACATGTTGCGCAGCAGCCAGGTCACGTCGATCTTGCGTACCGTGGCTGGCGGCGTGGCAGGCTCCTCGGGCAGCGGCGTGTGGCGCTCCTTTACGTAAAAGCCCGAGCCGCGGCGCGATTCCAGATACCCCTGCGCCACCAGGCGCTCGTACGCCTCAACCACGGTGAAGCGCGAAATGCTCTTCTCCTGCGCCAGTTGCCGGATCGACGGCATACGCATGCCCGCGCGAAACACGCGCTCATCAATGCGCATGCGCGCCCATTCCGTGAGCTGGTCCACCAGCGTCATCTGCGCCGACGGAATCGGATCGGGCAATTGCTCCGCCGCCGGTCGCGCTGCCGCGCGGCGGGCGTCCAGGCTGATGATATGAGAGGTGGAATTCATGAAGGGATAGGCTGAAGCAGGCCGAAAACTGTACAGAAAGCACCACGACAAAGTGTACAGGTACTGTACAGACGCAGTTCGGTAGGATCAAGGTCAGAATTCCGCCCCCAGCACCGCCCCCTGCGAACAGGAGACCCCACATGCCCACGTTGAAACGCTTTGACGAAGACGCCTACCGCACCACCTGCGACGCCGCCATCGTCGCCGTGCATCCGGAAGGCATTGAGCTGGACGCCACAGTGTTCTACGCCCGCAGCGGCGGTCAGGCCGGCGACACCGGCACGCTCGTCCTGCGCGATGGGCAAACCATCGCAATTGCCGACACCGTCTGTAGCGCCGATCGCCAAACCGTGCTGCACGTGGCCGCCGACAATGCGAACATCTCCCTGCTCGCGCCTGGCACACCCGTCACCGCCACCATCGACTGGGACCGCCGCCACCGCCTGATGCGGTTGCATACGTGCCTGCATCTGCTGGGCTCGCTGATTCCGGTGCCGGTCACGGGTTGCGGCATCTCGCCGGACTCCGGCCGCATCGATTTCGACCTGCCCGAATCGACGCTCGACCGCGACACGCTCACCACGCAACTGAACGAACTCATCGGCCGCAACACGCCAGTACGCATCGACCTGATTACGCCCGAAGAGCTGGCCGCGCAGCCTGAACTCGTGCGCACCATCGGCGCGGCGCCGCCGGTGGGCGCGTCGGCCATCCGCATCATCCATATCGACGGCATCGACCGCCAGCCGTGCGGCGGCACCCACGTGCGTGCCACCGGCGAAATCGGCCGCGTGGTCGTCACCAAGATTGAAAAGAAGAGCCGCCAGAACCGCCGCGTGGCGGTGGCGTTTGCAGATTGAACAGCCGCCATGAACAAGTCCGCCACCCTGCCCATGAACCACGTTGATCCCGCTGAACGCCGCGGCCTGCTGCTCGGCTTCATCGGCGTGGCGATCTTCAGCCAGACGCTGCCGTTCACGCGCATGGCCGTCGCCGAGCTGGACGCCACCTTCGTGGCGCTGGCGCGGGCGGTGCTGGCCAGCGTGCTGGCACTCGGCCTGCTGGCAGCAACGGGGGCGTTTTCCGCCGGCAGGCGCCCGCGGGGCAACCAATGGTGGCAACTCGCGGTAACGGCGATGGGCGTGGTGGTTGGCTTTCCGCTGTTTTCGTCGCTGGCGATGCGCGATGTGCCGGCCGCGCACGGCGCCATCATCACCGGCCTGCTGCCGCTGGCAACCGCCATCTTTGCTGCGTGGTTCGGGCGAGAACGGCCGTCCACAGGGTTCTGGCTGTGCGCAGTGGTCGGCAGCGTGCTCGTCGTCTCATTTGCGCTGCTGCAAGGTGCGGGCGCCCTGCATCGCGCCGATTGGCTATTGTTCGCGGCCATGGTGACCGGCGCCCTCGGCTATGCGACAGGCGGCAAGCTCGCGCGCGAGTTGGGCGGCACGCAGACGATTGCCTGGGCGCTGGTCGTCTCGCTGCCGGTGCTGCTGCCGCTGGTGGGCGCGCTGGCGTGGCTGCCGGCCACACATCAGGCCGAGGCGCTGGCACATGCATCAGCCCGCGCCTGGATCGGGCTGGCTTACGTGTCGGCCTTCTCCATGTTCATCGGTTTTCTGTTCTGGTATTCGGGCCTTGCCGCAGGCGGTGTTGCGCGAGTCGGCCAGATACAATTGCTGCAACCTTTCATGACGTTGATCGGCGGCTGGCTGCTGCTGGGCGAATCGCTCGACGCGCCTACCGTGCTGTTTGCGCTGGCAGTGATTGCCGTGGTCGGCATCGGCCGGCGGACGTCGGTGCGCCGATAGCGTCGTTTCCCGTCCCTGTTCACCCAACACCTTAAGGAATCAACATGTCCGCCACGCACGACGCTCAGGCCAAGCTCAAGCAATTGGGCATCGAATTGCCCGCCGCCGGCGCTCCGGCCGCTGCCTATGTCATGGCCGCGCAAACTGGCAACCAGGTCTTCCTGTCCGGCCATATCGCCAAGAAAGACGGCAAACCCTGGGTCGGCAAGCTCGGCGCCGACATGACGACCGAACAAGGCAAGGCCGCCGCGCGCGCCATCGCTATCGACCTGATCGCCACGCTGAACACGCACCTGGGCGGCGACCTCGCCCGCGTCAAACGCATCGTCAAGGTCATGAGCCTGGTCAATTCCACACAGGAGTTCACCGAGCAGCACCTGGTAACCAACGGCGCGTCGGAACTGTTTGCCGATGTGTTTGGCGAGGCCGGCAAGCACGCCCGCAGCGCCTTTGGCGTCGCACAGATTCCGTTCGGCGCGTGCGTCGAAATCGAGCTGATTGCCGAAGTCGCCTGAGCGACGCTTTCCCGCTGTACCCAAGGCAGCCGCGCCATGTCAGACGAGCCGGTTGCCTGCTATCCTCACCGTTTTGCCCACCCACGGCGCCCGCTCACGAGGTGGGCGCCGCAACACTAGGACCACACCATGGACCACACCGCCTGTACCTTCTCCAGCCGTGCTCAGAAACTGACCAGCTCGGCGATCCGGGAAATCCTCAAGATCACTGAACGTCCTGAGGTCATTTCGTTTGCCGGCGGCCTGCCCGCCCCGGTCACCTTCCCGGTCGAAGCGATTCAGGCGGCGTGCGCCCGCATGTTTGCAGACAACCCGCAAGCCTCGCTGCAGTACACGCCCACCGAAGGCCTGTCGGTGCTGCGCGAGTGGATCGCCCAGCGCCACGGCACCACCGCTTCGCGCGTGCTGATCACCACGGGTTCGCAACAGGGTCTGGACCTGCTGGGCAAGATATTCATCGACCCACAAAGCAAGGTGCTGGTCGAAACGCCGACGTACCTTGGCGCGCTGCAAGCGTTCTCGCTGTTCGAGCCGGCCTACACCTCCATCGCCACCGATGACAAGGGCCTGCTGCCCGAAACCCTCACGCCCGAGCTGGCCGCCGGCGCGCGCTTCTTCTACACGATCCCGAACTTCCAGAACCCCACTGGCCGCCGCCTTCCGCTGGACCGCCGCCAGGCCCTGGTGGCCCGCGCCAAGGAGCTCGGCGTGCTGCTGGTCGAGGATGACCCGTATGGCGAACTCAGCTACACCGGCGACCAACTGCCCTCGCTGCGCTCGCTCAACCCGGACGGCGTGGTCTACATGGGCTCGTTCTCGAAGATCCTTGCACCGGGCATGCGCCTGGGCTACATCATTGCGCCCGAACATATCCACTTCAAGCTCGTGCAGGCCAAGCAGGCATCGGACTTGCACACGCCCAGCTTCACGCAGCGCGTGGCGTACGAGGTGCTCAAGACCGGCCTGCTCGACACGCACATCCCGAGCATCCGAGACCTCTACGGCAAACAGTGCAACGCGATGCTCGATTCGCTCCAGCGCCACATGCCCCAGGGCGTGCACTGGAACCGTCCGGAAGGTGGCATGTTCATCTGGGTGGAAGTACCCGAAGGCATCGACACAATGGCCTTGCTGGAAAAGGCCGTCGCGCGCAACGTGGCCTTCGTGCCGGGCGCGCCGTTCTACGCCAACGCGCCGCGCCGCAACACCCTGCGTCTGGCGTTCGTGACGGTCGCACCGGAACGGATCGAACAGGGTATTGCCCTGCTGGGCGAGCTGCTCCGCGCAGAAATCGCGGCGCTCACGCCCAAGGCCGCCTAAATTTACGTCACCACACTTAAGAAAGGAGCTGTCGTCGATGTTGCGGATCTGGGGAAGACTCTCTTCGGTCAACGTGCAGAAAGTGGTTTGGTGCGCGCGCGAGCTGTCGCTAGACCATGAACGCATCGACGTCGGCGGCGCCTTCGGGGGCGTCGATACGGCGGAATTCAAGGCGATGAACCCGAACGGCATGATCCCCGTCATCGAAGACGGCCTGAACGATTCCGGCGATGAACGCTTCGTGCTGTGGGAATCCAACGCCATCGTGCGCTACCTGTCGGCACGCTACGGCCCGGGCAATCTCTACCCGCTCGAGCTGCACGAACGTGCTGATGCCGACCGCTGGATGGATTGGCAGACCACCTCGTACAGCCCGTCGATGGTCGATGCGTTCCTGCAGCTCGTGCGCACGCCGGAAGACCAGCGCGACGCCGCCCGCATCGAACGCTCGCGCCAGGCGGCCGAGCGCGCCACCGCCATTCTCGAAGCCGTGCTGGCCAAGCAGCCCTACGTGGCCGGCCAGCGCTTTACCATGGCCGACATTGCCTGCGGCTGCGCCACACACCGCTGGTTCGGCTTGCCGATGGAGCGCCCTGCCCGACCGAACCTTGAGCGTTGGATGGCGGAGTTGCGCGACCGTCGGGCAGCGCAGGAAGTGTTGGCGCTGCCGGTGGTATAGGCAAGCCACGATCCAAACCGATTGCGGTAGCATCATCAACCGCGCACGGCACCCTGGCCGGCGCGGTTTTTTGTTTTCACCGAGGGAAACCCGGATGCCATTGAACCGACCTTCCACCACCGTCGCCACGATCCTCTGGGGCGCGCTTTACCTGGTTGCCGCCATCGTGTCGCACCGGCTGAACGGGCCGGTCGACATGACGGGTTACATCTGGCTGCCTGCGGGCGTGTCCATGGCCGCGTTCATGCTGCGGCCGTACCGCGAATGGCCGGGGCTGGGCACGGCGTTTGCCGTGGCACAACTGGCGCTGGCGGCCATTGAGCACACCAACCCGGCGCACGCAATGCTCTTCGTGCTCGACGAGGCGGGCAGCTCGGCGCTGGCCGTGGCGCTGATCCGGCTCATGGGCGTGCCGCTCGAAGGCCTGTATTTCCTGCGCGCGATGCTGACGGCAGGTGCGATCAGCAGCGTTGTGGGAGCGCTGTTCGGGGCGGCGTGGTTTGCGTGGTCGCAAGGTGGTTCGTTTGGTCACGTCTTCCGGATCTGGGGAGCGTCGGACTTCCTTGGCGTGCTGATCGTCACGCCGGTGCTGGCGGCGTGGTCGCGCTTTCGCGCGTTCCGTTCGGGCGGCACCGATCGCACGGATTTCCTGATCGGGCTGGCCGCCTTCGTTGCGCTGGGGCTGTCGGCGTACATCATCTTCGATGGCAACAGCAGCGCCAAATTCGGCGACGGCATCGGTTTTGCGCTGACTTACATCCCGCTGTTCTTTGCCGTGGTGGTGGCTTTGCTGTGGGGCGGCCGCGGCGGCTCGATGGCGGTGTTGCTGCTCACGCTGGTGGCGCTCACGCAAACCGCTGAAGGCGACGGCCCCTTCGCCGTGCTGGATCGCCACTATGGCCAGTCGCTGCTCGAAGCACAGCTGTACCTGGGCGTTGCCGCGCTGCTGGTGCTGCTGGTGAGCGCGCTCAAGACGACGCGCGAGCAACTGCACGAGCAAAGCGCACAGTGGCAAAACCGCGTGGAACTGGCGCTGGCGGCATCGGGGCAACTCGTCTACACCATCGACCCGGCCAGCGGCCGCATCGATTGGGGTGGCGATGTGGCTCTCGTTTTGGGGCACGACGCAGCGAGCTTGGCGTCCGTCTCAACCGTGCTGCAGCTAGTACATCCGGATGACCGCAATGCGCTGCGTGCGCGTTGGCTGGGTACGGCGCCGCAGGACGATGAGACCACCGCCACCGCCCGACGCCAGACGCTGCGTATCACCGCGCGCGACGGCACGCTGCACACCGTCGTGGACAACGGCGGCCCGCTGACCGACGCCGTCGGCAACACCGCGCTGGTGGCTGGCACTTGGTCGGTCGAGACGGCGCTGTGACCCCTCTATGACCATTCAGGCGCCCGGCAGCACTGCGGTGCTGCTGATCCACGGCTTGGGCGGCACGGCCTACGACCTGGGCGTGCTGCAGAAAGCGC
This sequence comes from uncultured Ralstonia sp., assembly GCA_963512445.1. Lineage (GTDB taxonomy): Bacteria > Pseudomonadota > Gammaproteobacteria > Burkholderiales > Burkholderiaceae > Ralstonia. The sequence goes on from CAUPMS010000012.1 coordinate 49,388, forward strand.
TGCGCAATGCCGGCGCAGTGACGCACGCCCCGACGTTGCCTGGCCACGGCACGCGCCCCGAAGACCTGATTCACATGCCCGCCGAAGCATGGCTTGAAACGCTCACGCAAACGTATGAGCAGCTCGTCGCCGATCATGAAACCGTGCATATCGCGGGAATGTGCATGGGCGCGCTGCTGGCGCTGGTACTGGCGCACCGCGTTGGGCATGGCATCGACCGCCCGCAAGACAGGCTGGCGCTGCTGGCCACGCCCATCCATATCGATGGCTGGTCGACGCCGTGGTATCGGGATTTGCGGTATGCGGTGTATCGCATTCCGGGCATGGCCGCACGCATGCGTGTGGAAGAGGATGAGCCATTCGGCGTCAAGAACCCGCTGTTGCGGCGGATCATCAAGGCCAAACTCGCACGCGGCGACAGCTTCCACTACCCATGGGTGCCACTGGCTTGCATTCGGCAGGTGGATCAACTGCGCCGCCGGGCCCGGGCGGCAGCGCCCGACACGCGGTGCCAAACGCTGGTGATCCATTCCCGCGAGGACGAACTCACCAGCCTGCGCTCCGCCCAAACGCTGCAGGCTACCCTCCCCCACGCGCGCACCGTGGTGCTGGAAGACAGTTATCACATGATCTGCGTGGACAACGACCGCGACCGGGTCGCCGCCGAGGTACTCGGCTTCTTCGGGTTCGATCCGGCGGCAGCCAGGCGCAAGAGCGCAGCCGCGGCGGATTGATCGCGTCGATCGGGCAGCCGGCCCGGCGCTCTCGTGCTCGTGCGCCGCATCCAGCCGGCGCTGGCGCTCGCTGCCCTTGAACACGCGCCGCACCACCAGGATCGACAGTGCAAACAGCGCTGGCACCTGCGCACCCGCCTGCGCAAACCTGCTGCCGCTTGTTGTCGATCGATGCCGATCGATGCCGATCGATGCCGATCGATGCCGATTCAGAAGACGCGACCGAGCTGCAAATACGCGTTCCACACGCCCCGCGGTGCCACCGCAAAACCAAAGTACAGCGGCCCGATTGGGCTGTTGCCGCCGACGAACACACTGCCGCTCTTCAGATAAGGCCCCTTGCCAAAGTTGTTGCGCAACTGCCAGACGTTGCCAGCCTCCGCGCTGGCCCCGAACACGGGCGCGCGCAAGCCGAGCAGATCATCGATACGCAGGTCGTACAGATAAGTCAGCCGGCCATACAGCAGGTATTGGCCATTGAACTGATCCTGCGCATAGGCCGAGAGGTGCTGGAAGCCACCAAGGGTGAAGCCCTCGCTGGTGCCGTTTCCGTTGCCGCCGTCGTTCTCCCGCGTCGGGCTGTTCGCACCGAATTGCCCAGCCCCCTCCAGGGCGACGTTGAAGGTGTGACGACCATAGCTCGTGGCCCACAACCCTTTGGCCTGCGCGGTGTTGTATGTCTTATCGAGCGAACCGAAACCGGCTTCCACGCTGCTGAAGAGGTAGTAGCCGCTGCGGGGGAACAGTGCGTCGTCCAGTTGATCCAGCGTGAGCTGGGCCCGGAACGCGGGCTGCTTGGCGCGCTGCGTCAGGAAGCTGAACGGAATGGCCTGCCCGCTTACATCATCGAGCAGCAACCCCTGGTAGTCGACGCTCAGGCTCTTGCTCACGTAGTTCACCCCAAGCCGGAGTTCGCCCTTACGCCCGAGCGGGATACCCAGGTCGACACCAGCGCGCGCCGTTTCGATCGTGATGGCGTTGAATGGCTTGGTGTCCTTGCTCGGCGGCTCATCGTCGAGATAGAGATCCGCACGGCGGCGCGAGTACTCCGCATACGGTGCAATGTAGAAACCACGCGCCTGCCACAGCGGCTGACGCAACTCGGTGTGGATGCTCGCCCGGTTGCTGCCGAGCACGATGTCATTGCGCCACTCCAGCCCGCTCTGCGTGAGCCACGGATACCGATGGCCGAGGTTGATGTTGAGCGCGCCACGCCCATCGAAGTTGGTCGACATGCCCAGCCCGAACAGGAAGAACTGGTTGCCCCAAGACTTTTCGTGCGCGTCGATCTTGAGCGTGTGCACGCCGTTCTCTTCCACCAGCTGCTGCGTGACGGTTTCAAAATCGCCCGTGGTGGCCAGCGCCGACAGTTCGTGGTTGAGCGCTTCCGCGTCATACGCGTCGCCCTCGCGCACCGTGATCAGCTGACGCACGCGCGCTGCCGGCACGCGGCCGCTGGTGGTCACATCAATGGCATCAATGCGTGCGCCCGCCACCAGCGTGCCCTGCGGTTCGTGGGCAGCGCGGTACGCGGCATACGCCTGCGGCGACAGCGACAACGCCGCGAGCTTGGTCTCGGCGCCCTGTGCTGCGCGCTCGCCCTGCCGCACGCCCTGCGGGCCCTTGGCGAAATCGGCGAACGAGAGGTCCGAGAGCTGCGGCTCGATCAGCACATCCTTGCCGCGCAGGAGCGCCTTCTGCGCACGCACGTTCTGGCCAACCAGGATGGTGATCATCTGCTGCGTTACCGCCGCCGGCGAGGCCAGGTCCTCCGGCCGCTGCAAGTCCGACCCGATATTGACCGCGATGATGATGTCTGCGCCCATGTCACGCGCCAACTGCACCGGCAGGTTGCTCACCAGGCCGCCGTCCACCAGCGTGCGCCCTTCCACCTCAATGGGCGCGAACAGCCCCGGCACGGCCATGCTGGCGCGCATGGCCAGCGGCAGCGAGCCGTGATCGAGGATCACCGCCTCGCCCGTGGCCAGATCGGTCGCCATGGCCTTGAACGGAATCGGCAAGCGCGAGAACTTGATGTTGTCGGGCCACTGCGCCGTCCAGTTCTTGAGCAGTGCCAGCAGGCGGTTGCCCTGCACCAGCCCGGCCGGCAGCTTGAGCTTGCCGTCGCCATAACCGGCGGACAAGCCGATCGGATACTGAAAGTCATCCTCGCGCAGCGATTGCGGCAGCTTGGCGCGCTCGTTGCGGTCAAACGCGATATCGCTCAGGTCAACTTGCGAGAGCTTCTGTTCCAGCGCATCGGCGCGCATGCCGCTGGCGTACAGCCCACCCACCACGGCGCCCATGCTGGTTGCGGCAATCACGTCGACGGGAATGCGCATGCGCTCCAGCATCTTGAGCACGCCGATATGCGCATAGCCGCGCGCCCCGCCACCCGACAGCACCAGACCGATGCGCGGCCGTGTCGATTCGGCATTCGCCTGCGTGGGCGCCTCCGCAGTCTGGCCATGCACGGTGGGCGATAGCGTCGCCAGTGCCACGAACAAGGTGAGCGCGGCAGTACTCAATTGGGAGCCGCGGCGGCAAAGCAAAAAGGCCGTCAGGAAAGCCATGAATTAAGGGCAGATTTGTGTGATGGGCAGCGTTGCAGGCGCAATGATTCCACAACCCGGATTTACCCGGTGCAATTGCGTGCGCCGCGCCACACCAAGCACGGGCGCCGATGAATACTTTTCAGGGCGAAAGTGACAGAATATTGCCCGGCCCCGGACACGCTTGTTCCTACAATCCGCGTTTGCCCCCTCAAGATGGGGCAGCAGAAGACGTTCGGTACTGAGAAGAACTGAAACGCCCAAACAGGAGGAGATCAAGATGTGGAATCAAGTCTATGACCCGCTCGGCAATGCCGTGTGGTCAACCCTAGCGGCCGGGATACCGGTTGCGGTGCTGCTGTGTTCGTTGGCGTTCTTCCATATGCAGGCCCACCTGGCGGCCGGGTTGGCGCTGATTGTCGGGGTGGGCATCGCCGCATTCGTGTTCGGCATGCCGGCCGCCATGGCGGGCAAGGCGGCGGGGCTGGGCATCGTGTCGGGCCTGTTCCCGATCGGCTGGATCGTTCTCAACATCATCTTCCTGCACCGGCTCACCACCTTGAACGGCTCGTTCAAGGTCTTGCAGAGTTCGATCTCGGGCATCACGGAAGACCGCCGCCTGCAACTGCTGCTGGTGGCCTTCAGCTTTGGCGCGTTCTTTGAAGGCGCAGCGGGCTTCGGCACGCCGGTGGCCGTGACGGGCGCCATCCTGATTGGCCTGGGCTTCTCGCCGCTGGCGGCCTCGGGTCTGGCGCTGATCGCCAACACCGCGCCGGTCGCCTACGGGGCGCTGGGCGCGCCGCTCATCGGGCTGGCTTCGGTCACGGGGCTGGATCTGCTGCACCTGTCGGCCATGGTCGGCCGCCAGTTGCCGTTCTTCTCGGTGCTGGTGCCGTTCTGGCTGATCTGGGCGTTTGCGGGCTTCCGCGGCATGCTGCAGATCTGGCCGGCGATCCTGGTGGCAGGCGTGTCGTTCGCCATTCCGCAGTTCCTGGTGTCGAATTTCCACGGCCCGTGGCTGGTGGACGTGATTGCGGCGCTGGTGTCGATGGGCTCGCTCACGCTGTTCCTGAAGGTGTGGAAGCCCAAGACGATCTGGACGTCGACCGCCCTGCGCAACCGCGAAGACAACTCCCGCGTCGACCCCGAAGCCGCCGCCGAAGCACGCGACGCCACGATGACTACCAACGGCAAGATCACGCGCGTGCAAGCCTGGCTGCCGTGGGTGATCCTGACGGTCTTCGTGTTCATCTGGGGCGTGCCGCAGTTCAAGGCATTTGCCGACGGCCTGTGGGCGTTCAAGTTCGCCATCCCCGGCCTGGACAAGATGGTGCTCAAGGGCCCGCCGGTCGTGCCCAAGGTCATTGCCGAAGGCGCGGTGTTCAACTTCAACGTGCTGTCGATGGCGGGTACTGGCATTCTGGTGTCGGCCGTGGTGGGTGGCCTGCTGATGGGGTATTCGATCCCGCGCATGCTCAAGGAGTACTGGAACACCATCAAGCTCACGCGCTATTCGCTGCTGACCATCTGCGCGATGTTCGGCATCGGCTACCTGACCCGCTACTCCGGTCTGGACGCCACGCTGGGCCTGGCCTTTGCGCACACCGGCGTGCTGTATCCGCTGTTCGGCACGATGCTGGGCTGGCTTGGGGTGGCGCTCACCGGGTCGGACACGGCATCGAACGTGCTGTTCGGCGGCCTGCAGAAGACCACGGCCGAGCAACTTGGCCTGTCGCCGATCCTGATGTCGGCTGCCAACAGCGCCGGCGGCGTGATGGGCAAGATGATCGACGCGCAGTCCATCGTGGTGGCCTCCACCGCCACCAAGTGGTACGGCCACGAGGGCGACATCCTGCGCTACGTGTTCTTCCACTCGATCGCGCTGGCCTTCCTGGTGGGGCTGATGATCACCCTGCAGGCCTACGTGGAGCCGTTCACGCGCATGGTCGTGCACTGAAGACTGCCCTGCTGTCTGCACAAGAAGCCGCTCAACCGAGCGGCTTTTTTCATGCGGCGATCCAGCGCAAACCCGCATGCGCCGGGTTCCGGATGCCGATTGCCGGGTTCAGGACCCCACGCGTCGGGCGCGTAGCACCGCGTGTCTAGCTTCTGGCCCTCAACCGCCGGGCGCCGAGGTCCAAAAATTCGAGTTCCAAACCTCATGCGCCGGGTTCGGAACCCCGCACGTCGAGTTCCGAAACCTCACACGCCGCGCTCTGAACCCCAAGCGCCTCACTTTGAACTCGAAAATTCCGAGCTCCAAGCCTCACATGTCGCGTTCGGGACCTAATGCACGAGGTTCTGGACCTCACGCATCGCGTTCTGAAGCTCATGCGCCACGTTCCGAGCCTCACGCACCGAGCTCAGAGCCCCGACTCCCGGGTTCAGAACCCCGCGCGCGGGGCTCGGGCGGCCGGTTTCGGCCCGGCAGGCTTGGAAAGCCGCATCCCAAGCGCGGCTTTCTCGGCGCGTATCATGGGCCATCCACCTGCGCACGCCCCGCCCTGGGGCGTCGGCCCATCCCCCCGATCCGACATGCCTCTGCGCCAGCTCGAACAACTCATCGACCCGTTCCGCCCCCTGCCCGACAGCCAGCCTCCGGCCAACGTCTGGCGCTTCTACGTCTACTTTCTGCGCGAGGTGCGCGGCGTGTTCGCATTCCTGCTGCTCGTGGGGCTGCTGGGCGCGCTGATCGAGGTGGCGCTGTTCGACTTCCTCGGCCGCATCGTCGACATGATCCAGGCAACACCCGGCGCCGTGTTCTTCGCCCGCCATCGCAGCGAACTGCTGTGGATGGCCTTTGTCGCGGTGATCGCCCGGCCGGTCATCTTGGGCCTGCACGACGTGCTGGTGCATCAGGTCATCAACCCAAACCTGTCGAACCTCGTCCGCTGGCAAAACCACCGCTACGTGCTCAAGCAGAGTCTGGCGTTTTTCCAGAACGACTTTGCCGGCCGCATTGCCCAGCGCATCATGCAGACGGGGTTCTCACTGCGCGATTCGGCGGTGCAGGCGGTGGATGCGCTCTGGCACGTGGTGATCTATTCGATCAGCGCGCTGGTGCTGTTTGCCAAGGCCGACTGGTGGCTGATGGTGCCGCTGCTGGTGTGGATTGGCTGCTATATCGCCGCGCTCGCCTATTTCGTGCCGCGCGTGAAGGCGCGTTCGGTCATCGCCACGGAATCGCGCTCCAAGCTGATGGGCCGCATTGTTGATGGCTACACCAACATCACCACGCTCAAGCTGTTCGCCCACACGCAACATGAAGAAACGTATGCGCGCGACGCCATGGCCGAGCAGACCGACAAGACGCGCCTGTCGGGCCGCATGATCAGCGGTATGGATTTCACCATCACAGCCATGAACGGGCTGCTGATCGTCGGCACATCAGCGCTTGCGCTGTGGCTGTGGAGCGAGGGCCGCGTGAGCGCCGGCACCATCGCGCTGACCACGGGGCTGGTGATCCGCATCAACAACATGTCGGGTTGGATCATGTGGGTGGTCAACGGCATCTTTGAAAACGTCGGCCAGGTGCAGGACGGCATGCAGACGATTGCCCTGCCGCGCACCGTGACGGATCGGCCCGATGCCAAGCCGCTGCAGGTCACCCGCGGCGAGGTGCGCTTCGAGCAGGTGGGTTTTCACTACGGCAAGGGTAGCGGCGTGATCGAGGGGTTGGACCTGGTGGTGCGTCCGGGTGAACGCATTGGCTTGGTCGGCCCCTCAGGCGCGGGCAAGTCGACGCTGGTCAACCTGCTGCTGCGCCTGTACGACGTGGAGCGCGGCCGCATTCTGGTGGACGGGCAGGACATCGCCGCCGTCACGCAGGAAAGCCTGCGCGAGCAGATCGGCATGGTCACGCAGGACACCTCGCTGCTGCATCGCTCGATTCGCGACAACCTGCGCTATGGCAAACCCGACAGCACTGAGGCCGAACTGATGGAAGCCGTGCACCGCGCCCGTGCTGACGAGTTCATCCCGCAACTGTCTGATGCGCAAGGCCGGCGCGGCTTTGATGCACTGGTGGGCGAGCGCGGTGTGAAGCTCTCGGGCGGGCAGCGCCAGCGCATTGCCATTGCGCGTGTGCTGCTCAAGGATGCGCCGATCCTGATCCTGGACGAGGCGACGTCGGCGCTTGATTCTGAAGTCGAAGCCGCCATCCAGGAAAGCCTGGAAACGCTGATGCGAGGGAAGACGGTGATTGCGATTGCGCACCGGCTGTCGACCATCGCGCGGATGGACCGGCTGGTGGTGCTCGACGGCGGCCGCATCGTAGAGAGCGGCACGCACGCCGAGCTGCTGCAGGTGGGTGGGTTGTATGCGCGCCTATGGGCGCATCAGACCGGCGGCTTCGTCGGCGTGGACTGAGCCGCCGCATCTGTGCGGCTTACGACAGCCGCCGCCCCAGCGTTTCCGGCACCATCGCCAGGCCGATCAGCGACACCAGTCCGCAGCCGATCACGTAGAACGCGGGCGCGTTGGCGCTGCCGGTGAGCTGGATCAACTCGGTCGAGAAGAACTGCGCGAAGCCGCCAAAGATGGCGATGGCAACGCAGTAGGCAATCGACAATCCGGTGGCGCGCAGGCGCTGCGGCAGCACCTCGCTGACGAGCACCATGGACGCCGGCGAAGTCATCGACATCGGCACCGACAGGCAGCCCACCACGATCAGCAGCCGCGCCAGCGAGGGCTCGGCATTGATCAGCGCGAAGGCCGGATAGATCATCACCAGCAGCGCCACGCGCGACCACAGCACCACCTTGCGGCGCCCGACCTGGTCTGCGAGCCAGCCCGCGAACGGCGACAGCAGCACCTGCACCACCGAAGCCACGCACGCCGCCCAGATACCGAGCGACAGCGGCATGTGCAGCACGCTCACGGCGTAGTTGCTGAGGTAGTAGACGATGATGTACGTCGACGAGGCCACGCCGATCATCAAGAGGATGCTCGCCACCAGCGCACGGCGGTGCTCGCGCAGCAGTGGCAGCGTTGCATCGGCTTCATGCGTGCTCGACGGCGCGGCGGTTTCTTCCAGACGGCGGCGGATGATGAGGCCGACCGGAATCACGAGAATGCCGATCAGGAACGCAAACCGCCAGCCCCACGACTCCAGCGCGGCCGGTGCCAGCAAGTTGCTGAGCAACAGGCCCACCAGTGCGCCGAACAGCGCCGCCAGCCCCTGGCTGAACGGCTGCCAGCTCGTGTAGAAACCGCGCGAGCGGTCGTCGGCATACTCGAGCAGCAGCGCGGTCGAGGCGCCCATCTCGCCACCGATCGCAAAGCCCTGCACGAGCCGCGCGAGCACGACGAGCATCGGCGCGAGGATGCCGATCTGCGCATACGTCGGCGTCACGACGAAGATCAGGGACGACAGGCCCATCAGCCATAGCGTGAGCGCCACGGCCGGCTTGCGGCCCGCGCGATCGGCGTACATGCCAATCAGCAAACCGCCAAGCGGGCGCATCAGAAAGCCCACGCCAAACGTGGCGAAGGACATCAGCAGTTGGCCCGTGGCGTTGCCGACCGGGAAGTACAGCCGGCCAATCAGCGTGGCGAAGAAGCTGTAGACCACGAAGTCGTAGAACTCGAGGCCGTTGCCGATGGTGATGGCGGCAATCGCGCGCTTGCGTGACAGGGGCCGCTCGGCTGCCGTGGCTTGCGCGCCAGTGGGCACGCCACTTGCCGGGGCGGTGAAAGGGTTGGACATGGGGTCTCCAGTTGGGGGATTGCTTACCGGCGACGTGGGGGGGCTCCCCATTTCCGCATGCTGCATGGGGAGCCGCCGTGACGCTCTTGTGTTTTTGTATCGATCGGCCTGGCTCAGGTGCCGCGGGCCTCCTCGGCAATCGCTGGCGCAGCGGACGGCTTGACGCGGACATACCAAGCCGCCGACACCAGCGCCACCCAGCCTGCCCCGACGTACAGCGCCACACGCGTGTCTTCCATGTAGCCCAGCACGCCGATCACGAACAGCATGAAGGCGATGGCGAGTGCCGGGCCAACCGGCCACAGCGGCACCTTGAACTTGAGCGCGCGCACTTCCTCGGCCGACAAGCGGCGGCGCATAGCCACCTGTGACAGCAGGATCATCAGCCATACCCACACGGTCGCAAAGGTGGCGATGGACGCGATGATCAGGAAGACGTTTTCGGGAATCAGGTAATTCAGCACCACGCCGCCCAGCAGGGCACCGGCCATGGTCACCACCGTCACCCAGGGCACGCCGTGGCGCGAGGTTGCGGCAAAGATGCGCGGCGCCTGGCCCTGTTCGGCCATGCCGTACATCATGCGGCCCGCGCCGAAGATGTTGCTGTTGATAGCCGAGATGGCCGCCGAGATGACGATCAGGTTAAGGACTGCAGCGGCAGACTTGATGCCCAGGCCCGAGAAGATCTGCACGAACGGGCTGCCCTGGCCGCCAATGCCCGTCCAGGGGAAGATCGCCATCAGCACGCACATCGTCAGCACGTAGAACAGCAGGATGCGCGCGGGCACGGCGTTGATCGCTTTGGGAATGACCTTGTCGGGGTTCTGCGCCTCACCGCCGGTGATGCCGATGATCTCGACGCCGCCGTAGGCAAACATCACCACCGCAAGCGAGGCAACCAGGCCACCCATGCCGTGCGGCAGGAAGCCGCCGTGCGCCCACAGGTTGCTCAGGCCGGGTGCGTGCTCACCGTTCATCTGCACGCCGAGGAACAGGATGGCGATGCCGCCGACGATCATCGCGCCAATCGCCACGATCTTGACCAGCGCGAGCCAGAACTCCATCTCACCGAATACCTTGACGTTGCACAGGTTCAGCGCGCAGATCAGCATGACGATGCCGAGCACCCAGATCCACTGCGGCACATCGGGAAACCAGAAGCCCATGTAGATGCCGAAGGCGGTCACGTCTGCCAGACAGACGATCACCATTTCGAGGATGTACGTCCACCCGGTGAGAAAGCCGGCGAGCGGCCCGAGGTTGTCGCGCGCGTAGCGCCCGAAGGAGCCGGAAACCGGCTGCCGCACCGCCATTTCACCCAGCGCACGCATGACCATGTAGACGGCCGCGCCGCCGATGATGTACGCGAGAATCACAGCCGGGCCGGCCAACTGGATGGCCGACGCAGATCCGTAGAAAAGGCCCGTGCCGATGGCCGAACCGAGCGCGAGAAAACGGATATGCCGCGCGCGCAGGTTGCGTTGAAGGTGTTCCAATCTGTCTCCTGTTTATGTCAGCGAATATGCAAGCGAATGGCGCCTGGAGCCGTGTGAATGGCCAGCGGATCTTTGTCCGCTCCCGCAAAGCGGTGACGTGTTGTTCGATCGACACCCCATGCCGTACAGACAATGTCGCGTAGTTGCGCATGTTGTTGTATATACAATTACAGATGTATTGGGGTATTCCCCGAGTTTTGCGGCTTCGCGATTGTGAAGTGGCGGCGCCCAAACTTTCTCGGGCCGCGTGCAAAGAAAAAGGCGGACATCGTCCGCCTTTGGCATGGATCGACTGTCGCCGCACACACGTCGGCGCCGACGTCGGGCGCGGCTACACCCAGCCCAACCCGCCCACCAGCGCGCCCAGGCTGACCAGAATCAGCGGGTGTACACGTGTGAAGGTGCAGGCCAGCACCGTCGCCACCGTCAGCAGGATGGTGCCGAAGCTGTTGTCCGCCCCGCGCGCGAGAATCCAGCCGGTGGAAAACAGCAGGCCAATGGTGAGCGGCGCCAAGCCGCGACGCACCAGCGCAATCCATCGCGCATCGGGCGTACGGTGCATGACGCGCGCGATCACCGCCGCAATCACACACGACGGCCCGCAGATGCCGACCAGCGAGGCAACCGCCCCACCCACGCCCGCCGCCTGCCAACCAAACAACTCGACGAAGAGCACGTTCGGCCCAGGCGCCGCCTGTGAGATGGCGTACATGGCGCTCAGTTGCTCGCTCGTCATGTAGTGGCGCGTATCGACCAGGAAGCGGTGCATGTCAGGCAGGGTCGAACTGGCCCCGCCAATGGCGAGAAACGACAGCACCAGAAAGTGCCAGAACAGATCGAACACGGTGGAGAGATAGGCCATCACCGCGTTGCCCTCCACTCCAGCACGAGCGCGAGCGGAATCAGCACGAGCATGACCGGCAACAGCGGCCATTGCAGCACGCCAATCGTCAGGAACACAGCCAGGCCGATGCCGATGGCACGCCAGGTGCGCGACTGCCCCTGCGCCAGCTTGACCGCCGTGGAGAGCACCAGCCCCGCCGCCACCGCTGCCATGCCCTTGAGCAGGTTCTGCACGACGGACAACGCGCTGTAGTGGTCGTACAGCATGACGATCAGCAACAGCAGCACGGCAGGCACAAGCACCAGACCACCCATGGCCGACGCCGCGCCGCGCACGCCGTGGTATCGGTAGCCCAGCATCACCGAGAGGTTGACGATGTTCGGGCCCGGCAGCACTTGGCCCAGGCTCAGCAGCTCGGCAAACTCGGTGTTGGAGAGCCAGCGGTTGCGGTCGACAATCCCGGCGCGCGCGAACGGCAGCACGCCGCCGAAGCCCGACAGCCCCATGCGCGCAAACTCGGTGAAGAGCTTGCTGCAGGACGGAACGTTTGCCGCGGCGCTTGCGGCGTTGATGTCAGGCTCGGCGTGCTGATCGCTCATCGCTTCAGGCGGCTTGCGGTACGGGCTTGGGCAGCGAGAGCTTCGGATCGCGCAGCTTGGGCTCCAGCGCCTTGCCCTTGCGTGCGCGCTTGCCGGCGTACGGCTCTTGCGCGCGCGTCGTCATGGTCTGTTCGACCGCCTTGCCGCCGCGCGGGCCGGTGCCCGAGAGCACGAAGCCTGCGGCACCGAAGGCCAGCGCCTGAAGCAGCGTTTCGTTCTTCTCCAGCTCCATCAGGATCACGCCACGGCCGCCGCTGGCGAGCGTCTTCAACTCGCTGATCTGGAACAGCAGCACGCGGCCGCCTTCGGACAAGCAGGCCACGCCATAGGCATCTGCCGGTGCGGGTGCAGGCTTGTTGGGCTGATCGCCCTCGTCCAGCGTCAGGAACGCCTTGCCGGCCTTCTGACGGCCGACCATGTCGCCCACCTTGGCCATGAAGCCGTTGCCACCGCGCGTGGAGATCACCAGGTTCTGCTCGGCATGGCCCGCGAAGGTGTGGGCGATATGCGTGCCCGGTGCGAGTTCGATCAGTGTGGTGAGCGGCACGCCGTCGCCACGGCCGCCCGGCAGGTTGGCCACGGCGACGGAGTAGACGCGGCCGGTGCCCTTGTCATCGCGCGTGCCGAAGATCAGCAGCGCATCGGTCGTGCGGCATTCAAACGTGTCGTACAGCGTATCGCCCGCCTTGAAGGCGAACTGCGTGGCGTCGTGGCCATGGCCCTGGCGCGTACGCACCCAGCCCTTCTGCGAGACGATCACCGTAACGGGTTCGTCGACCACCTTCACTTCGGCGGCAGCGCGGCGCTCTTCCTGGATGAAAGTGCGGCGGTCGTCGCCGTATTGTTTCGCGTCGGTCTCGATCTCCTTGATGATGCGACGGCGCATCATGGTCTCGGACTTGAGCAGCACGTCCAGCTCGCCCTGCTCTTCGCGCAGGTTCTTCAGCTCCTGCTCGATCTTGATGGCTTCCAGGCGTGCGAGTTGGCGCAGGCGGATCTCCAGGATGTCTTCCGCCTGGCGATCGCTCAGGTTGAAGACCTGGATCAGCGCGGCCTTGGGGTCCTCGCTCTCGCGGATGATGCGGATCACATCCTCGATGCGCAGCAGCACCAGTTGCCGGCCTTCGAGGATGTGGATGCGGTCTTCCACCTTGCCCAGACGATGGCGCGTACGGCGCGTGACCGTGGCAAAGCGGTAGGCGATCCACTCACGCAGAATCTCGGCCAGGCCCTTTTGGCGCGGCCGGCCATCCGTGCCGATCATCACCAGGTTGATGGCCGCGCCCGATTCCAGCGACGTGTGCGCCAGCAGCGCGTTGGCAAATTCCTGCTGGTCGATGTTCTTGCTCTTCGGCTCGAACACGAGGCGCACCGGCGCGTCCTTGCCCGACTCATCGCGCACAGCATCGAGCAGACCCAGCATGGTCTGCTTCATGGTGAGCTGATCCGGCGAGAGCGACTTCTTGCCGGTGCGCACCTTCGGGTTGGTCAGCTCTTCAATCTCTTCCAGCACCTTCTGCGACGAGGTGTTGGGCGGCAGTTCGTTGACCACCAGTTGCCACTGGCCGCGCGCAAGCTCTTCGATCTTCCAGCGCGCGCGCACCTTCAGGCTGCCGCGGCCGGTTTCGTACACCTGCGCAATGTCAGCCGCCGACGAGATGATCTGCCCGCCGCCCGGAAAGTCCGGCCCCGGCATGTGCTGCATCAGGTCGGTACTGGTGAGCTTGTCGTCGCGGATGAGCGCGACGGCGGCGTTTGCCACTTCGCGCAGGTTGTGCGACGGGATCTCTGTGGCCATGCCCACCGCGATGCCCGATGCACCGTTGAGCAGCACGAACGGCAAGCGCGCGGGCAGCAGCTTCGGCTCGTCCATCGAGCCGTCGTAGTTCGGGATGAAGTCGACCGTGCCCTGGTCCAGCTCTTCGAGCAGCATGCGCGAGATGGGCGTCAGGCGCGCTTCGGTGTAGCGCATCGCCGCCGCGCCATCGCCATCGCGCGAGCCGAAGTTGCCCTGGCCGTCGATCAGCGGGTAGCGCAGCGAGAAATCCTGCGCCAGGCGCACTAGCGCGTCGTAGGCGGATTGATCGCCGTGCGGGTGGTATTTACCGAGCACGTCACCCACCACGCGTGCGGACTTGACCGGCTTGGCATCGGCGCGCAGGCCCATCTCGTGCATCGCAAACAGGATGCGGCGCTGCACCGGCTTCTGGCCATCGGCCACCTCGGGCAGCGCACGGCCCTTGACCACGCTGATGGCGTAGTCGAGATAGGCGCGCTCGGCATAGGCGCCAAGCGTGAGCGCTTCGGCCGGCTCGCTGGGGTCGAAGAGGATGTCTTGTTGTTCCATGGAGGCTCAAGCGAAAGCGGCGTACATGTGCAACATCTGAGTTGCGGCGCCGCCAAGGATCAATGTTGGGGTATGTTTTTGGCCACGCCGGTGGCCGGGTCCAATACGAGTTCGATGCGTGCGGGCCGGCCTGTGCGGCCAGGCTTGCGCGTGACCATGGCGCCGTTGGCGCTCACGGTCATGAAGCCGCCTGCCCCACTCACCGCAGCCATCGGGTTGTAGTACCGGTAGAACTGCATCACCGTCTTCACGTAGTTCTGCGTCTCGGCGTAGGGCGGGATGTCGTTGCCATGTTTCTGCACCGCGCCCTCGCCTGCGTTGTAGGCGGCCAGCACGAGTTCGAGGTTGCCCGAGAACATGCGCAGCAAGTCGCTCAGGTAACGCACGCCGGTGGTGATGTTGGTCTTCGGGTCGGCCAGCTTCTGTGCTGCCGTGCGGCGCGCGTCGCCGGTCACGCCGTAGCGTGCGCCGGTATCCGGGATCACCTGCATCAGCCCGATCGCACCCTTGGGCGACACGGCCTGCGGGTTGAAACCGGATTCGGCGGCAATTACGGCCTTCACAAACGCCGGGTCGATGCCGTGCTTGCTGGCGGCCTGGCGGATCAGCGGCTCGACCGTCGGCACGTTCGGGTGCTGCAACACTGTGCGTACGAGGCGCTGACGCATGCCACCGGCGTTATCGAGTGCATCGCGCTTGCTGGCGTTCAGGTAAGCATCGGCATCCGGCAACTCCGTGGCCGGCAGGGCAATGGCGCTGTCGCCTTTGTCCTTGTCATCGCCCTTGCCCGCCACCGCCGCGCCCTTCATGAAGAGCACGTAGCGATCGTCCAGCCGTTCCGCAGCAAAGTGCGCGAGACCGTTTTCATCGATGTAGCCGTAGACGTCCGCGCGCGCCGGCTGGCTGGCCAACAAGGCCAGTGCCGTCAATGCGAATGCGAAACGTACGAAAAGCTTCATCGCCATCGGTTACGTGATAGGTCAGCGATCAGATGTCGGCTTCGACTTCGTTGCCGCGCGCTTCCAGCCACGTGCGGCGTGCGCCGGCTTCGCCCTTGCCCATGAGCATGTTCATCATGTTGATGGTCTGGTCCTGGCCCAGCTCGCCCAGCGCCACGGGCAGCAGGCGGCGCGTGTCGGGGTTCATGGTGGTTTCCCAGAGCTGCTCGGCGCTCATTTCGCCCAGGCCCTTGAAGCGGGAGATCTGCCAGGCGCCTTCTTTCACGCCGTCCTTGCGCAGCTTGTCTTCAATGGCTTCCAACTCGCCGTCGTCCAGCGCGTAGAGCTTCTGCGCGGGCTTCTTGCCGCGCGCGGGCGCATCGACACGATACAGCGGCGGGCGCGCCACGCATACGTTCCCGCGGTCGATCAATTGCGGGAAGTGCTTGAAGAACAACGTGAGCAGCAAGACCTGGATGTGCGCGCCGTCCACGTCAGCATCGGACAGGATGCAGATCTTGCCGTAGCGCAGGCCGGACAGGTCAACCGTGTCGGTCGGCCCGTGTGGGTCCACGCCGATGGCGACCGCTATGTCATGCACTTCGTTGTTGGCGAAGAGGCGGTCGCGCTCGGTTTCCCACGTGTTGAGCACCTTGCCACGCAGCGGCAGGATGGCCTGGAATTCCTTGTCGCGGCCCATCTTGGCGGAGCCGCCGGCGGAGTCCCCTTCCACCAGGAAGAGTTCGTTGCGGGTGATGTCGTCGGACTCGCAATCGGTCAGCTTGCCGGGCAGCACGGCCACGCCGGAGCCCTTCTTCTTCTCGACCTTCTGCGCCGCACGCGTGCGCGCCTGCGCCTGCTTGATCACGAGTTCGGCCAGCTTCTTGCCGTGCTCGACGTGCTGGTTCAGCCACAGCTCCAGCGTCGGACGGCTGAAGGTGGACACAAGCCGCACCGCATCGCGGCTATTCAGGCGTTCCTTGATCTGACCCTGGAACTGCGGGTCGAGCACCTTGGCCGACAGCACGAACGAAGCGCGCGCAAACACGTCTTCGGACATCAGCTTGACGCCCTTGGGCAGCAGCGCGTGCATCTCGACAAAGCTCTTCACTGCCTGGAACAGGCCTTCACGCAGGCCGGATTCATGCGTGCCGCCAGCGGGCGTCGGGATCAGGTTGACGTACGACTCACGCACCGGCGAGCCCTCTTCCGTCCACGCCACCACCCACGATGCGCCTTCGCCGAAGGCAAAACCTTCTTCGCCGGGCTTGTCGGGATCGGCAAAGTGCTCGCCCTCGAACAGGGGGATCACCGGCTCGGCACCGCTGCCCTGCGCGAGCGATTCGACCAGATAGCCGCGCAGGCCCTGGTCGTATTGCCACTCAATGGTCTCGCCGGATTTCTCCAGCGTGAGCGCGACCTTCACGCCCGGCAGCAGCACGGCCTTGCTGCGCAGCAAGCGCTGCAGCTCGGCCTGGGGGATGTTCTCGGAATCGAAATACTTGGCGTCGGGCCACACGCGCACGCGCGTGCCGTTCTTCTTCTTCTCGCCGCGCTCGGCTTTGCGGGTGGCGAGCTGTTCGATGACGTCGCCGCCGGAAAACGTGAGCGTGGACACGCTGCCGTCACGCCAGACCGTCACTTCCAGCCGCGTCGACAGCGCGTTCGTGACCGACACGCCCACGCCGTGCAGGCCGCCCGAGAACGCATACGCGCCGCCGCGGCCCTTGTCGAACTTGCCGCCCGCGTGCAGGCGCGTGAAGACGATCTCGACCACCGGCACACCCTCTTCCGGGTGGATGCCGACGGGAATGCCGCGCGCATCGTCTTCCACGCTCACGCTGCCGTCCTTGTGCAGCGTCACGGCGATCTGCTTGCCGTAGCCGCCCAACGCCTCGTCAGCGGCGTTGTCGATCACTTCCTGCACGATGTGCAGGGGGTTGTCGGTGCGCGTGTACATGCCCGGCCGTTGCTTGACCGGTTCCAGGCCCTTGAGGACCTTGATCGACGATTCGCTGTATTGGGAGGTTTTGCTCATGGAAGGCGGAAAAACTGACGGGCCCGGGGTCTGCCCCGAGCGCCGGGAATGCAGCGCGCATTGTAAAGGAAGCTGTCCTTGGCAATGCGGAGGGATTATCAGCGTCGGGACGCGACCCGAAACTCACATTCGGCCGACATCCCGCTGACATATGGATGGACTACCGAAGGATCACGCGGTGCCGGCGCGCTTGCCCTCAAGCGCTTCCCAGCGCTCCAGCGCTTCCAGCAGTTCCAGCTCGATGGCCTCGTGGCGCTCGGCCAGTTTTTGCGCGCGCTCAGGGTCACGGCCATAGATCGTGCCGTCTTCCAGTTCGCCGCCAACTTGTTTTTGCTCGGCCTCCAGCGCCTCGATGGTGGCGGGCAACGCATCCAGTTCACGCTGCTCCTTGTAGCTGAGCTTGGCCGTGGCGCGCTCGCGCGGCTTGGCCGCCTCGGGTTTCTTCTCTTCGGCGACAGGCTTGGCGGCTTGTGCCATCTGTGCCGAGCGCGCCGACTGCGTCTGCCAATCCGAGAACCCGCCCACGTATTCGCGCCAGCGGCCCTCGCCTTCCGCCGCAATCACCGAAGTGACGACGTTGTCGACAAACGCGCGGTCGTGCGAGACCAGGAACACCGTGCCGCTGTATTCCTGCAGCAGTTCTTCCAGCAGTTCAAGCGTATCGATATCCAGATCATTGGTCGGCTCATCGAGCACCAGCACGTTGGCCGGCCGCGCAAACAGGCGCGCCAGCAGCAGCCGGTTGCGCTCACCGCCCGAGAGCGACGCCACTGGCGAGCGCGCCCGCTCGGGCGCGAACAGGAAATCGCCCAGATAGCTCATCACGTGCTTGCGCTGGCCGTTGACTTCAATCCAGTCGCTGCCGGGGCTGATGGTGTCGGCAAGCGACCGGTTCAGATCCAACTGCGCGCGCATCTGGTCGAAGTACGCGACCTGCAGATTCGTGCCGTTGCGCACCGTGCCCGAATCGGGCGCCAGTTCGCCCAGGATCAACTTGAGCAGCGTGGTCTTGCCGACACCGTTGGCGCCCAGAATGCCCACCTTGTCGCCACGCATGATGGTGGCGGTAAAGGTGTCGACGACCATCTTGTCACCGTACTGCTTGGTCACATCGGTCAGTTCGGCAACGATCTTGCCGGAGCGGTCCCCCTGCGAGACTTCGAGCTTGACGTTGCCCTGCACCTCACGGCGAGCCTGGCGGTCCACACGCATCTGCTCCAGTCGCGCAACGCGGCCGACGCTGCGCGTGCGGCGCGCTTCCACACCCTTGCGGATCCACACTTCTTCCTGCGCGAGCAGCTTGTCGAAGCGGGCGTTCTCGAGCGCCTCGGCTTCGAGCTCCTGCGCTTTGCGCGTCTGATACGCCGTGAAGTTGCCGGGGTACGAACGCAGCTTGCCGCGATCCAGTTCGATGATGCGCGTGGCGACGCGGTCGAGAAACGCGCGATCGTGCGTGATGAACAGCACGCTGCCGCGGAAGGCCAACAGCAGGTCTTCCAGCCAGCGGATGGAGTCGTAGTCGAGGTGGTTGGTCGGCTCGTCCAACAGCAGGATGTCGGGCGCGCCCACCAATGCCTGCGCCAGCGCCACACGCTTGGTCAGACCACCCGAAAGCGAACCGATGCGCGCGCCGGGCTGCAAGCCAAGCTGAGCGATCGTCGTATCAACGCGCGTGCGCAGTTGCCAGGCGTCTGCGGCTTCCAGCTGGGATTGCAACGCGTGCAGCTTGTGCAGTGCCTCTTCATCGTGGGAATCGCCCATCGACGTGATCAGCGCTTCGTATTCAGCCAGCAGACCGGCGGCATGCGGCACGCCCATCGCCACGGCTTCGGCCACGGTTTGCTCGGGATCGAATGCGGGCTCTTGCGGCACGTAGGCCGAGGTGACGCCGCTCTGGCGGGCGATCAGGCCGTCATCGGGCGCGGTGGTGCCGGCCACGATTTTCAGCAACGACGATTTGCCGGTGCCGTTGCGGCCGATCAGGCCGACACGCTCGCCAGCCTCCAGCGAGAAATCGGTGTGGTCGAGCAGCGCTACGTGGCCGAACGCCAGTTGCGCATCGGTAATGGAAAACAGGGCCATGCCGGATAGAAAATGAATGCGGGCCGCGTGCGGCCAGAAGGCGCGTATTGTAGTCGGCCCGCGTGTTGCCCACCGGCGCCATTGCGCTTGCGTGTGCCGGTGCTATAACGCTTGTGCCGCCGGATTCGCTTTTTCCGGCCGCGCCAACCATACCGTTACCGAAGGGGAACAACGATGCGCGGACTTTTCGGGCTGTTGATCATCTTGATCGTGGCAGGCATTCCGGTGCGGCAGATCTTGCTGCGGACCGGCTTTTCACAGTGGTGGACCCTGCTCGTGCTGGTGCCCCTGGTGAACTTGGTGGCGCTGTGGATTTTCGCGTTTTCGAACTGGCCAAGGCAATCGTCCCAGCCGGGCAACGTGCTGCCGAATCAGAACTGAGCCGGGCTCGAACACGAACGCACCAAAGAAAAACGGCCCGCTTTCGGCGGGCCGGAAGAGTCTCTCCTCGATGCCTTGCGAACAAGACATGGCCGGAGCATAGCGCCCCTCGTCCGTCTCGGGCAGTCGGGACAAACCCGGTAGGGAAAAACGCCTAACGCCAAGCCCGGTGCGGCTCCGCACCGCAGCAATGCATGCTGCGCCAAGCATGCACCGCGGGTGAGTCCGCTGCACCAGCCGTACGGCTGAGAGGGTACCGCAGCGCACGCCGCGCGTGCGCAACGCACCACCGCAAGGCGATCACTGCCGACCGTCTTTTAGAGGACAAAATCCAGTCTTGCAGCCTGCTTACAACACCAAAAAAAGCACAGGCCTGCAGGTTGCGGCGCTGCACCGTATCATGCGGCAGGCCCTCCGGCCACAAGCCGGGCATAACGATAAGGTGGGCCGCCGATTCTTTCCCGGGGGATACAACCATGCCGTTCTTCACGCGCGCGCTGCCAGTTGCGGCGCTGCTCTTCGCTTCGCTGTCCAGTTTTGCGCCGGGCACCGCCCTGGCCTCGTCCACGCCGGTGCTTGACCGCATCCGCGATACCGGCAACGTCCGCGTCGCCTACCGCGAAAGCTCCGTGCCCTTCTCGTTCTACGACGCCGACAAAAAGCCCGTTGGCTACGCCATGGACCTGTGCCTGCGCGTAGTCGACAAGCTGCGCACCGATCTCAAGCGCCCCGATCTGAAAGTGCAGTACGTGATGGTCACGCCTTCCACGCGGATGCCAGCCATCATCGATGGCAAAGCCGACCTGGAATGCGGCTCGACCACCAACAACCGTGAACGCCGCGAGAAAGTGGCCTTTACGATCCCGCACTACATCGCGGGCATCCGCATGATCGTCAAGACCTCGTCAGGCATCCGCAAATGGGACGACCTGCGCGGCAAGACCGTCGTCACCACGAAGGGCACCACCAGCGTGGCAGAACTGCGCAAGATGAACGACGTGCGCGTGCTGAACATGACGTTTCTCGAAGCCAAGGACCACGCCGAATCCTTCGCGATGGTCGAAGCCGGCAAGGCCGATGCCTTTGCGATGGACGACGTGCTGCTCTACGGCTTCCGCGCCAACACCAAGACCCCGGGTGACTACGCCGTCGTCGGCGACATGCTGACGGTCGAGCCCTACGCGATCATGCTCAGCAAGGACGACCCCGAGTTCAAACGCCTGGTCGACCGCGCGATGACCAACATCATCCTCGACTACGACGCCGAAAAACTCTACAAGAAGTGGTTCCAGCAGCCGATTCCGCCCCACAGCGCCAAGCTCGATATTCCGATGAGTTTCCTGCTGCGCGACTCGTTCAAGTACCCGAGCGACAAGGTCGCCGACTAAACGAAGCTGCGCGCATCGTCAGCGCCGCCGTCTTGCACGGCGGCGTTTTTGTTTGTGCGCGACTAACGCTGCGCGGACACCATCGGCTTGCGGAGCAGACGCGACAACACGGCCTGCAGCGAATACGTGCGATCGGCGATCGTGGCCTGATCGAGGCAGAACCTCTGCTGCGGCGCGCGCGGGCCAGTGCACCACCATGTCAATGGCGGGCAACACAGTAGCGGATGCCACCTCGGAGCAGATTGACCGCGCGAAACAGGAAAGCCGGATTTAAAGGAAGTGTTTGACGACCTGCTCTTCCAGGCCGATAAAACGCACGAGCTGGCGCGAACCATCCGGAAACTGCTTAATGACGTGGCCGTCAGGCGTGTCGGTGTGACGGAAATAGATCGGTCGATCGATCGTCCCGGGCCGATGCTTGGGGAGCAGGCTTTCCAGCGACGGCTCCACCGTCCACGGATCGTCCCGTTCTTCGGATGTCAGCATGTTGGTCGCCTAGGAGGGTCTTGGATGGGTGATAAAGCTTAACTTCCGTGAACAATCATGCAAAGTTCGTAATACTTAAATCTGATTCTGTGACCGATCGTTCGTTCGATTTAGCGTTTGCTTCATCACAAAAGCGCCTGAACTGTGGGCGCAAACCTACAAGATCCATAGCGTCATCATCGCTTCATATGTGCTGCATGCCCGGCACGGATGCTGGCCCTCGCCCCCAGTGGCTGGCTGGTCTTGGCCCCTCAAATTGCGTAGAATCGCGGCTCGCTCGGGCCGCCGTTTGCGTCACCGGGCTCGGTCACTCGCCGTAGCACAATGGATAGTGCACGCGCCTCCTAAGCGTGAGATACAGGTTCGATTCCTGTCGGCGGGACCATCAGATACGACAAAGCCAGGCGACGCGCCTGGCTTTTTGTTTTTCCGACCGCACAAAACGACGAGGCCCGCCACATACGGGCGGGCCTATGGCTGCGGATGGCCCCGGGCCATCTAGGTCAACACCGGCAGCGCTTCGAGCACGAGCAGCCCGATCAACACCCCGATGATCGTCAGCAGCACGCGAATCCCTACTCGCGCACCTCGGATCACCAGTGGCGCAGACGCCAGTCCGATCACGCCCGCAACGCAAACAGCGAGCAACAGATACAGGTTGGAGAAGGCCATCGGGAATTCCATCATCCGCCCCTTTCCCGGCCGTGAGCATGGCCGGTGTTTTGAGTATAGGCCGCGGGTTCGATCCGGCAAGCGGCAGCAAATACTTTGCCGCACTGCAAAAATTCGTGCTATAGTTCGTGGCTTGGCTGCTTACTGCCGTATTTTTCGGTCCGCGGTTGGTCGATGTGCTGGTTCTAAACCGGCGTCCATCGCCCGAATCCCCGTCCGTTGCATGCATGCGCAGCCGATTGCCATTGTGCTTGGCATCGTCTCCGATCTCCCGCGTGGATTCACATCACGCCGAAGGGACCGCCGCCCCACCTCGCCGACTTGTTCAGCTTGAGGCCGGCCCACTCCCCCGCCTGTCCGTTCTGCAGCCCGTCTGTCGAACCGGCCTTATCCGATTGGCGCCGACGCCCGTGATTAACCGGTCGCCGTATCCCATTTCCGTCGCTTGCATCACATGATGCAGTCGGCGCGGCAGCCTTACTACCTATTCGACATGACGCAGCCTCAAGACGGCAGCGGCGCCATTGCGCACGCTGAAACCACCAATACCGAAAACCTCATCGCCGAAGCAGCGACCCGTGCCAACGCCTTTGCTGCACTGGGTCTGGACGACCGCATCGTCCGCGCCCTGGGCGAAGTGAACTACACCACCCCGACGCCGGTACAGGCGCAAGCCATTCCGGCCTGCCTGTCGGGCCGCGACCTGCTGGTCACGAGCCAGACCGGTTCGGGCAAAACCGCCGCGTTCATCCTGCCGGCCATCCAGCGCATCAGCGAGCAGCCTGAGCCGCAGCGTCCGCGCATGGACGGCCCGCCGCAACGCATGAAGGGGCGCCGCCCCCGCCCGGCACCGGCCAAGCCGTCTCTGCTGGTGCTCACACCCACGCGCGAACTGGCCCTGCAAGTAACCACCGCCACCGCACAGTACGGCCGCCATCTGCGCCGTATCGTCTGCGCAAGCATCCTGGGCGGCATGCCCTACCCGAAGCAGCTCGATATGCTTGCGCGCATGCCGGACATCATCATCGCCACGCCGGGCCGCCTGCTCGACCACATCGACTCGGGCCGCATCGACCTGTCTGCACTCGACATGCTCGTGTTTGACGAAGCTGACCGTATGCTCGACATGGGCTTCTCGGACGACATCGAAGCCATTGTCGGCGCCACGCCGGCTACGCGCCAGATGCTGATGTTCTCGGCCACGATGGACCGCCGCATCGAGCAACTGGCCGAGCGCATGATGCGCGAGCCGCAGCGCATCGAAATCGCTGCTGCCAAGGTTGACCAAAGCAATATTGAAGAGCGCCTGCACTTTACCGACGACATGTCGCACAAGCAGCAGCTGCTGGACCACCTGCTTCGCGACGCGTCGCTCAAGCAAGCCATCGTCTTCACGGCAACCAAGCGTGATGCTGACTCGCTGGCCGAGCGCCTGACCGAGCACGGTTTCTCCGCCGGCGCCCTGCACGGCGATATGCACCAAGGCGCGCGTAACCGCACGCTGACGGCACTGCGCCGCGGCCAGCTGCGCGTGCTGGTGGCCACCGACGTAGCCGCCCGCGGCATCGACGTGCCCGACATCACGCACGTCGTCAACTTCGACCTGCCCAAGCAAGCCGAAGACTACGTGCACCGTATCGGCCGCACGGGCCGTGCCGGCCGCAGCGGTATCGCCATCAACCTGGTGAACCACAACGACACGTTCCAATGGCGCCGTATCGAGCGCTTCGTTGATCGTCGTATCGACGCATCCGTGGTGGAAGGCCTGGAGCCGAAGCGCTCGCCCAAGCCGCGCACCGGTGGCCCGCGTGCCGGCGGCGACCGTGGTGGCTACCGTGGAAACGGCGGCGGCAATGGCGGCGGCTATCGCGGCCAGCGTGAAGGCTACGGCGCACGCCAAGGCAGCAATGGCGGCAACAGCGACGGTCGCTTCCAGCGCAGCTTCGGCGGCAACAACGACGGTTTTGCCCCGCGCCGCGATGATCGCAATGGCAACGGCGGTGGCTACCAAGGTGGCCAACGCGAATGGAACCGTGACGACCGCGCTCCGCGTCAGTCGTACGGCCAAGGCCAGCAAAACCGCAGCGACTGGCAACAGCGCCCCGCACGTACGCAGGGCACGCAAGACGGCAACCGTGGCTACGGCAACAGCAACGGCGGCAACGGTGGCGGTTACGGCAACCGCGATGGCAACCGTGAAAGCTACGGCAATCGTGACGGCGCCCCGCGTCGCTTCGGCGACAACAACGGTGGCAGCCGCTTCGGCAACGACAACGGCAATGGCGCCGCACGCCGCAGCTACGGCAATCGCGACGGTAACCGCGACAGCTACGGCAGCAAGGACCGCTCGCGCGACTTCGACCGCTGATCAGTAAAAGGCCATCCTGCAGGATGGCCTTGTTTGGCTTGCCGAAAAACCCCACGCCTTACCGCGTGGGGTTTTTCTTTGAGCAGCCTCGATCCGTTGCAGCTCGACTTACCGGTCTTGTGGTTGATCGCCCCCCTTCGAGATCACCTACCTAGATAACGGCAGCAGCTGGACACTCAACGTTATGTTCTGTCACGGGTAGCGCGTTGACTTCGTCTCGCCCAATAGGAGCAACAAAAAAACCCTCGCCAAAGCGAGGGTTGGGCAGTACGTTGCGCACGTCAAAGCGCGCAGGTTCGGAAGCCGATGAAGATATCGTCGCGCTCCGGCAGCACGAAACCCCGGAAACGCGGGTGACGCGCACGCTGCGGCGTATGCGCTGCCGCACCGCGCACGGTCTGCATCGTCATGAAATGCGGCGCCGACAGGCTCGCCACGCGACCACGCGGCACGCCCGGCACGAAATCCGGATAGGGTTCGAACGGTGAGGAGGTCCACTCCCACACTTGCCCCCAATGAAAACCGGCGCGGCCGTGCACCGCGGCCATCTCCCATTCGTCTTCGGTCGGCAAGCGCCGGCCCGCCCAGCGGCACCACGCCTGCGCTTCGTACAGGCTCACGTGGCGC
Organism: uncultured Ralstonia sp.; assembly: GCA_963512445.1. GTDB lineage: Bacteria > Pseudomonadota > Gammaproteobacteria > Burkholderiales > Burkholderiaceae > Ralstonia. Next base: position 74,647 of record CAUPMS010000012.1, read on the forward strand.
ACAGGCTCATCTCGATTGATCGTGCGCGCCTGGCCGTAGCGCAGTGCCTGCCATGTGCGCGTAACCGGATCACGCTGCCAACCCAACGGCGCCGAGCGCTCCTGCATCATCAGCCATTCCATGCCGGCCGGCGACCACCACTGCGGATGGTCGTAGCCGCGATCTTCGATGAACTCCAGGTACTGCCCGTTGGTGACCGGTTGCGCATCGATTTCGTACGCGGGCACATAGGTGCGATACGATGGACATTCGTTGTCGAAGACAAAGCCATCGGCGTCGGGCCAGCCCATCTGGAAGCGGCCGCCGGGCATAGACAGCGTCTGCGCAGCGGGCACAGCCACAGCGGCCAGCGGCGGTTGCCCAGCGGGCTGAAGGCCAAGGACTTGCAGCAAGCCGTGCAGATGCTCGGCGCGCAGGTCTTCGTGGAAGACCGCCCAGCGGAACGGCTCAAGCGCTGCATCGTCGTCGGTGCCGAGCGTGGCGAGCTTGCGCAGCACGCGGTCGAGCACGTCATGCGCGTACTGCTTGATCGCCGCGATGCCGGGCAGCGTCAGTTCCCAGCACGCTTCGGGCGGCATGCGGTCCATATCGAAGAAGCTGTCGGCGCCGTCGAGCGCGGCGGGCAGCGTAGCTTGCCAAAGCGCCAGGTCCCACTCCGTGCCGGCGCCGTCTTCGATGGTGTCGCTGCCGTTGCGACGCGGCTCGCGCAGGCACCAGAACTCGGCAAACCAGGCGAGCTGGCCCAGCGTCCAGAGCGGCGGCGCGTGATGCTCCACACGTTCAATCTGCCAGCCACGCTGTGTATCGCCAAACGCAGACAACAACGCAAGCGTGCGATTGCGCGCGTCGACAAGGCTGTGCGCCAGCCCCAAGCGCGGAAGGCGGCGGCCGTCGGTCCAGTCGGGAAGCGATCCGATGAAGGTCGGATCGGGGAGCATGAAAAATTCAGCCATCGCGGCAAACCTCGGGCGGGAATCGGCCCATTATCGCACCGGCTCCCCGGCCCGCTACGACGCGACTAGCGGCCAACGCTCGCGTGGCAGACGGCAAAGTCGCAGCCGGCGTCGGTCCAGGCATGAAGGCCTTCAAAACCCGCATCGGCAAACATCGCGTGCAGACGCGGTAGGTCGTATTTGACAGAGTTTTCGGTATGCATGCGCTCCCCGGCAGCGAAGGCGCGCGCGTGCTTGCCCCAGCGCACAGTTACATCGCGGCGGGCTTCCAGGTGCATCTCGACACGGTGAGCATCCTGGCGATACAGCGCAACATGGCGCCAATCGCGCACGTCGAAATTCGCTCCCAGGAGACGATTCAGGTTGCGCAGTAAGTTCAGGTTGAACGCAGCCGTCACACCGAGCGGATCGTCATAAGCAGCCTCGAGCCGGTGGGGGTCTTTGATGAGGTCGATGCCCAACAGCACGCTGTCGCCCGGCGCAGAAGCTTCGTGCAGGCGCGAGAGGAATGCCCTCGCCTCTTCCGGCGTGAAGTTGCCCAGGCTCGAACCCGGGTAGAACCACACGCGGCGCCCATCGCCCACGGCATCGGGCAACACCAGAGGCGCACACAGATCGGCGCCAATGCCGACCATCGGCAGTTGCGGATGCTGGCGCGCAAGCCCGCGCAGCGTATCGCGCAGAAAATCCACCGAGATATCGATCGCCACATAGCGCGACGGTGCGAGCGTACGGAACAGGCGCGCGGCCTTTTCACAGTTGCCAGCACCGAGGTCGATCAGCGTGGCGCCGCGCCCTACCCGCAATGCGATCTCGGCCGCGTGCAGGCTGAAGATGGCCGCTTCGGTGCGCGTCGGGTAGTACTCGGGCAGATCGGTAATCGCCTCGAACAGGCGCGAACCCAGCGCGTCGTAGAAGAACTTCGGGCTGATGCTGGCCGCCGTGACAAGCAGGCCGGCCTCTGCCTCGGCACGCAGCACAGCGTCGTCTTCCGTAAAGAGCTGGTAGAAGGTCAGGCCTGCGCCAACGGCGTCGACCGTGGGCTGGGGCTGGATCAGTCGGGCCAGCGCGCGGCGGGCGTAGGCATCGGCGGACGGCTTGGTGGCCTGCATGGTGTCTCCCGTTGTGGGTGGAACGGCACGGTGCCGCATGGTCATGAGGGCCATTGACAGCGAGAAATGTGCCATCGCTCCTATGGCATCACCGCGCGCCGGTAGCACGCGGGTGAAATTGCAGCGTAGACGCCGCTTTGTGACAGCGCCACCGTTCTTTCGCCGGAGACCATCACAACGCAGCATCGCGCCGATCGTAAAAATCACTTATGCCGCTGAAAAAATCACGCACATCACCAAGCCATGCCGATGTTGCGTTTTTGCAGCGCAACATCGCCCCGCTGCGATAGAATACGGACTTCCTCAAAGGGGAGTAGCTCGGGGGTTCTTCAGCCCCAGGCACGATCGTCATGACGAAGCTCACGCTTCCGGTCGTGCCGGCACCAACAGGTTCCCAACCTGTTCGTGTCGAGCAAGACCTTTGCAACCGGATTTCATGGTCTGCAAAGCGTCTCGCCCCAGCACTCCATGCAGTTCGGTCAACCGGTTTTTTATTTGTTTGACTTGGAGCCACCATGGAATGGTTGTCTGACATCTTCACCATGCAGTTTGCTGCCGCGCTGGCATCGATCATCGTGATCGACCTCGTGCTCGCTGGCGATAACGCCATCCTCATCGCGCTGGCCGCGCGTAATCTGCCGCCCGTGCTGCAGAAGAAAGCCATCCTGTGGGGTGCAGCGGGCGCCATCGTCGTACGTGCCTTGATGACGCTGGCAGTGGTGTGGCTGCTGAAGATTCCGGGCCTGATGCTGGTAGGCGGTTTAGCGCTGGTGTGGATTGCGTGGAAGCTCCTGGCTGACGACGGCCAGAGCGGCGACGAACACGGCGCCGGCAGCACCACGCTGCTGGGCGCAATGAAGACCATCATCATCGCCGATGCGGTGATGGGCATCGACAACGTGCTCGCGATTGCCGGCGCTTCGCACGGCAGCTTCCTGCTGGTGGTGCTGGGCTTGCTGATCAGCGTGCCCGTGGTGGTGTGGGGCAGCAGCGTGGTGCTGCGCCTGATCGAGCGCTTCCCGATCATCATCTACGGCGGTGCAGCAGTGCTGGCTTATACGGCGGCGCACATGATTGTGGCCGAGCCCATCCTCAAGCCGTTTTTTGCTGCGCAGCCGCCGCTTAAGTGGGCGGTGTATGTGCTGGTGTTCCTGATCGTAATGGGCGGCGGTTGGCTGGTGCAACGTCGCCGCCAACAACCCGCTTAAACCGCGATGGGCTGACCGGCGAGCACACGTGCCAGCTTGGCGCGATCAATGTTGCCGCCGGTCAGCGGCAAGCCCACTCGCAAACCAGGCTGGCCGGCAATCTGCTCGCGCTGCTGCCAGGCACCCGCGAGGGCCGCGGCGGCAGCGCCTTCGGCCACATTGTGGGTGGTCGAGAAATACAGGCGGATGGCCTCTGCCACTTCATCATCCGTCACCGCAATGATCTCGTCGACACCAGCGCGGATCACCTCCAGTGCATTCGCGTCCGGCGTGCGGCACGCCAGCCCATCGGCCAGCAGCGTCGACACCGGCGCCGACACCACCTCACCAGCTGCAAACGACTGCTCATAACATCGCGCATGCGCGGACACGACGCCAACAATGCGCGTCGACAACCCGAGTGCATCGCGTACGCGCACCGCCGCACAAATCCCCGAACCCATGCCGATCGGCACATAGACCACATCCAGCGGCACCGCATCAAAGAACTCCAACCAGTAGCTCGCCACCCCGACGACCAGATCCTCGTGATACGAGGGCACCAGGTGCAGGCCGCGTTCGGTGGCCAATTGATCGGCCACCTCGCGGCTCGCCTGAAAGTCATCACCCGCCTCGATCAACTCTGCACCGAGTGCGCGCATGGCGGCGTTCTTCTCGACGCTATTGCCGTGCGGCACGACAATGGTCACGGTCATACCGTTCTGGCGCGCCGCCAAGGCGATCGACTGGCCATGATTGCCACGCGTTGCAGCGATCACGCCGCGTAACTCCGGCTCGCGACTGCGCAGCGCGTGCAGATAGGTCAATCCGCCCCGCACCTTGAACGCGCCCACTTCAGTGTGATTCTCATGCTTGACCCATACCACCGCGCCCACGGCTTGCGAGAGCAACGGCCAGCAATACTGCGCGGTCGGCGAAATCACCGCATGGACGACATCTGCGGCGGCGCGCAGATGGCGCAATTCAGCTGCACGGTCGGGCGAAGCGGCGGTGGCAATAGGCAACATGGCGTTTCTCCAGCAAACAGTTTGAAGCGATGGCCTCATCTTGCCAGTCTCCGCTGCCCAACAACATCGACAATTCCGCGCCTTGTCAGCCCAACCGTGCCACCCGTTCGACCGGGCCAGTTTCCGGACACTGCCGGTACAGTCGACACCGCGCGGCTCACGTTACAATGCGGCTCACTCGATTTTCGACGCCCTGCCTCTTCGCCCGCGCTCGCATGCAGCCCTATCTCGACCTGATGCGCCATGTCTACGAACATGGCACCGACAAAGCCGACCGCACCGGCACCGGCACGCGCTCCGTGTTCGGGCACCAGATGCGCTTCAATCTGCAGGACGGCTTTCCGCTGGTGACGACCAAGAAGGTCCACATCAAGTCCATCGTCTATGAACTGCTGTGGTTCCTCCAGGGCTCGACCAACGTGCGCTGGCTGCAGGACAACGGCGTGACGATCTGGGACGAATGGGCCGATGCCGATGGCGAACTGGGCCCCGTCTACGGTTCCCAGTGGCGCTCCTGGCCAACGCCCAACGGCGAGCACATCGACCAGATCGCCGAGCTGATCGCGCAGATCAAGCGCAACCCCGATTCGCGCCGGCTGATCGTCTCGGCGTGGAACGTGGCCGACATCCCGCGCATGAAGCTGCCGCCCTGCCACGCGTTCTTCCAGTTCTACGTGGCCGACGGCAAGCTGTCGTGCCAGCTCTACCAGCGCAGCGCCGACATCTTCCTCGGCGTGCCGTTCAACATCGCCAGCTACGCGCTGCTGGTGCACATGGTGGCGCAGCAAACCGGCCTGGACGTGGGTGATTTCGTCTGGACCGGCGGCGACTGCCACCTCTACAACAACCACTTCGAACAAGTCGAAACGCAACTCGCGCGCGAACCGCTCGCCTTGCCCCGCCTGCACATCAAACGCAAGCCCGAGAGCATCTTCGATTACCAATACGAAGACTTCGAGATCGTCGGCTACCAGAGCCACGCTGCGATCAAAGCACCCGTGGCCGTATAACCGTATGACCATCCTCACGCTCATCGTCGCCCGCGCCCGCAACGGCGTAATCGGCCGCGACAACACGCTGCCCTGGCGCCTGCCCGAAGACCTCGCACACTTCAAGCGCACGACCATGGGCGCGCCCATCGTGATGGGCCGCAAGACGTACGATTCGATCGGCCGCCCGCTGCCGGGTCGGCGCAACATCGTGGTCACGCGCAATCCCAAGCTCGAACTGCCCGGTTGCGAGATCGCGTATTCGATGGAAGACGCGCAGCGCCTGTGCGTGGGTGTCGAGCAGATATTCCTGATCGGCGGCGCGCAGTTGTATGCAGATGCATTGCCGAGCGCAGATCGCTTGATCATCACCGAGATCGACGCCGATTTTGAAGGCGATGCACACTTCCCCGTGCCAGACCCGAAGGTCTGGCACGAAGTCGCACGCGAGACGCACCGCGCGGCCGCGCCCAACGATTTCGACTACGCGTTCGTCACGTACGAACGACCACCTTCGGACGAGCAGTAGGACAGCACCGGGCAACAAAAAACGCGCTCAGTTTCGAGCGCGTTTTTCATTTCGGCTGCGGCGGCTTATTCACCGGCAATCGTCATCTGTTCGATCAGGATCGAGCCGGTTTCCTTCGTCCCACGCACCAACGCATCCGCGCCGATGGCGACGATCTGGCGGAACATCTCGCCCAGGTTACCGGCAATGGTGATCTCCTCCACCGGGTACTGGATCACGCCATTCTCGACCCAGTAGCCTGACGCGCCGCGCGAGTAGTCGCCCGTCACGTAATTCACACCCTGGCCCATCAGCTCGGTCACCAGCAGACCTGTGCCCATGCGGCGCAGCATGCCGGCAAAGTCGTCCTCGGGCTGGGTCTTGTCAGAGAACAGCGTCAGGTTGTGCGAGCCACCCGCGTTGCCGGTAGTCTGCATGCCGAGCTTGCGCGCGGAATACGTCGACAGGAAGTAGCCCTCCACCACGCCGTTCTTCACCACATTCCGGCGCTGCGTGCGCACACCTTCTTCATCGAACGGCGCGCTGCCCATGCCGTTCAGTACGTGCGGGTCTTCCTTGATCTGCACGTGCGGCGCGAAGACTTCCTTGCCCAGCGTATCGAGCAGGAACGTCGACTTGCGATACAGCGCGCCGCCCGACACCGCCTGCACAAACGCACCCAGCAGGCCCGCAGCCAGCGGCGCCTCAAACAATACCGGGCACTTGCGTGTTGTCAGCCGACGCGCAGACAAACGTGCCAGCGCACGTTCCGCCGCGTACTTGCCGATGGCTTCCGGCGCGGCCAGATCGTCCGGCGAGCGCTTGGACGAGTACCAGTCGTCGCGCTGCATATGCGCACCCGACCCGGCAATCGGCGCGGCCGAAATGAAATGACGTGAATATGGATACCCGGCCATGAAACCGCGCGACGTGGCCAGCACGAAGTGCGAGTGCTGCGCCGAAATGCTCGAGCCATCGCTGTTGCGGATCTTCGGGCTCACGGCAAAGGCGGCCGCTTCAGCGGCGCGGGCGATCTCGACGGCGGCTTCGGCATCGATCATCCACGGGTGATAGAGCTGCAGGTCACGCGGCTGCTTCTCCAGCAGTTCTTCTTCAGCCAGGCCGGCGCAATCATCGTCGGCCGTAAAGCGCGCGATGTTGTAGGCAGCCTCAACCGTGGAGCGCAGCGCAGCCGGCGAGAAATCCGACGTGCTGGCGTTGCCGCGCTTCTTGCCCAGCATGACCGTCACGCCGACGATTTTGTCGCGGTTCTGCTCGATGGTCTCGATTTCGCCCTTGCGCACCGTGACCGACAGGCCCTGGCCTTCAGAGATTTCCGTAGCGGCATCGCTGGCGCCGAGTTCGCGTGCAACGCGCAGCACATCACGGGCCATCTCTTCGAGCTGTTCGCGGCGGTAGGCAAAGACGGGGGTGGCGGTGGAATCGAGCGTTTGAGACATGGGCAATAAAGGGGGAAAACGAGTGCCGCGATTTTGGCAAAAGCGGGCGGAAGCGCCCATCATAGCAAGATACAATGCGCGCCATGAGCCGAGCATCCCGACACAACCCCACGTATCTGCAACCCATCGTGCGCCTGGACATTGGTGACGAGGACGATCCGGATACGCCCAAGAGCAAATCGCAGCGCAAGCGCGAGGTGAACGCCCTGCAAGACCTGGGCACCGCACTGGAAGCGCTGCCCAAGGACAAACTCGCCAAGGTGCCGCTGCCCGAAAAGCTGCTCGACGCCCTGCGCGAAGCCAAGCGCACCACCGCGCACGAAGGCAAGCGCCGCCAGATGCAGTACATCGGCAAGCTGATGCGCGCCCTGACCGACGAAGAAGTGGAAGCCATCCGCCGTGTGCTGGCAACGTTCGTCGGCGCCTCCAAGGCCGAAACCGCCCGCCTGCACGCCATTGAGCGCTGGCGCGACCGCCTGATCGCGAGTGACGACGCCGTCACCGAGTTCATTGCAGCGCACTCCGACACCGATGTGCAAGCCCTGCGCACGCTGGTGCGCAATGCGCGCAAGGAAGCACAACTGGCGAAGCCGCCCAAGTCGTCGCGAGAGATTTTCCAGATGGTCAAGCAGGCCCTGGATGGCAATGACCGTGACGACGAAGCCGAACAACCCGAAGCCGAAGACGACGAAGCATGACCGCCTCCGCACCGATCACCCGCCGCCACCCCGACGAACTGATCGTCGGCTTTGTGTCCATTTCGGACCGCGCCTCGGCCGGCACGTATCAGGATGAAGGGATTCCCGCGCTGCGTGATTGGTTTGGCGCGGCCCTGTCTTCACCTTGGCAAGCGGTGGAACGGCTGATTCCGGACGATCAGGCCGCGATTGCCGAAACGCTGATCGACCTGGTCGACCACGCTGGCTGCGATCTGGTGCTCACCACCGGCGGCACCGGCCCGACGCGCCGCGACGTGACGCCCGAGGCCACGCTGGCCGTCGCCACCAAGGAAATGCCAGGTTTTGGCGAGCAGATGCGCCAGATCAGCCTGCACTTCGTGCCGACGGCAATTCTGTCGCGTCAGGTGGCGGTGATCCGTGAAACGCCGTCACGCGCCACGCTGATCATCAACCTGCCCGGTCAGCCGCGCGCCATCAAGGAAACGCTGGAAGGCTTGAAGGATGTGGAAGGCCGCGCCACGGTGCCCGGTATTTTTGCAGCCGTGCCCTACTGCATCGACCTGATAGGCGGCCCATACGTTGAGACGCACGACAGCGTGGTCAAGGCCTGGCGGCCCAAGCACGCTGTGCGCGCAAAAACGCTGCAGGTTTAACGCTTATGGGGCCACCGAAGACGCCAGCGCTTCGGCGTCCGGCGTCTGCGGCACGTCGCGGATGAAGTGCTCGCGGTAGTAACGCAGTTCCTCGATCGACTCGATGATGTCTGCGAATGCCGTGTGGCGCTGGTGCTTGGTAAAACCCTTTGCAATGGCCGGCTGCCAGCGCTTGCACAGCTCCTTGAGCGTGGAGACGTCCAGGTTACGGTAGTGGAAATACGCCTCCAGCTTGGGCATGTAGCGCGCCATGAAGCGGCGATCCTGGCAGATGGAGTTGCCGCACATCGGCGACTTGCTCTTCGGCACCCACTTCTTGAGGAAAGCCAGCAGTTCGGCTTCCGCTTCTGCCTCGCTCGTGGTCGACGCCTTGACCTTGTCGATCAACCCCGAACGGCCGTGCGTGCCCTTGTTCCAGGCGTCCATCCCGTCAAGCAGTTCGTCGGACTGGTGAATCACCAGCACCGGGCCTTCAGCCAGGATGTTCAGCTCCGAATCCGTCACCACCACGGCCACTTCGATGATGCGGTCGTTCTCGGGGCTCAGGCCAGTCATCTCCATGTCGAGCCAGACCAGATTGTTGTCGCTCTTGCCGGCAACGCGGTTGGGGGTCGAGGAGGACGCGGCGGACTGGGAAGTGGACTGGGAAGCGGGGGTACTCACGCGAGGGCCTTGAGAAAATGACTGAAGGCTATAATTTTCGCATATCTGATAGGTGTTTCCCCACATGCCCGCCTTTACTGCCATCTTCCTGGTCGCCCTTATATTGATGTCCGCCACACGCCTATGGCTGGCCGCGCGGCAAGTCCGTCACGTGGCACGCCACCGCAATGCCGTACCCGCGCAGTTTGCCGAGTCGATCACGCTCGACATGCACCGCAAGGCCGCGGATTACACCATCGCCCGTACCCGTCTGGCGATGCTGGAAGTGCCAGTGCAGGCTGCCCTGCTGATCGCGCTGACGCTGCTCGGCGGGCTGAACTGGATCAACCAGGCATGGCTGGGCGTGTTCGGGCCCGGCTATGCATACGGCGTGGCGCTCATCGCGTCAGTCATCGTCATCAGCAGCGTGATTGAACTGCCGTTTTCGCTGTACGCGCAGTTTGTCGTCGAAGAGCGCTTCGGCTTCAACCGCATGACGTTCAAGCTGTGGTTGACCGACAACCTCAAGGGCTTGGCTATCGGCACCGTGCTTGGCCTGCCGCTGCTGCTGGCCGTCCTCTGGCTGATGGACAAGATGGGCGCGCACTGGTGGCTCTACACCTGGATCGTGTGGATGGCGTTCATGCTGTTCGTGCAAGCCATCTACCCGAACGTCATCGCGCCGCTCTACAACAAATTCACGCCACTGCAGGATGAGGAAATGCGCTCGCGCATCGAAAGCCTGCTCAAGCGCTGCGGCTTTGCCAGCAAGGGCTTGTTCGTGATGGACGGCAGCCGCCGCAGCGCCCACGGCAATGCCTACTTCAGCGGCTTTGGCGCGACCAAACGCATCGTCTTCTTCGACACGCTGCTCGCTCGCCTGAACCCGTCCGAAATGGAAGCCGTGCTCGCGCATGAGCTCGGCCACTTCAAGCGCCACCACATCACCAAGCGCATCGCCGTGACGTTCGTGTTGAGCCTGGGTGCGCTGGCGCTGCTCGGCTGGCTGATGACGCGCACGTGGTTCTACCTGGGGCTGGGCGTCGCGCCCAACCTGTTCTCCGACAACCATGCACTGGCGCTGATGCTGTTCTTCCTGGTGCTGCCAGTGTTCACGTTTTTTGTCTCGCCGCTGGCGAGCCTGTCGTCGCGCAAGGATGAGTACGAAGCGGATGCTTTTGCCGCCGAGCACGCCGACGCCAAGCAACTCGTCTCGGCGCTGGTCAAGCTGTTCCAGGACAACGCCTCGACGCTCACGCCGGACCCGGTCTACTCAACGTTCTACTATTCGCACCCGAGCGCATCGCAGCGCGTTGAGCGCCTCGTGCAGGCCCGCGCAGCATGACGCGCGGCAAACCAAGCCGCGCTCATAAGCAGGCTGCCACCGGCGAACACGGGCTCGTCATCGCCGCGCACGGCCGCCACTACCTGGTAGAGCGCGAAGGCGGCGGTTTCCTGCAGTGCTTCCCGCGTGGCAAGCGCAGCGAATGCGCCGTCGGAGATCGCGTCGTCTATGAGGCCACCGCCGTCGACCAGGGCGTCGTCGTGCGCGTGGATGAACGCCGCAACCTGCTCCACCGTTCCGACCAGTTCAAATCTAAGGTGCTGGCCGCAAACCTGGATCAGGTCATCATCATGCTCGGCACCGAACCGAGCTTTTCGGAAGACCTGCTCGGCCGCGCGCTGGTGGCCGCAGAATCGCTCGGCATCACGCCGCTGATCCTGCTCAACAAGATCGACCTGACTGCACGGCTGGAGACGGCGCGCTCGCGCCTGGCGTTGTATCGGGAGCTTGGCTACACAATCGTGGAACTGACGGTGCATGGCGCACCGGAAGCCTCGCACACCGCGCTGGAGCCGCATGTGGCTGGACGCGCGTCGATCCTGATCGGGCAATCGGGCATGGGCAAATCGTCGCTGCTGAATCTGCTGATTCCGGGTGTCGATGCGCAAACGCGCGAGATCTCCGAGAAATTGGACTCCGGCAAGCACACGACCACATTCACGCGGCTCTATCACCTGCCCACCGAATGGGGCCAGGGCGGCGTGCTAATCGACTCGCCGGGCTTCCAGGAATTCGGCCTGCATCACCTGAGCGAAGGCATGCTTGAGCGCGCCTTCCCCGAGTTCCGCCCGCGTCTGACTGAATGCCGCTTTTATAACTGCCGGCACCTGCAAGAACCCGGCTGTGGCATTCTGGGTGGGATGGCCGAAGGCAAGATCGATCCGCGCCGGCACCAGCTCTACGCGCAACTGCTGCACGAATCGGAGCAGCAAAAACCCTGGTAGGGACCGGCCGCGATATGTTCAGTTCAGGGAGGCGGAGATGAAACTGTTGGTAAGCAGTCCATCGCTCGGCATGGCGGCGCACTGGCAGAACGTGCTGTCCGCCGCCGGCATCCGCACCGAACTGCGCAACATCTACCTGAGCAGCGTGGCGGGTGACGTTCCGCCGCAGGATTGTGCGGTGCAAGTCTGGCTGGTGAACCCGGCGCAGGAAACCCAGGCGCAAGCCCTGCTCGATCAGGCGCAACATCCGCCAACCGGCCCGGCTTGGCGCTGCACACATTGCGCAGAGCATCACGAACCGCAGTTTGCCCAGTGCTGGCGCTGCGGCAAAGACCGCGAGGATGCGGCTTGATTGATCGTTTTGCGACTAAGCGTCGTGCCGCATCAGCCCAGCCACACGGCGATCGACAGCATCGCGAGCAGCAGCATCCACAGCACCACCGCACGCCACACCAGCCCTACGGCCGATTGCAGCGTGCGAACGTTCGGCTCCTGCCCCACTTCCATCGGATAGGCGCCGTCCTCGTCGGCGATGCTCTCGGCAGAGTCGCGTTGCGCAATGGGCGTACCGAGGCGCACACCGAGTGCACCGCCGCCAGCTGCCAGCAGGATGCCGTCCACCTCGTCGCTCCACTTGGCAGCGCGGTTGCGCCACGCGTACACCGCATCTTCAAAGTTGCCGACAATGGCAAAGCCAACCGCAGTCAGGCGCGCCGGGATGTAGTCAATAACGAAGAACGCCTGACGAGCAAACAGGCCGAGTGCGGGGCTGCGCTCCGTGGACGCATCGCTCCAGTGGCGAGCCAAGTACTCGGCGCCGCGGTACAGCACCACACCCGCCGGCCCGATCGGCACCAGGAACCAGAAGAACACACCAAACACATGACGATGCGCTGCCACGATCGCGCATTCAAGCGTGTGGCGAACGATCTCATTGACCGGCATATCGGTCGTATCCCGCCCTGACCACTCGTTAAGCAGCAGACGCGCGGTGACGATGTCATCGCTGCGCAGCGCCTCGTGGATGTCGGTGAAGTAATGGCTGAACTGACGGAAGCCAAGCGTCAGATAGACCATCAGCACGTTCCACAGGAACGCCAGCCCGAAGCTGATCGACGACAGCAGATAGTGCACCAGCGCTACGACCACTACGGCCGGCAGCGTAACCACGCACCAGGCGAGCACCGCATCGCGACGATTGCCGGTGTCGAACCATTCTTCTGCCCGCGCGGCCAGTGCTCGCACGACGTCATAGATCGGGTTGTCCCGGCTGAGCGCACGGAACTGTTCGAGAATCAGCGCGCAGAGTACGGAGAAAAAAGTCATTGGAAGGGCGTTGCGAAGGCGTGAATCACGCCATGAATGCGATGTGCAAGACGATAGCACACAGCGTGCGCGCAACAGCGCACTGTCGGGTCCATATTCGCGCCGGCGCTACGCTGCCAGCAGGTGATACAGGTTGCGCAGCATGCCCGCCGTCGCACCCCAGATGAAGTGGTGACTTGTGCCTGCCTCTTGATCGGAGCGCCGATATGGCATCGCGTAAAACCGACGCACACGGTCTTCCCAACGCAACTCGCGTACTTCGTGGTTGGTTGGGTCCATCAAAAAGGCGAGTGGCACTTCAAACACTTCGGCCACTTCACTTGGGTCCGGCTGCAGCGTGAAATCGGGCGTTAGCAATCCGACGATCGGGCTCACATGAAAACCCGTACCGGTGATGTAGTCCGGCAGGCTGCCGATCACCTCGATGTGACTTGCGCTGATGCCCACCTCTTCCATCGTTTCGCGCAGTGCCGTGTCGACCATGTCCCGGTCAAATTCCTCACGCCCGCCACCGGGAAAGCTGACCTGACCCGCATGCTGACTGAGCGACGCATTGCGCTGAGTCAACAGCACCGTCAGGCCCGCCTCGCGCTGCACCAGCGGCACCAGCACAGCCGCTTCACGCAGCTTGAGCGAGGCGTCTATCAGGCGGGATTCATCCGTCTGTTCCGGCTGCCAGTCAGGCTGGGTATGCAGCCGCCCGCGCACGAACTCGGCCGTCAGCCGCGTGGCCCCGAGCGCCGGCAATGATGCCTCTGTCTGCACCACCGGCAACTGCTCAGGGTCGAACACGGGACGACGCATCGGATGGAGACTGGAGTTGTTGTGGGCAGAAGACACGTGGGGCCAATCTTCCGCCGCAAAAGAGAAAAAGGCACCCGAAGGTGCCTTTTCGCAACGCGCGCAGATTACTCCGCAGCGGCTTCCTTGCGCTTGAAGGTCAGCTTCTCCTTGATGCGTGCCGACTTGCCCGAGCGTTGGCGCAGGTAGTACAGCTTCGCACGGCGCACATCACCGCGACGCTTCACTTCGATGCTGGCCAGCAGCGGCGAGTACAGCTGGAACGTACGCTCCACGCCTTCGCCCGAAGAGATCTTGCGAACGATGAACGACGAATTCAAGCCACGATTGCGCTTGGCAATCACAACGCCTTCATACGCCTGCACACGCTTGCGGGTGCCTTCAACGACGTTCACGTTGACGATCACGGTATCGCCAGGGGCGAACGGGGGGATCGTCTTGTTGGCCGTCAGGCGCTTGATTTCTTCCTGCTCGATTTGCTCGATGAGATTCATCTTTTTCTCCTTGACCATCATGCCGGCGTTTTGCCCAGTCAATTGACCGTGGCCCCGGTAGAGGATGGGAACTTCACTTGGCCGAGGCTTCCGGTATGGAAGCATCCGACCCCTTTGCCGTCGTCGCCGCGGCAGCGAGGAAAGCCTCATCGCTGCGGGACAACAAACCTTGCTCGCGCGCCGCCTCGATCAGATCGGGCCGTTTGCGCATCGTATTCAACAGCGCCTGCTGGCGGCGCCACTTCTCGATCTCGGCGTGGTGACCACCCAGCAGTACATCGGGCACACGCACACCTTCATACTCTTCCGGCCGCGTGTAGTGCGGGCAGTCAAGCAGACCGTTGACAAAACTGTCCTGCACCGCCGATTGCGCGTCGCCCAGCACACCGGGCAACTGCCGCACCACCGCGTCGATGATGGCCATTGCCGCAAGTTCACCGCCAGACAGGACGAAATCGCCAAGGCTGATTTCTTCATCCACGCGGCGGTCAACCAGACGTTGGTCGATCGCCTCGTAGCGCCCGCACAGCAACGTGAGCGCCGGTAACTGCGCCAGCTCCATCACCCGCTTGTGCGTAAGCGGTTTGCCCTGCGGCGAGAGCAGCACCACATGCGATGCCGCCGGCGCTTGCGCCTCCCGAATCGCATCCAGCGCTGCTTCCAGCGGCTTGGCCAACATCACCATGCCGGGGCCGCCGCCGTAAGGCCGGTCGTCCACGGTACGGTAGTTGTCCGTCGTGAAATCGCGCGGGTTCCAGGTGCGCAACGTGTACACCTGCTGCTTGGCTGCGCGACTGGTGATACCCCAGTCCGTCAGCGCCCGGAACATGTCCGGAAACAGCGAGACGACGTCGAACTGCATCGCCGAATTCTCCGGCCGCATGTTCAGTAATCCAGACCCCAGTCGACGACGATGCGCTTGCCTGCGACATCCACCGACTTCACGTAAACCTCAACAAACGGCACGAGCCGCTCGACCTCGCCTTCACCGACGATACGCAAAATTTGATGCGCACCGTTGTCGATCAAGCCGCCCACCGTGCCAAGCGTTTCCTGCTGCTCGTTGACAACTGTGGCGCCGATCAGATCGACCCAGTAGAACTCGTCATCGTCTGGCTCGGGAAAATCGGCCCGGCTGACCCACACGGCATAGCCGCGCAGTGCCTCGGCAACATTGCGATCAGGCGCGGCAGGCGAACCTGCCACCACCGTGCCGCTGTGCTCGCGCGACGTGCCAACGGGAAACACTCGCCAGTCCGTTGACGTTGCCAGCGCACCAGTAGCAGGTTTGAGCCACCAGGTCCGGGCGTGCAGCAGCGCGTCGGCGTCGCCGTGCAACTGGACCTTGATCCAGCCGCGAATACCATAGGCACCCCCGACATAACCCACCTCGATGAGATCATCGGGGAGCGTCGGGTTGGCGCCCGTGCCCGGGCGCATGGCTTGCAGCCGCTCCGCAACCTTTTGCGAGATTGCCTGCGTTGCAAGAGCCACAGGACCGGGCCGCGTCGATGCAGCGCGCGTCACAGCAGGAAGTGCTCGGACGGCACCGTCGATCGACGCATGCTGAAACTTAGGCAGCAGCCTTCTTGGCGCCTTGCTTCACCAGACGGGCAACCGTCGGCGACAGTTGTGCACCCACGCCTTCCCAGTAGGTCAGGCGGTCTTGCACGATGCGCAGACCTTCCTCGCCTTCACCGGCAAGCGGGTTGTAGAAACCGACGCGCTCGATGAAACGGCCATCACGGCGGTTACGCGAGTCGGTCGCAACGATATTGAAGAACGGGCGCTTTTTGGAGCCACCGCGGGCCAGACGGATCACGACCATGGATCTTTTCCTTGAAAAACTGGGTATGCGTACAGAGAAACACGCAAGTATAGCGCAATTTTCCCGACCAAACAAACACTTAGGCTAGGCGAGATTAGCCGCTGACGACATGCGCAGCGCGCACGGTACGCAAATCCCACTACTGTGCTTGCGGCGTTACTTTGGGCACCGATTTCAGCGGCGGCAACACTACCGATCCGGTTGCTCGACGTGCCAAATGCGCCGGTTCAGGACTGCAATAGCCCGTAGGCATGGCATGGCGGATGGCGCCTTTATGCGTTTCGCGCGTGGCGCAGGCTCAACGGCATCGACGACCGGCTCAGCAAGTATCGACGACTTGGCCGGCGTCGTGTACCGCATCCGCTACACCGGAAAATGACGTGGGCGTCGCCTGTCGCCAAGGCAAAGCGTGCACGAAACATCTCGTTACACGGGTAACGTTCGGACAGTGGATGCACGCTGAGTGAAGCCTTACATTGACAGGCATGAACACGCGCTGCCGATCTCTCTCGCACACACCGGAAGGGCGCGGCGCGTGGCGCTTTCGAATCCTTGCCCGACAGGAGATAGCCATGCCGATCCGCGCATTGCTTCGCCCCTTGGCGGCAGGCGTTCTGATCGTCGCCTCTGCGGGCGCTGTGGCTGCCAACGCACCGGCGCGTCAAGCCGCCGTCGCCTTTGCTCAATCCGCTATGCCTGCATGGACGCAAGCGGCACAGAACATGCCGCAGGAGCGCCCGCTGGTGGCGCAATTCTTTGCGGACGCCCGTAGCGACCAAGCCGCCCGCATCCGCGCGCAGATGGAGCGCATGGAAGCACGCGCACGCGCCGACGACCGCCTTAACGGTCGCGTGCAACCCCACGACGGCGGCGGCGGCCGCGGAGACTGGCAACAGCAGGAACGCATGCGCCAGGAACGCGGGAACGGCGATCAAGGCAACTGGCGCGGCTCGAGTCGGGGCTAAGGCGCATACACCGCCCATTTCACATCCCGGAACTCGCCCGGGGGACACCTGAGTCGCCCTCGATGGTGAGGGCACACGTTTTGCGTGCTCGTACCATCACACCATTCACAGCGACAACAGGTGCCCCCCACTGCTGCAAGACCTGGCGGTTTCAAAGAGCGTGCCGTCGCTGCGTCCGATTCCGATTTAGTGACCCTGCCTCTCCCGCCACAGGCGCCTCGCAACGCTGCGCACAGCCGGCCAACCCCGCGGCCCAATTGACGGCCACTTCCTCCAGTTGCTGATGCGTCTTTAGAGCGCGGTCCCGGCACCGCCATTTGGCTGCGTCGCGGTTGATGTTGGGCGTAGAATGCGCGGCGCTGTGTTGTCTTGCCGTGTGTTCACGCCCTGCCATGCCTACGACCGCTCTCCAGAAAAAATCCAAGCTGCTGACCGTACTGCTCGCCTTCCTGTTCGGGAGCGTGGGTGCGCATCGTTTCTATCTCAAGGGCGGACGCGACTTCTGGGCGTGGTCGCAAGTGCTGGCCATGGTGCTTGGCGCGGTTGGCGTGGCGCTGCTGTGGTCGACGCAGCGCGCGAGCATCCCGGGCTGGGTCTGCGCGATCATCGGCGGATCTTCAGTGCTGGCGGGCTATCTGTCGGCACTGGTGTATGGCCTGCGCCCCGATGACAAATGGGATGCGCAATTCAATGCCGACGGCACGCCCACGTGCTCGGGCTGGCCTGTCGTGCTGCTCAGCATCCTCACATTGATGATCGGCACCGGCCTGCTGATGGCCGGCTTGGCCATCACCTTCCAGACGTACTTCGAAACGCAGGTGCAGGCAGCGAAGGAGTTGTCGCAGTAATCAAAACAGACTGCCCTGACGCTCGTCGGCCGGCCTCTTCGGTTTGACGGGGCGCACAGGCGGTTTGAACTGCGATGTGTCGAGCACCCGCTCGTTGTAGCGGTGGTAATTGAAGCCGAGCTTGTCGGCGGTCTTATAGAAGCGCTGCCGCAGCAGATCGGCCCAGATGCCTGTGCCGCGCATGCGCGTGGCGAAATCCGCCTTGTAGTCCTGGCCGCCGTGCAGATCGCGGATGCGGTTCATCACGCGTTGCGCACGGTCAGGAAAATGCGCCATCAGCCAATCCTGGAACACGGCATTCAGTTCGTTCGGCAGGCGCAGCACGATGTAACTTGCGTACGTGGCGCCCGCCTCGCGCGAGGCCTCTAGAATCTGCTCCATGTGGTCGTCGGTGATGAAGGGGATCATCGGCGCGACGCTCACGCCCACGGGAATCCCTGCTTCGGCCAGCGTGCGGATGGTACGTAGGCGGCGCGACGGCGTGGCCGCGCGTGGCTCGAGCTTGCGCGCCAGATCCGAGTCCAACGTCGTGATCGTCACCGCTGCGACGACGAGGTTCTTGGCCGCCATCGGCGCGAGCAGATCGATGTCGCGTTCGATCAATGTCGACTTAGTGATGAGCCCAACCGGGTGATCGCAATCGTGCAGCACTTGCAGCACGTCGCGCGTGATGCGCAACTCGCTCTCGATAGGTTGATACGCATCGGTGTTCACGCCGAGCGCAATCGCCTCGCAGCGGTAGCCAGGCTTGGCGAGCGTTTCGCGCAGCACTTCGGCAGCGTTCGTCTTAGCAAATAGCTTGGTCTCGAAATCGAGCCCTGGTGACAGTTCCAGATACGCATGCGTGGGCCGCGCGAAGCAGTACACGCAGCCGTGCTCACAGCCGCGATAAGGGTTCAGCGACACGCTGAACGGAATGTCCGGCGACTGGTTGTGGCTCAGGATCGAGCGCGCGCGTTCGATGGAAACCGTGGTCTCGATACGCGGCGGCGTGTCTTCCGGATCGAGCTGCCCGACAAGCGGCTGCCAGCCGTCGTCGACGCGCGTGCGTTCATCGCGCTCGAAACGGCCTTGCAGATTGGAAATGGCGCCGCGCCCCTTGCGTGGGACGCGGCGATCGGACATATCGGGCACAGCGGAAAAGATTGGATGCGGGGGCTTGCTGATCCTATCGCATCCGGCCCTCCTCCGCTGTGGGTGGCGCGCGCTACGCTTCCGGGTCGAGCTTCACTTCCCAGAGCGATTTGCCGTCGAGGTCATGCAGCGACACGTGCATCGTGCGCGTGGCCGGATCGATCTTGGCGCGGCCGTAGTACTGCTGCAGCGCAGCCGGCGATTGATTCTGCGGATTGTCCTTCGGGATGCTGATGTAGCGCAGGTCCGGCCCGAAGGTCTGATCAACCTCATTCGGCCCGAAGGTGCCCGCGTTGATCGGCCCGCCGACGAATTCCCAGAACGGCTTGAACTCGGTGAACTTGGCGCGCGACGGATGGTAGTACGTGGCCTGCGCGTAGTGCACATCGGCCGTCACCCACACCACGTTCTGGATGTTCTCCTGCTTGATGAAACGCAGAATCTCGGCCAGCTCCAACTCGCGGCCCGACGGTACGCCGTCATCCGCATTCGCCCATGCTTCGTAGGTGCCCTTCGGCACATCCGGGTTCAGATCGGGCACCACGAGCGAGATGGGCATGTCGCTCGCAATCACCTTCCACGTCGCCTGCGATTGTTTGAGCGATTGCTTCAGCCACGCCGTCTGCGCCGGGCCAAGGAAGGCGGAATCCGCATCGAGCTTGGTCTGGCGGTTCGGCGAGTTGCGGCCGCGGTAGCTGCGCTCGTCCAGCATGAACACGTCGAGCAGCGGGCCGTACTGGAACGCGCGGTAGATCTGCTCGGGGTCGATCGGATTGAAGCGGAACGGGTTGTACTCGAACATCGCCTGCCGCGCACGCGCGGCCAGCAGCGACGCGCTGCGTTCCTGATAGCGCTTTTCTTCCGGGCCGATCTGCTGGCCGGGGTACCAGTTGTTGCGCACCTCGTGGTCGTCCCACTGCACGAGGAACGGCACTTCAGCAGCAAAGGCGCGCTTGTTCTTGTCGAGCTGGTTGTAGGCGAAGGCGCCACGGTAGTCGTCGAGCGTTTGCGCGACGTGCGACTTGGCTTCGGTGACGAGGTTGGTCCACATCGAGCCATCGGGCAGTTTCACCTCGGCCTGGATCGGGCCATCTGCGTAGATCTGGTCGCCGGAGTGGATGAAGAAGTCGGGCGATTCGCGGCGCATCGCTTCGTACAGACGATAGCCACCGAAGCGCTCATTGATGCCCCAACCCTGGCCGGCTTCATCGCCGGAAAACACGAAGCAGATCGGCCGATTGGCCTGCACGGGTGCCGTGTGGAAGCGGCCGGTCACAGGCTCACTGAAGGCCTTGTCGTGCACGAGGTCCTGAAAGCTGACGCGATAGAACAGGTCGGCTCCAGCCGGCAGGCCGGTCAGGTCGACACGCGCGGTCAGGCCGCTGTTTTCGATAGCTGCGGGGCCGACACGGCGCGCGACATTCTTGAATGCAGCATCGGTGGAGTATTCGACGATCATCCGTGCCGGGCGGTCCGTCCGGCTCCAGACGATGGCGCTGTTGGCGGTCACATCGCCGCTCATCACACCACTGGGCAATTGCGGGCGCAGGCGTTCGGAAGTCACCGCTGCGGGTGCGACGCCCTGGGCAAGCACCTCGCCGATACGGGAGCCAAGCAGCGCAGCTCCCCCTGTTGAAACGATGCCCTTGATAAGCGTACGGCGCGTCGGCTTGAAGATCGGCTGGTCGGACATGGTCGCTCCGGTGTCGGTGGGGAAGGTCGACGGCCAGCGTAGAGTGGTTCCGTGACAGCGTTACGTCACCCACCCGTCTCCGTCACGTCGATGGCGAGCGTCTCCTTGATCTCCTCCATCACGATGTAGCTCTTGGACTGCACCGCGCCCGGCAACTGCAGCAGGATGTCGCCCAGCAGGCGACGGTATTCGCCCATCTCGCGGATGCGCGCCTTGATGAGGTAATCGAAATCGCCCGAGACGAGGTGGCACTCGAGCACCTCCGGAATGCGCAGCACCTCGCGCCGGAACTGCTCGAACATGTTGCCGGATTTGCTGCCTAGGCTGATCTCCACGAACACCAGCAGCGAGGCGCCCAGCATGGCCGGATTCAGCCGTGCGTAATAGCCGAGGATGAAGCCCTCGCGCTCCAGCCGTTTGACGCGTTCGATGCACGGCGTGATGGTCAGGCCGACGGCTTCGGACAACTCCTTCATGGAGAGTCGGCCGTCCTTTTGCAGCAGGTCGAGGATGCGTCGATCGAGTTTATCGAGAGCCCGGACGGGCTTGCGCTGGGTTCTCATGGCAAAAAAAACACCCCAAAATCAAAGTTGTTCCTGTTTTCTGAAAATATACAGAAACAATGACTGCATTGATACGAATACGATAGCTGCATCTATCGCAAATGCATCTCCTGGGAGTATCACCATGCGCGTGCTTGTTCTTGGCAGCGGCGTGATCGGCGTCACCAGCGCTTATTACCTGGCCCGCGCCGGCCATGAAGTCACCGTTGTCGACCGTGAAGCCGGTCCGGCGCTGGAAACGAGCTTTGCCAACGCTGGGCAGATCTCGCCGGGCTACGCATCGCCGTGGGCCGCACCGGGCGTGCCGCTCAAGGCCATCAAATGGATGTTCCAGCAGCACGCGCCACTGACGATTCGCCCCGACGGCACCCTCTTCCAGCTCAAGTGGATGTGGCAGATGCTGCGCAACTGCGACGCGGCTAGCTACGCCCAGAACAAAGAACGGATGGTGCGCCTGGCCGAATACAGCCGCGACTGCATCCGCGACCTGCGCGCCGACACCGGCATCGCCTACGAAGGCCGCCAGCAAGGCACGCTGCAAATCTTCCGCACGCAGCAACAGCTCGACGGCGCCGCGAACGACATCGCCGTGCTCGAGCGCGCTGGCGTGCCCTACGAACTGCTTTCGCGCGAAGACCTCGTGCGCAGTGAACCAGGCCTGGCCTCGACCCGCCACAAGCTGGCCGGTGGCTTGCGCCTGCCCAACGACGAAACGGGCGACTGTCAGCTCTTTACCACGCGCCTGGCCGCGATGGCCGAGCAGCTTGGCGTGCGCTTCCGTTTCAACAGCACGATCAACAGCCTGATCTTCAAGAACGACGCCGTGCGCGGCGCGCTGGTCGACGGCCAGCCGATCGATGCCGACCTCGTGGTCGTGGCGCTGGGCAGCTACAGCACGCCGTTCCTGAAGAATCTGGTGAACGTGCCGGTGTATCCGCTCAAGGGTTTCTCGATCACCGTGCCGATGACGGACGCGGCCAAGAGCCCCGTCTCCACCATCCTGGACGAGACCTACAAGGTGGCCGTGACGCGTTTCGAAGACCGCATCCGCGTGGGCGGCATGGCGCAGATCGTCGGCTACGACAAGCGCCTGGACCCGGGCAAGCGCAACACGCTGGAGTTCGTCGTCAACGATCTGTTCCCGGGTGCCGGCGACGTGTCGCGCGCTTCGTTCTGGACCGGCCTGCGCCCGATGACGCCGGACGGCACGCCCATCGTCGGCCAGACGCCGGTGCGCGGCCTGTGGCTCAACACCGGCCACGGCACGCTTGGTTGGACCATGGCGTGCGGCTCGGGCAAGTTGCTGTCGGATCTGGTGTCGGGCCGCTCGCCTGCCATCCGCGCGGATGATCTATCGGTGTATCGCTACCTGGGTGGCGCTCCGATGCCCGCGCCCAAACCCGCGCTAGCCTGATCGCCAATGCAGCACCAACGAAAAAGGGAGGCCGAAGCCTCCCTTTTTTCATGCCGATTGATGCGGCTTAGAACTGTACTTCCGGCACCGCACCGATGGTCTCGCCGCCGGTCAGGACCGACTGTGCAATGCCCGGCGCCTGCGTTAGCAGCACGTCGGCAAAGACGCGTGCCGTGGCGATCTTCGCGCCGTAGAAGTTCGGGTCTTCGTTCTCGCGGTCGATGGCCACCAGCAGCGCACGCGCCATCTGCCAGCCCGACAGCACGATGCCGCACAGACGCAGATATGGCACGCTGCCCGCGAACACGGCGTTCGGCTGCGCCTTGGTCTGCGCGACCACGAAGCGCACCACCGATTCCATCGCCTCTCGGCCTGCAGCCAAGCGCGCACGCATCGCATCGCAATGCGCACCGCCCTTGGCTGCCAGCGCGGCTTCCACCTTGGCGATTTCCGCGCAGATGCCGAGCGCCACCGCGCCGCCATCACGCACCGTCTTGCGACCGATCAGGTCATTGGCCTGGATTGCCGTGGTGCCTTCGTAGATCGGCAGAATGCGCGCGTCGCGGTAGTACTGCGCGGCGCCCGTCTCTTCAATGAAGCCCATGCCACCGTGCACCTGCACGCCCAAGCTCGTCACGTCGATCGACATCTCGGTGCTCCAGCCTTTCACAACCGGCACCAGGAATTCGTATAGCGCTTCGTTCTGCTTGCGCACAGCATCATCGGCAGCGTGATGGCCAGCATCGCACGCGGCGGCGGCCACGTAGGCCAGCGCGCGGGCGCCTTCGGTCATGGCGCGCATCGTCAGCAGCATGCGCTTCACATCCGGATGATGAATGATCGGCACCGCCTTGGACGCCGAACCATCCACCGGGCGGCTCTGGACGCGCTCGCGCGCATAGGCCACGGCCTTCTGGTACGCACGCTCCGACACGCCGATGCCCTGCATGCCCACGGCATAACGCGCCGCATTCATCATGATGAACATGTACTCGAGACCGCGGTTCTCTTCGCCGACCAGCGTGCCGATGGCGCCGCCGTTGTCGCCGAATTGCAGCACGGCCGTCGGGCTCGCCTTGATGCCGAGCTTGTGTTCGATCGACACGCAATGCGCATCGTTGCGCGCCCCCAGCGAACCATCGGCATTGACCATGAACTTCGGCACGACGAACAGCGAGATTCCCTTCACGCCTTCCGGTGCACCCGGCGTACGCGCCAGCACGAGGTGGACGATGTTCTCGGCCATGTCGTGCTCGCCCCAGGTGATGAAGATCTTCGTACCGAAGATCTTGAACGTGCCATCGCCCACCGGCTCAGCACGCGTGCGCACGAGGGCCAGGTCGGAACCGGCTTGCGGCTCGGTCAGGTTCATCGTGCCGGTCCACTCGCCGGAAATAAGCTTGGGCACGAACAGCTGCTTCTGCTCTTCCGTGCCCGCTGTGAGCAATGCCTCGATGGCGCCATCGGTCAACAACGGGCACAGCGCGAACGACAGGTTGGCCGCGTTCAGCATCTCGATGCATGCAGTGGCGATCAGCTTGGGCAGGCCCTGGCCGCCGTATTCGAGCGGGTGCTGCACGCCCTGCCAACCGCCTTGGCCGAACTGCGCAAAGGCCTCCTTGAAACCGGCTGTGGCCGTAACAACGCCATCCTTCCAGCTGCTCGGGTTGCGGTCGCCCTCCACGTTGAGCGGAGCGACGACTTCACCGGTAAAGCGCGCGCTTTCTTCCAGCACGGCCTGTGCGGTGTCGGCTGTAGCGTCTTCAAAGCCGGGCAACTTGGCAACGTTGTCCAGACCGGCTAGCTCGTTCATCACGAACAGCATGTCCTTGACGGGGGCTTGATAGGTCATGTCTCTCTCCAATCCTTCGTTAAGTGCAATCAGGAGAGCGCGTCAACGGCGTCGTAACGCGCTCTCCTGATGGCGCTCGCGCATAAAAAAGCCGTTTCCAAACGGGTCGGAAACGGGGTTCGGGTGGGGGGTTGCGATGCGTCCTGCATCAGACGCATCGCGCGGTTCGATCAGCCCAATGCGCTCACCAGCTCCGGTACGACGGCATTCAGATCGCCCACCAGACCATAGTCAGCCACCTGGAAGATCGGCGCTTCCGGATCCTTGTTGATCGCGACGATCACCTTGGAATCCTTCATGCCAGCCAAGTGCTGGATCGCGCCCGAGATACCGACGGCGATGTACAGCTGCGGCGCGACGATCTTGCCGGTCTGGCCGACCTGGTAGTCGTTCGGCACGAAGCCGGCGTCCACGGCAGCGCGCGAGGCACCCAGCGCGGCGCCCAGTTTGTCGGCCAGCGGTGTCAGCACCTTGGTGTAGTTCTCGCCCGAGCCCACGCCACGGCCACCCGACACGATGATCTTGGCAGCGGTCAGTTCCGGGCGATCGCTCTTCGTCACTTCGCGCGAGACGAATTGCGAGATGCCGGCGTCAGCCACGGCGGTCAGGGCTTCGGTTGCGGCCGAGCCACCGGTGGCGGCAACCGGATCGAACGCCGTGCCACGCACGGTGATCACCTTCACCTTGTCGGCCGATTGCACGGTGGCGATCGCGTTGCCGGCGTAGATCGGGCGCTCGAAGGTATCCGGGCCGTCGACCTTGGTGATGTCGGACAGTTGGGCCACGTCCAGCTTGGCAGCCACGCGCGGCAGGATGTTCTTGCCGTATGCGGTGGCGGGCGCCAGGATGTGGCTGTAGTTGCCAGCAACGGCCAGGGCCTGCTCGGCGACGTTCTCGGCCAGGCCATCGGCAAACTGGGGCGCGTCGGCCACCAGCACCTTGGCTACGCCGGCGATCTGCGCAGCGGCCTGGGCGGCTGCGCCGCAGCCAGCACCAGCCACCAGCACGTGGACGTCGCCGCCGCATTGGGCGGCTGCCGTCACGGTGTTCAGCGTCGCGGCCTTGATGGATTGGTTGTCGTGTTCAGCAATAACGAGTGCGGTCATCTTGATCTGCCTATTCGGTGTGCTTGAAGTGCGTGCAGTCAAAGACCGCTTACAGCACCTTCGCTTCGGTCTTGAGCTTGGCGACCAGCGTGGCCACATCGGGCACCATCACGCCGGCGCTGCGCTTGGCGGGCTCAACCACCTTCAGCGTCTTCAGGCGCGGGGCAACGTCCACGCCCAGGTCTTCCGGCTTGACCGTGTCGAGCGGCTTCTTCTTCGCCTTCATGATGTTCGGCAGCGTCACGTAACGCGGCTCGTTCAGGCGCAGGTCGGTGGTGACCACGGCCGGCAGCTTGACCGACAGGGTTTCCAGACCGCCATCAACTTCACGCGTGACCGAAGCACGGCCGTCGGCAACCTGCACCTTCGAGGCGAACGTGGCTTGCGGCAGGCCGGCCAGCGCAGCCAGCATCTGGCCGGTCTGGTTGGCATCGTCGTCAATCGCCTGCTTGCCCAGGATGATCAGCTGCGGTTGTTCCTTGTCGACCAGCGCCTTGAGCAGCTTGGCGACAGCCAGCGGCTGCAGCTCTTCGTTGGTCTCGACCAGAATGCCGCGATCGGCACCAATGGCCATGGCGGTGCGCAGGGTTTCCTGGCACTGCGTCACGCCGCACGACACGGCGATCACTTCGGTGGCAACGCCCGCTTCTTTCAGACGAACCGCCTCTTCCACGGCGATCTCGTCGAACGGGTTCATGCTCATCTTGACGTTGGCCAGATCGACACCGCTGCCGTCGGCCTTCACGCGAGCCTTCACGTTGTAATCGATCACGCGCTTGACTGCGACCAGGACTTTCATGCGCTCACTCCACTAATTGATAAGACGATTTTGCAAAACGCCGGCCATTATAAGGGGGGCCGGTCGGCCGCGTTAAATTTTCGAACGGTCGTGCTATTTTAACCGCGAAAAATTGCCGGACGCCAGTAAAACGTCCGGCAATCTGTTTGGTAGAACCCTCTATCGGATCGTCGAAACGATCACAAAGTGGTTACCAAGCCACAATCACAGCGTCCTTGTACTTCGTCTTCACGAAGGCCTTGACCGCGTCGGAATGATACGCCTTCACGAGCTTGGCAACCCACGGCTGATCCTTGTCGGCAGCGCGGATGGCGATCACGTTGGCGTACGGGCCTTTCGGTGCTTCGATGGCGATGCCGTCCTTGGTCGGGTCCAGGTTGGCCTTTTCAGCGTAGTTGCCGTTGATGGCAGCGGCGTCCAGGTCATCCAGCGAGCGCGGCAGTTGGGCAGCATCCAGCTCGATGAACTTCAGCTTCTTCGGGTTCTCGGCCACATCGCGCGGTGATGCCTTGAACCCCGCATTCGGCTTGAGCTTGATCACGCCTTGCGACTGCAGCAGCAGAAGCGCGCGGCCGCCGTTGGTCGGGTCGTTCGGCAAGCCGAAGCGCGCGCCGTCCTTCAGGTCCTTCAGCGACTTGATCTTCTTCGAGTAGATGCCCATCGGGAACGTGATGGTCTGGCCGATGCTCACGAACTTGTAGCCGCGTGTGGCGATCTGGTCGTCCAGATACGGCTGGTGCTGATAGCTGTTGGCATCCAGATCACCGGCGGCGAGCGCGGCGTTCGGCTGGATGTAGTCGTTGAACTCGACGATCTGGAGCTTCAGGCCATCCTTCTCGGCGACCTTCTTCACTTCTTCCATGATCTCGGCGTGCGGGCCGGCGGTCACGCCGATCTTGATCGGCTTGCTCTGCGCCAGGGCGCTGCCTGCGACCAGTGCCAGCGCGGCACCAAGGCTCGCAGACCATTGCAGCAGTTGACGACGATTCATTGTGTTTCCTCGTTTTGTCTGTCGATTAAATGATTAGCGATGGCTCAGGCGGCGCACGAGCCAATCGCCCGTGGATTGCACCGCCTGCACGAAGACGATCAGGATGACGACGACCGCCAGCATGATGTCCGATTCATAGCGCTGATAGCCGTAGCGGATGCCCAGGTCGCCCAGGCCACCGCCACCAATGGTGCCGGCCATGGCCGAGTAGCCGACCAGGCTGACGAACGTGATCGTCAAACCGGCGAGGATGCCGGGCATGGCCTCAGGCAGCAGCACCTTGCAGACAAGCTGGCCGGTGGTCGCGCCCATCGATTGGGCCGCTTCGATCAGGCCGCGGTCTACTTCGCGCAACGCGGTTTCCACCAAACGTGCGACAAAAGGAATCGCCGCAATCGTCAGCGGCACGATGGCCGCGGCGGTGCCAATGGACGAGCCAGCCAGCAGACGCGTGAATGGAATCACCGCGACCAACAGAATGATGAACGGCACCGAGCGCACGGCATTGACGACGACACCCGCCACGCGGTTGAACACCGGCGCCGACAGCACGCCACCCGACGTCGTCAGATATAGCAGCACACCCAGCGGCACGCCGAACAGCGCACCGATGCCGCCAGACACGCCCACCATGGCGAGCGTTTCCCAGAACGCGGGCAGGAACAGATCGGTCATGTCAGACCACATGGTTGATCTCCTCGACCACAACGCCTTGCTCGCGCAGGAAGTTCATGGCGTTGTTGATATCGGCCGTTTCACCGGAAGCCAGGATCGCCAGCGAGCCAAAGGCCTGGCCCTGAATCTCGTCGATGTGGCCGTGCAGGATGTTGAAGTCGAGCCCGTAGTTGCGGATCGCCTGGGCCAGCACTGGCTGGTCCACGCCCGCGCCGGTAAAGGCGAGGCGGAACAGGTGGTCACGTCCACCCTGCTCACGTGCTGTGAGGCGGCTTTCCACCCGCGCCAGCACGGAAGGCGGCAGCTCTTGCGAGATCACCTCGCCGATGAGCGCGCGCGTCACGTCGTGGCTCGGCTTCAGGAATACGTCGATCACGCGGCCAAGTTCCACCACGCGGCCGGCGTCGAGCACCGCCACGCGGTCGCACACCTGCTTGATGACTTCCATCTGGTGCGTGATCAGCACGATGGTCAGGCCGAGTTCACGATTGATCTTGCGCAGCAGGTCGAGAATCGAGCGCGTCGTCTCCGGGTCCAGCGCGGAGGTGGCTTCGTCGGAGAGCAGCACATCCGGCTGGCTCGCCAGTGCGCGGGCAATGCCGACACGCTGCTTCTGCCCACCGGAAATCTGCGCGGGGTAGCGGTCCTTGTGTGCGGCCAGGCCAACCAATTCCAGCAGCGGCAGCACGATCTCGCGGATACGCTCGCGCGACGTGCCAGCCAGTTCCAGCGGCAGCGCCACGTTGTCATACACCGTGCGCGACGACAGCAGATTGAAGTGCTGGAAGATCATGCCGATCTTGCGGCGCGCCTGACGCAGCCCGTCAGCGTTCAGTGCGGTGAGGTTCTGGCCCGCCACAGTGACGGTACCGGAGGTCGGCTTGTTCAGCAGGTTAATGACGCGCACCAGCGTGCTCTTGCCCGCGCCGCTGCGGCCGATGATGCCGAAGACTTCGCCGCGGTCGATGGCGAGGTCGACGTCGCGCAGCGCGTGGACGTCGTTGCCGCCCGCCCCCCGGAAGTGCTGCGATATCCCCTTGAGTTCGATCATGCGTACATACAAAAACGGCAACCGCCCTGGTGCCAGGCCGTTGCCGTCTCTTTTTTGTTTGAATGAGGCGTTAGTGTAAGGCAGGCCCTACATGCGAGGAACGATTCTTTAACGATGTCTTTATTACTTTTTCGAATGACATCGACGATTCGTCACCATCCGCCGCCTAACACCTACAACTCGGCAAGCGCCTTGACGTGGGCGACCACGCTGCGGCCCAGCGCGCTGAGGTTGTAGCCGCCCTCCAGGCAACTCACGATGCGGCCCTTGGCGTGCGTGCGCGCCAGTTGCATGAGCTGTTGCGTGATCCAGGCGTAGTCGGCTTCGACCAGGCCCATCTGACCGAGATCATCTTCGCGGTGAGCATCGAAACCGGCGGAGATGAACAGCATTTCAGGCTGGAACGCCTCCAGGCGCGGCAGCCAGATCGTTTCTACCACCTCGCGCACGGTCAGGCCGTTGGTGTATGCCGGCAGCGGGATGTTGACCATGTTGGCCGCCACCGCCTCGGTGCCCGAATATGGATAGAACGGGTGCTGGAAGATGCTGCACATCATCACGCGCGGCTCGTCGATGAACGCGGCCTCGGTGCCATTGCCGTGGTGCACATCAAAATCGACGATCGCCACGCGCTGCAAGCCGTGATGCTCCAACGCATGGCGCGCAGCCACGGCCACATTGTTGAAGAAGCAGAAGCCCATCGCACGGCCGGGCTCGGCATGATGGCCAGGCGGGCGCACGCTGCAGAAGGCGTTCTCCAGCTCACCGGCGATGACCTTGTCGGTGGCATCCACCGCCGCACCCGCCGCCAGCACTGCAGCCATGTAGGTGTGCGGGTTCATCGAGGTGTCGGGGTCGATCGGCGTATAGCCGGCAATCGGCACGCTGGCCACGAGCTCACGCACGTATTCAGTGCGATGGACGCGGCACAGCTGCGCCTCGGTGGCGGGCGGCGCCTCGCAAGGGACGAGCAGGTCTTCGATGCGGCTGGCGATCAACTGATCTTCGATCGCGCGCAGGCGGTCTGGACATTCGGGATGGTGCGGGCCCATCTCGTGCCGGAGGAATTCGGGATGCGTGTAGAGGCCGGTCGCCATGTTGTTGTGATCCGGTGTGCTTCAGTGTCTCCAGCCGCTACGTTAGCACGGCTATGCGACAACGCCGCGCGCCCAGGGCGATCCAACAGATGCATCCGCTACAATGCCCCGATCCCGTTTGAAGCCTGCCCATGAGCCAATCGCCTTCTTTCCGTCGTCCCGTATTGCGCGCCCTGGTGGCTGGCGCAGCGCTCTCCGCGCTCTCTTTTCCCGCGCTCTCGCTGGCTGCCAAAAAGGCCGCCAAGTCGCTCAAGCGCCGCGTCGCGGTGCATGAAGAAGAGATCGACCCCGACCGCTACCGCAACAACCCGCAGACGCAGGCCTTCATCGGCATGCTGGTCGGCCAATACAATTTTGACCGGGCAACGCTCGATACGTTGTTTGCGGGCACGGCCTATTCCGCCACGGTCGCGCGCCTGATCCTGCCGCCGGCCACGCCCGCGCGCCGCAGCTGGACGGCCTATCGCGGCCGCTTCATCGAACCAATTCGCATCAACGCCGGTGTCCGCTTCTGGCAGCAATACGGCGATACGCTGCGCCGCGCTGAGAAGGAATTCGGGGTACCGGCAGACGTGATCGTCGGCATCCTGGGCGTGGAGACCATCTACGGCCGCGACATGGGCAACTTCCGCGTGATGGATGCGCTGTCCACGCTGGCCTTCGATTACCCCGACACGCCCAACCGCGAAGACCGCAGCACGATGTTCCGCAACCAGCTCAAGGACTTCCTGCTCTGGTGCCGCGACACCGGCACGGACGCGTTCTCGGTGCTGGGCTCGTATGCGGGCGCGGTCGGCATTCCGCAGTTCATGCCGACCAGCATCCGCGAATATGCCATCGACTACGACCACGACGGCCACATCGACCTGCGCAACAGTGCGGTGGATGCCATCGGCAGCGTCGCACGCTTCCTGCAGATGCACGGCTGGGAACCGAGCCGCCCCGTGATGTGGAACATTGCCGGCGATGCGGACAGCCAGGGTATTGCGGCAGCAGCGGCCGACGGCCAGCCGTATCCGCGCATGACGCTGTCCAAGCTCACGCGCGCAGGCCTTGCGCTGGCACCGGGCGTGGATACCGCGCGCGAGCAGGAGACCGAGGTGTTGATGATCGATCTGCCCACCCCCGGCCAGCCGACCGAATATCGCGTCGGCCTGCGCAACTTCTACGTGCTCACGCGCTACAACCGCAGCTTCTTCTACGCGGCCGCCGTGTACGAACTGGGCCAGGCGGTGCGGCAAGCGATGCAAGGTTGATTCGCCGTCCACGCAAACAAAAAGCGCAGCCGAAGCTGCGCTTTTTTCATGGCGATGCTGCGAGCCGTCAGGCCGGGAACACACCCGTCGACAGGTAGCGATCACCGCGGTCACACACCACGAACACGATCGTCGCGTTCTCGACTTCTTCGGCAATCCGCAGCGCCACGCACAATGCGCCGGCCGCCGAGATACCGCAGAAAATGCCTTCTTCGCGCGCCATGCGACGTGCCATGTGTTCGGCGTCGGACTGGCTCACGGGCTCGGTGCGATCGATGAACTTCGGATCGTAGATCTTCGGCATGTACGCCTCGGGCCACTTGCGGATGCCCGGAATGCGCGAGCCCTCTTCCGGCTGCGCACCGACGATCTGGATGGCCGCATTCTTCTCTTTCAGAAAGCGCGAGACGCCGGTGATCGTGCCCGTTGTGCCCATCGCCGAGACGAAATGCGTGATGCGGCCTTCGGTGTCGCGCCACAGCTCAGGGCCGGTGGTCTCGTAATGCGCGAGCGGGTTGTCCGGGTTGGCGAACTGGTCAAGGATGACGCCCTTGCCCTCCTTCTCCATCGCGTCGGCCAAGTCGCGTGCGTATTCCATGCCGCCCTTGACCGGCGTGAGGATGATCTCTGCCCCGTAGGCAGCCATGCTCTGGCGGCGCTCCACCGACAAGTCTTCCGGCATGATCAGCACCATCTTGTAGCCACGCACGGCAGCCACCATGGCCAGCGCAATGCCGGTGTTGCCCGACGTGGCTTCGATGAGCGTGTCGCCCGGCTTGATGCGGCCACGCGCCTCGGCGTGCTTGATCATGGACAGCGCGGGGCGATCCTTGACCGAACCAGCCGGGTTGTTGCCCTCAAGCTTGCCGAGAATGACATTGCCGCGGCGCGCATTGCCTTCGCCGGGAATGCGCTGGAGCTGGACCAGCGGCGTATTGCCGATGGTGTCTTCGATGGTGAGATAGGCCATGATGCGTGAGGGACGGGAATCAAGCCATTGTAATGCAGCCCAAACCCCTCCCCCGCACATGGCAAAACGCCCCGCTCGAACGGGGCGTTGTCAACATGGGTGACCAGGGCGCTTACTTTTTCTTTGCGTCCTTGCCGTCCTTCTTGGCAGCAGCCGGTGCCGGTGCGGGCGCACCGAACGTCAACCCTTCGTTTTCCAGCTTGGAGAGCGTCTTGTCGCCAATGCCGGATACGCGCGCCTTGAAGTCGGCGGCATCCTTGTACGGGCCGTTCTTGGTGCGCTCTTCAATGATGGATTTAGAACGCTTCGGGCCGACGCCGGACAACGTCTCCAACGCGGCGTGATCCGCGGTGTTCACATCCACCGCCGCCCACGCAGCCGACAACATCGACAGCGACACCAGTACAACGGACAAAAGCTTCTTCAACATGTGTGCCTCCTTGGGATAGGGAATAAAAAACCGCCACATCGGGTGGCGGTTTCGACACATCTTAAAGAGCATCCTGGCGATGCTGCAGCGCGCCGACAAAAAGTCACGTACTGTCTGATTTGCGGTTTCAGGCCGGCTGCTTCAAAAGCCACTGGCAGTAGCGCTCAACACCTTCCTGCACCGTCAGGAAGGGTGCCGTATAGCCCGCCGCACGCAGTCGCGACTGATCGGCCTGCGTAAAGCACTGATACTTGCCGCGCAAGGCATCGGGAAACTTCACATATTCGATCAGACCTTCCTGCGCCAACTCTTCAGTGGAAAGCGCCGGCTTGTCTTCAGCGCCGCGCAACGTGTTCACCACCGTCGTGGCGATATCGTTGAACGGCTGCGCACGCCCCGTACCCAAGTTGAAGATGCCCGACTTGTCCGGATTGTCGAAGAAGAACAGGTTGACCTTCACCACGTCTTCCACCGACACGAAGTCACGCATCTGGCCGCCTTGCGGGTAGCCGTTGTACTCCCCGAACAGCTTGACCGTACCTTCGCTGCGGAACTGGTTGAAGTTGTGGAACGCCACCGAAGCCATGCGGCCCTTGTGCTGCTCGCGCGGGCCGTACACGTTGAAGTAGCGGAAGCCGACGATTTGCGACAGCGCCGTCGGCATGACACGACGCACGACCTGATCGAACAGCAGCTTGGAGTAGCCGTACACGTTGAGCGGGCGCTCGAACTCGGGCTCTTCGCGGAAGGTTTCCGACGCGCCGTACGTGGCTGCCGACGAGGCATAGAGGAACTGCACGCCCTGATCCAGGCAGGCGCGCATCACCGCCAGCGAATAGCGGTAGTTGTTCTCCATCATGTAGCGGCCGTCGGTCTCCATGGTGTCGGAACACGCGCCTTCGTGGAAGATCGCGCGGACCTTGCCGAAATCGCCGCGCGCAAAGCGTTCGACAAAATCGGTCTTGTCCAGGTAGTCGCTGATCTGGCAGTCGACGATGTTCTTGAATTTGTCGGCCCGCGTGAGGTTGTCGACGGCGATGATGTCGGTCTCGCCGCGCGCGTTCAGGCCCTTGACGATGTTGGCGCCGATAAAGCCAGCCGCGCCGGTGACGATGATGGTCATGATCCGTTGATCAGATGATCAGTTGAAGAGTTCTGCGTGGGTGACAACTGCCGTGCCCAGCTTGCCGACCACGATGCCGCCCGCGCGGTTCGCATACTGCACGGCTTCCTTGATGTTGGCGCCCGCGCCCAGCAGCGTGGCCAGCGTTGCGATGACGGTGTCGCCCGCGCCCGACACGTCGAACACCTCGCGCGCCTGAGCTGACACATGCAGCACTTCGTGCTCGGTGTAGAGCGTCATGCCCTCTTCCGAACGCGTGAGCAGCAGCGCTTCGAGCTGCAGTTCGCGGCGCAAATTCTGCGCGCGGATGGTCAGGTCTTGCTCCGACTTCCACGAGCCGACCACCTGGCGCATCTCGGCGCGATTGGGCGTGATCATGGTTGCGCCCTTGTAGCGCGAATAGTCATCGCCCTTCGGGTCGACCAGCACGCGGCGGCCTGCGTGACGCGACGCCTCGATCATCTTGCCGACGTGCGTGAGACCGCCCTTGCCGTAGTCCGACAGCACCACCACGTCGTGCTGTGACACCAGCGTGCCGAAACGGTCAAGCACCGACATCAGCACTTCGTGCGTGGGCGCGTTCTCGAAATCGACGCGAATCAATTGCTGCTGGCGTGCCAGCACGCGCAGCTTGATCGTCGTGTTGACCGCGGGGTCGCGATGCAAATGCCCAGTAACGTGGCTCTCTCCAAGCAGCGTCTCGATGCTGCGGCCGGGCTCGTCGTCACCAATCACACCGAGCATGCCCGCCTGTGCGCCGAGCGCCGCAATGTTGCGTGCCACGTTGGCGGCACCGCCCAGGCGCTCGTCCTGGCGCTTGATCTGTACGACAGGCACTGGCGCTTCAGGCGAAATCCGATCGACGTCTCCAAACCAGTAACGGTCGAGCATCATGTCGCCGACCACGAGAATGCGGGCGGCGTGGATCTGTTCGGAAGCGAGCGTGGTCATGGGTCTGGAGCGTCGGCAGCAGCCGGAGGGTCTCGGTGATTACGATTGGGTGGAGCGCCCGATGGCCTGGTATTCAAAGCCTGCTTCCCGCATGGCTTGCGGCTCGAACAGGTTGCGGCCGTCGAACACCATCGGCGTCTTCAACAGGGCCTTCACGGCGTTGAAGTCCGGGCTGCGAAACGCCTTCCACTCGGTCACGATGACCAGCGCGTCGGCGTTCTTGAGCGCGTCCATCTGACCGGCGCAGAACGTCACACGTTCCAACTGTTCCGCAGAAAGATCCAGCGCCAGTGCATGGCGGGCTTCTTCCATCGCGACTGGGTCGTACACCTGCACGCGCGCACCGCGCGAGAGCAGCGCCGCGATAAGGTTGCGGCTCGGCGCCTCGCGCATGTCGTCGGTGTTCGGCTTGAAGGCCAGGCCCCAGATGGCGAAGACGCGCCCGGTCAGGTCAGCGCCCATGCGGTCTTCGATCTTGCTGACCAGCACTTCCTTCTGCTTGTCGTTGACGGCCTCGACGGCCTCCAGCACATGCAGCGTCTGGCCATATTCCTGCGCTGTGCGCACCAGCGCCTGCACATCCTTCGGGAAGCACGAGCCGCCGTAGCCGGTGCCGGCGTAGAGGAAGCTGTAGCCGATGCGCGGGTCAGAGCCAATGCCAAGCCGCACGAGTTCGATGTCGGCGCCCACCTTGTCGGCCAGATTGGCCATCTCGTTCATGAACGAGATGCGCGTGGCCAGCATCGAGTTGGCGGCGTACTTGGTGAACTCGGCAGAGCGCACGTCCATGTAGAAAGTGCGCTCATGGTTGCGGTTGAACGGCGCATAGAGCGTGCGCATGATCGCCTTGGCGCGCAGGCCATCGGTATCGCCATAGGTGCCGAGCACGATGCGGTCCGGGCGCATGAAGTCATCCACCGCAGCGCCTTCCTTCAGGAATTCGGGGTTCGATACCACGGAGAAGCCGATGTCCGACTTACCGCGCGTGGCCAGCACTTCGACCACAGCAGCGCGCACCTTGTCGCCAGTGCCAACGGGCACCGTCGACTTGTCGACGATCACCTTGAAGCCGGTCATGTGCTGGGCGATGTTGCGGGCGGCCGCCAGCACATACTTCAGGTCGGCAGAGCCATCTTCATCGGGCGGCGTACCGACAGCGATGAACTGCACATCGCCGTGCGCCACGCTGGCAGCCACGTCGGTCGAAAACTGGATACGGCCAGCCGAACGGTTGCGCTCGATCAGCTCCTTCAGGCCCGGTTCGTAGATGGGCACGCCGCCGGCGTTGAGCAGGTCGATTTTCTTCTGGTCGACGTCGAGGCAGAACACATCGTTGCCCAGCTCTGCCAGACACGCGCCGGTGACCAGACCGACATAACCGCTACCGATGATGGTGATTTTCATACGAACACTTCAAAGATTAAAAATGCGCCAGCGCGGTCGCTGCAAACACACCGCGCCAGACTGAATTACATGCTGGCGCCACCGCTGCCGCCGAGCGTCTCGGTACGGCGCGGGGCATACGTTTCCCAGCGGTTGCAGCCGGGGCATTGCCAATAGAACAGACGCGCACGGAAACCGCACTCCTGGCAGGTGTAGCGCGCGAGGTTGCGCGTACGACTTTGCAGCAGATCGCGAATGGCGCCAAGATCCTGCGCGCGCTGGATATCAGCATTGCTGCCTGCCTCGACCGGATCAGCCAGCGCGCTTTCGGTCGCATCAGCCATCGCCGGCACGTCATGGCCAACCGCCTCGGACGCGCGCGACGCTTCGGCCTCCACCAGCCGCGTCAACGCCATTAACGATGGCTGACGACGGATCTGGTCGCGCATCAGCGCCACAGCATCGTCGATACCGTGCACATCCAACTCGTATTTGTAGACCGTATCGAGCAGTTCGGGCCCTAAGCGCGCGTCCATCTTGGAGCGCAACCAGGCGAGCCCCTCCGCAGCACGCCCAAGCTGCGTGTACGCCTTCATCAGCCGTTCGGCCACCAGCGGCAGGAACGCCGTGTTCTGCTGCTCGATGCCGCGCCAACGCTTGATGGCGCCTTCAAGATCACCCTGACCTTGCGCCACATCGCCCAACTGGATGGTGGCGCGCACGTTCTTGGGGTTCTCCTGCAGCGCACGTTCCAGCCATTCGACCGCCGTCGGCACATCCTTGCGCTGGAGCGCCTCCTGCGCGACCTCGCAG
Source organism: uncultured Ralstonia sp. (assembly GCA_963512445.1). Taxonomy (GTDB): domain Bacteria; phylum Pseudomonadota; class Gammaproteobacteria; order Burkholderiales; family Burkholderiaceae; genus Ralstonia. The sequence goes on from CAUPMS010000012.1 coordinate 111,711, forward strand.
CAGAATTGCGCAATCTGCACGGCGTAATCCTTGCCCTGCAGCTTCTGCAGCTCACGTGCCGCGTCAATGGCCTTGCGCCATTCCTTCTCAACCTCGTACAACTCCAGCAGCACACGCTTGGCCGGCTCGGCAAACGTGCCTTCCATCAGCATACGCAGGGATTCTTCGGCGCGATCCAGCAGACCTGCGCGCAAGAAATCCTGGCCGAGTTCAAACAGCGCGTGATCGCGCTCGTTGGGAGGCAGATCGGGGCGGTTGACCAGGTTCTGGTGGACGCGGATGGCACGTTCGGTCTCACCACGACGGCGGAACAGGCTGCCGAGCGCAAAGTGCAGCTCGGTGGTCTCCGGGTCCAGACGCGCAACTTCAATGAAGGCGTCGATGGCTTTGTCCGGTTGCTCGTTGAGCAGGAAATTCAGCCCCTTGAAATACGAGCGCGGCAGCGACGATTGCTCGGTGCGCAGTTGGCGGGCGTCGAGCCGAGCCGCCACCCAGCCCAAGCCAAACACCAGGGGGATGGCCAACAGCCACCAGAGATCAAAATCCATGCGTCAGACCTTGGGGCCGGGAACGTGATACGGAGAATCGGCAACGACGGGCGTCGACACCTCGGGCACCTCTTCGTCCTTCTTCATGCGACCGATCTGGCGGCGCAGCCGGCTTGCCGTGAAGCGATGCCGCATCACACGCGGTGCCATCGCCAGCATGGCCAGCAAGATACCGGCGACGAAGAATACGAGCGCAATCAGGATCAACGGCGCATGCCAGAGCACGCCAAACGGCAGCACGAGCGAGACTTCCGCCGTGTTGTGCAGTGCCAGCACAAAGAGCAGCACAAACAACAGGACGCGGATGACCCAGACGAGAAATTTCATGCGGATTCGGAAACGGGCGGCGGTGCAACAGCCGGATATGGCGCAATTGGCGGCACGATTACCATGTTGTGCCGCATTGTAGCGGATTCATATGGCGGCCAGCCACGCAAGGCTTGCCAGTACTCAAGCATCGCCGGAATAAAAAACGCCCCGGCAAGCGGGGCGTTCCTGAAACTACCAAATGCTACCTAGGCTCAGCGCGCCATGACCAGCGGCACCGCCGTCTCTACCGGAAAACCGGCAGCCTGACGGGCGCTGTCGACCTGTCGAGCAGCCTTTACAGCCGCGAGCGACACGGCAGGCTCGCCCTCCGAAGAAGGCTCGCCTTGTCGCTCCAGGCTGCGGTCGACCCGCTCGCGCAATTCCTTGCCGGCCTTGAAGTGCGGCACCCGTTTCTCGGGCACCAGCACCTTCTCGCCGGACTTGGGGTTGCGACCGACACGCGGCGGACGACGATTCAGACCGAAACTCCCGAATCCGCGGATCTCGATGCGGTGGCCGTCCGCCAGGGCGTCGGACATCGCATCCAGGATCGTCTTGACCGCGATGTCCGCATCGCGCAGCAAAAGCTGCGGAAAGCGGGCGGCCAGCTTTTCCACGAGTTCGGACTTGGTCATGGGCATCGTGCGCGCGTCCTCGTCGTTCTTTAGGGTCGACCCGGTAGATGCTTACTGATTGGTCTCGTTCATCTTGGCCTTCAGCAGCGCGCCGAGGTTCGTGGTACCAGCTGCGCCGGTATCCGCCGAGAACTTCTGCATCGCTTCCTGTTGGTCGGCGCTGTCCTTAGCCTTGATGGAAACGTTGATGTTGCGCGACTTGCGATCGATGTTGACGATCATCGCGGTCATCGTTTCGCCTTCCTTCAGCACGTTGCGGGCATCTTCCACGCGGTCGCTCGAGATTTCCGAGGCACGCAGGTAGCCTTCCACGTCGTCAGCCAACTGCACCACGGCGCCCTTCGGATCAACGGCCTTGATCGTAACCTGCACGATCGAGCCCTTGTCGTTGGTCGAGATGAAGTTGTTGAACGGGTCGCCCGACAGTTGCTTGATACCCAGCGAGATGCGTTCCTTGTCGACGTCGATGGCCAGCACAACGGCTTCCACTTCGTCGCCCTTCTTGTACTTGCGAACGGCTTCTTCGCCGGTTTCTTGCCACGACAGGTCCGACAGGTGCACCAGGCCGTCGATGCCGCCCGGCAGACCGATGAACACGCCGAAGTCGGTGATCGACTTGATCTGGCCAGCCAGCTTGTCGCCCTTCTTCTGGTTGCGCGCGAAATCATCCCACGGGTTGGCCTTGCACTGCTTCATGCCCAGGCTGATACGACGCTTGTCTTCGTCGATATCCAACACCATGACTTCGACTTCGTCGCCCAACTGGACAACCTTGGACGGAGCAACGTTCTTGTTGGTCCAGTCCATTTCCGACACGTGCACCAGACCTTCGATGCCGGCTTCGATCTCAACGAACGCGCCGTAATCGGTCAGGTTGGTCACCTTGCCGAACAGGCGAGTGCCTTGCGGGTAGCGGCGCGAGATGCCGACCCACGGATCTTCGCCGAGTTGCTTCACGCCCAGCGAGACGCGGTTCTTTTCTTGGTCGAACTTGAGGATCTTGGCGGTGATTTCCTGGCCAACCGACAGCACTTCGCTCGGGTGACGCACACGACGCCATGCCAGGTCGGTGATGTGCAGCAGACCGTCGATGCCACCCAGATCCACGAACGCGCCGTAGTCGGTGATGTTCTTGACGATACCGTTGACGATCGCGCCTTCCTTGAGCGTTTCCATCAGCTTTTGACGCTCTTCGCCCAGCGTGGCTTCAACCACGGCACGGCGCGACAGCACAACGTTGTTGCGCTTGCGGTCCAGCTTGATGACCTTGAATTCGAGGGTTTTGCCTTCGTACGGCGTGGTGTCCTTGATGGGACGCACGTCGACGAGCGAACCCGGCAGGAATGCACGAATACCGTTGACCATGACGGTCAGGCCGCCCTTCACCTTGCCGGTCACGGTACCGGAGATGATCTCGCCGGATTCCAGTGCCTTCTCAAGGTTCAGCCACGAAGCCAGGCGCTTGGCCTTGTCGCGCGACAGGATGGTGTCGCCGTAGCCGTTTTCCAGTGCGTCGATCGCGACCGAAACGTAGTCGCCGACTTGCACTTCCAGCTCGCCCTGGTCGTTCAGGAATTCTTCGACCGGAACAAATGCTTCGGACTTCAGGCCCGCGTTCACAACGACGAAGTTGTGGTCGATACGCACAACTTCCGCAGAGATCACTTCACCCGCCTTCATATTGGAACGGGCGATCGACTCTTCGAACAGGGCGGCAAAAGATTCGTTAGTTTGGGACATAAAAATAAGCATCCGCAGAACATGCCTCGCACAGCTTTCGCTCAATTGGCGAAGACACGCGCATGCGGGGTTACGAGTTGAACAACCGCCGGCAGCAATATGCGACCGGCACCGACGGACCAGCTCAGCCGATTCAGTTCGCCTTGTTGGCGCCCTGCACCTGCCGGTACCAGTCCAATACCTGCGCGACCACTTCATCGACCGTCATGTCGGAAGAATCCAGTTGCCGCGCACCTTGCGCCGGACGCAGCGGCGCGACGCTGCGGGTGCGATCCCGCAAATCACGCGCTTCCAAGTCCTGCGAAAGACTTTCCACTGTAGCAGAAAAACCCTTTGCAATCAATTGTTTATAGCGTCGCTCGGCGCGTGCCTGCACGCTTGCCGTGAGGAACACCTTGAGCACCGCTTCAGGGAAAACCACCGTGCCCATGTCGCGGCCGTCGGCCACAAGGCCGGGTGCCTCCAGGAACGCACGCTGACGAGCATGCAGCGCCTCACGCACCGCCCCATGCACGGCGATGGCCGAGGCTTGGTTGCCAACCGATTCGTGACGTAATGCCAAGCTCACATCTTCGCCCTTGAGCCAGATGTGGTCTGCCTTAAAGCGCACATCCAGCGAGCTCGCGATGCGTACAAGGCTGTCAACATCATGCTCATCGACGTTCTCGCGCATGCTGGCAAGCGCCACCAAACGATACAACGACCCGCTGTCCAGCAGGTGAAAACCGAGCAAATCCGCGACCTGATGGGCGACGGTGCCCTTACCGGATGCGGTCGGACCGTCGATGGTGATGACGGGATACGGCATGGAAGCAGCAACGTCAGGCATGTTTGAAGTACTGGCGGTTAATTGCGTTTCAGGCGGTAATGCCGCCAAACGCTGTGAAATATTCGGGAAACGTCTTGGCGACGCAACGCGGATCGTTGATGCGCACCGGCACCGGGCCGAACGCGGCCAGCGAGAAGGCCATCGCCATGCGATGGTCATCGTAGGTATCAATACCGCCGGCGGGCCGGGTCCATTGCGACGGAGGCGTCACGCGAATGTAGTCGGCGCCCTCTTCCACCTCGGCGCCGAGCTTGCGCAGCTCGGTAGCCATGGCGCTCAGGCGGTCGGTCTCCTTGACGCGCCAGCTTGCGATGTTGGTGAGGGTCGTAGTGCCGTCGGCAAACAGGGCCGCCACAGCCAGCGTCATTGCCGCGTCGGGAATGTGGTTGCAATCCAACTCGACCGCGTGCAGCTTGCCGTCGTCGCGCTCGACGCCGCGCACTTCGATCCAGTTGCCGCCGGCCATGACGTTGGCACCCATGCGGTTGAGCGCATCGGCAAAGCGGACGTCGCCCTGGATGCTGGACATACCGACGCCCTCCACGCGCACCGGCCCGCCGCCAAGTGCGCCGGCCGCCAGAAAGTACGATGCCGACGAAGCGTCGCCTTCTACAAAGATCTCGCCCGGCGCCTTGTAAGTGATACCGGTCGGCACCGTGAACGACGCCCAGCCGTCGCGCCCGACCTGCACGCCAAAGCGCGCCATCAGGTTCAGCGTGATCTCAATGTAGGGTTTGGAGATCAACTCGCCGACGACCTCGATCACGACGCTGCCAGCAGACTCGACCAGCGGCAGCGTCATCAGCAAGGCTGTCAGGAACTGGCTCGACACATCGCCGCGCACGCGGATCGGTGCGTCGATCTTGACCGGCGCAGCGTGGATCGCCAGCGGCGGATAGCCCTCGTTGCCGGTGTAGTCGATACGCGCACCGACTTGACGCAGGCCGTCGACCAAGTCGCCAATCGGGCGTTCGTGCATGCGCGGCACGCCGTGCAGCGTGTACTCACCGCCTTGCAGCGCGAGCGCTGCGGTCAGCGGGCGGATGGCCGTGCCGGCGTTGCCCATGAACAGATCAGCCGATTTGACGGGAAAGCGGCCGCCGGTGCCGGTGACACGGTAGGCGCGATTGTCGTTTCCGCCCAGGCCCTCGACCGAGACGCCGAGCTTGCCGAGCGCATCCAGCATGATGCGCGTGTCGTCGGAGTCGAGCAAGTCGCGCACGATGGTTTCGCCCTGCGCGAGTGCGGCCAACAGCAGCACGCGATTGGAGATGCTCTTTGAGCCCGGCAGCTTGATGGTGCCGCGCGCCGTCTTCAGCGGACCGACGTCGAGATGTTCCATGAATCCAGTCAGTTCAAAACAAACGTTATTCGGGTTGGGTAGTCGGTGCCACGCGCTGCGGCCACGCCAGGCGTGCTTCGCTGGCGCGGCGGAACACGCGTTCGAGCGAAGCGCCATCGCGCTCGGCAATCATTGTCTTCATGCGGCCGATCACCGCTTCGTAGGTATTCAACTCGCGCAGCAGCGCTTCGCGGTTCGACAAGCAGATGTCGCGCCACATCTCGGGCGACGAGGCGGCGATGCGTGTGAAATCGCGAAAGCCGCCGCCAGCAAAATCGAGCTTGAGCGCACCGTCTTCAGCATTGATGATTTGCGCGACCAGCGCGTACGACAGCACATGCGGCAGGTGGCTGACGGCAGCAAACACGGCATCGTGTTGCACGGCCGACATGATGTGGCAATACGCACCCGCCGCTTCCCACATTGCCTGCACGCGGGCGACATCGCTGCGCCGGTTTTCCTGCAGCGGGCACAGCACGGTCTTCTTGCCGACGTAGAGATCGGCCAGCGCGGCTTCCACGCCATTCAGCTCACGGCCGGCAATCGGGTGCGCCGGCACAAACTGGCTGACCTGGTCGCCCAATGCCGTCTTCGCGGCCATGATGACGTCAGACTTGGTGCTACCGGCGTCCGTGACGATCGTATCCGGGCCAAGGTGTGGCTGCATGGCGAGCAGCAGCGGCAACGTCTGCGCCACCGGCGCGCACAGCACGACCATGTCGGCGCCGCGCACAGCCTCTTCCATCGGCAGGGCTTCGTCGATCACGCCCAGCCGGATCGCCGCCTCCAGCGACGCGGCCGACCGCCCGACACCCACGACATGCCTGACCACGCCCGCGCGACGCAACCCCAGCGCCAACGAACCGCCAATCAGGCCCACGCCGACAACCACCAACCGGGAACTGGAAAAAGAAGAGGCCACAACACCGCCCTGCCAGAAAAAAGCAAAGCGGCATTGTAGCCCGATGTGCACGGCGCCCGAGGCCCCAACCAGGGCACGGCGGGGGTTGCGACAGAAGTTACGCGGCGGCTTTTTCTTGCGCCAGCGCCACTTCCAGCGCGTCGATGAAGGTGGCGTTCTCTTCCGTCAGGCCGATGCTGATGCGCAGCCATTGCGGCAAGCCGTAGTTGCCGACCGGACGCACGATCACACCCTGCTTGAGCAACGCAACGTTCACACGCGCACCGGCGCTGTTGTCATCACCCACGCGAACCAGCACGAAGTTGCCCGACGACGGGACATACTGCAAGCCGAGGCGATCAAACGCTTCAGTCAATTGCACATAGCCGGCGGCGTTCAGCTCGGCGGATTGACGCAGGAACTCCGCATCATTGAGCGCCGCCACGGCAGCCGCCTGCGCCAAGCTATTCACGTTGAACGGCTGGCGAATGCGGTTGAGCAGGTCGGTCAACTGCGGCTGCGCAATGCCGTAGCCAACACGCAGGCCAGCCAGCCCGTACGCCTTGGAGAACGTGCGCGACACCAGCAGATTCGGATACTGGCGCACCCACGCGGTGGAGTCGTACTGCTGCTCTGGCTTGAGGAATTCGTTGTACGCCTCGTCCAACACCACCACGACCGTCGGCGGCACCTTGGCCAGGAACGCAGCGATCTCGTCGGACGACAGGAACGTGCCGGTCGGGTTGTTCGGATTGGCGATGTAGATCAGGCGTGTGTCCGGCGTAATGGCCACAGCCATCGCGTCGAGGTCGTGGCCGTAATCGCGGGCGGGCACTTCGATGGCACGCGCGCCAACTTCCTGCGCTGCCAGCGCATACACAGCAAACGAATGCTGCGCGTAAATCACGCCCTGCCCCGGCGACACCAGCGCACGCGCAGCCAGTTCGAGAATATCGTTGCTGCCGTTGCCGAGCGTGATCCACGCTTGCGGCACGCCAAATTTGTCATGCAGCGCGGCCTTCAGACTGAAGCCGTTGGCATCCGGGTAGCGCGCCAGTTCGTCAACGGCTGCGGCCATCGCGTTCTTGGCCGACTGCGGCATGCCCAGCGGGTTTTCGTTGGACGCCAGCTTGACGATGCGCGCGGCATCCAGACCAAACTCGCGTGCCACTTCGGAAATCGGCTTGCCGGCCACATAGGGGGCGATGGCGCGAACATACTCGGGGCCAAACTGCAAAGACATGGGGTGCTCCTCCGTTATGGACGCTCTGCCCGTGCAGAGCGCCTTGAATCCCTCAATGTGCCGAGGGATAGGACCCCAACACTTTGAAATACGCCGCGTCGTGACGCAATTTTTCCAGCGCACGCGCCACCTGCGGGTCACGCTGATGGCCTTCCACGTCAACGTAGAAGTAGTACTCCCACGCACCGCTACGCGCCGGGCGCGACTCGAAGCGGCACATCGACACGCCGTTCTCTGCCAACGGCGCCAGCAACTTGTAGACCGCGCCGGCCTCATTCGGCACCGACAAAATCAGCGAGGTCTGATCACGCCCGCTCGGCTCCGTCTCATAGTTGCCGATCACAACGAAGCGCGTGCGGTTGTGCGGATCGTCTTCCACATTGGCGCGCACCACGTGCAGGCCGTAGCGGTTGGCCGCCTGCACGCTTGCCAGCGCGGCAACGGTTTCGTCCTCGCCGGCCATACGCGCAGCCTCGGCATTGCTCGACACGGCTTCGCGCGGCAGGTTCGGATAGTTCGTGTTCAACCACCGCTGGCACTGTGCCAGTGCCTGCGCATGTGCACGCACCACCTTCACCCGCGACATGTCGCCCGTCTTGTGCAGCAGGTTGTGGTGCACCCGCAGCGCAATCTCGCCGCTGATCTTCAGCGACGTCTGCAAAAACAGATCAAGCGTGCGCGACACCACACCTTCCGTCGAATTCTCGACTGGCACCACACCGCAATCGACCGTGCCGGACTCCGCTGCACGGAACACCTCGTCGATGCTGGGGCACGGCAGCGGCTGAATCTCGTGACCAAAATGCGCGATCACCGCCTGTTCCGAGAATGTGCCCGCCGGGCCAAGGTAACCAATGCGCAGCGCCTGCTCCAGGCCGCGGCAAGCGGACATCACCTCGCGCCAGATGGCGGCGATGCTCTCGTCATGCAGCGGCCCTGGATTGCCCGACTGCATCTTGCGGATGACCTGCAGCTCGCGGTCTGGCCGGAACGCCGGCGACGAATAACGCTTCTTCACCTCGCCCACTTCCTGCGCCACCCTGGCGCGGTCGGAGAGCAGCGCAAGCACCTGGTTGTCGATCGCGTCGATCTGCGTGCGCAACGGCGCAAGCTCCGCCGCCAATGCGGCGTCCTTGTTTTGCTTCGTATCGTCTGTCTGACTGGTCATTGTAGGAATCGGGTTCGGCAACGGATTGCAAATTGCCGCGCGAAGCGGGCACTTCGCGCAATGTTCTGCCGTGATTGAGGGCCAGCTTTAGGCGGACGCCCGCTCAAACTCGCGCATGAAGTCGACCAGCGCCTCTACCCCTTCCAGCGGCATCGCGTTGTAGATGCTCGCCCGCATGCCGCCCACGGACTTGTGGCCCTTGAGCTGCACCAACCCGCGCTCGCGCGCCTGCATGAGGAACGCCTCGTTGCGGGATTCGTCGTTGAGGAAGAACGGCACGTTCATGCGCGAACGGCACGTCGGGTGAATTTCATTGCGATAGAAGCCGCTGGCGTCGATAAAGTCGTACAGCATCTTCGATTTGATGATGTTGCGTGTCTCCAATGCCTCGACGCCGCCCTGACGCTTGATCCACTGAAACACGAGGCCCGCGATATAGATCGCGTAGGTGGGCGGCGTGTTGTACATCGAGCCATTCTCGGCCACCAGGCGCCAATTGAATGCCGACGGGCACAGCGGGTGCGCATGGCCCAACAGATCCTTGCGCACGATGGCAATCGTCAGGCCGGCGGGGCCGATATTCTTCTGCGCGCCGCCGTACAGGACTTGATAGCCGTTCCAATCGATCGGTCGCGAAAGGATGTGGCTCGACACGTCAGCCACCACCACACGCCCATGCGCCTGCCGGACATCGGGCGTTTCCTGGTATTCCACCCCGACGATGGTTTCGTTCGTGCACAGGTGCACGTAGGCCGCATCGGACGACAGTTTCCAGCTCGATACATCCGGAATTTTGTGGAAACGCTCGGTTTCACTAGTGGCGGCGATATTCACCTCACCGTACTTGCGCGCTTCCTGCTGCGACTTGACCGACCACGTGCCGGTGACGACATAGTCCGCCTTCGGTGCATCCGCCGACAGCCGGCGCATCAGGTTCAGCGGCACGATGGCGTTCTCGGCGATGGCGCCGCCTTGCAGGAAGAGGATTTCGTAGTTGTCCGGCACCGCCAGCAACTGACGCAGATCGCCGAAAGCCGCCGCGAGGATGCTCTCAAACTCGCGGCCGCGATGGCTCATTTCCATCACGCTCATGCCGCTGCCGTGCCAGGAGACCATCTCCTCTTTCGCCTGCTCCAGCACCTCGACCGGCAACACTGCCGGACCTGCCGAAAAGTTGTACACGCGCGCCTGGCTGGCTTGAAGAGCTCGATCCGCTTGGTTCATGGGGCGAAGGGCAAAAGAAAAATGGCTGTCTGGGCGCAAACCCAAACAGCCATTATCCACCAACTGGCGGCGCGACGGGGCGGGGTGGGGAATTCGGCCCCGATCGCCCGCCTATGCCGGTCAATTACTTGGAAGCGGCGGCAACTTCTTTGTCAGCCATGTCGCGCATCTTCTTGCCGACTTGCGGGCCGTACTTCTGCATCACGTTACCCCACACGTCCTGCATGGCCTTGCCTTGGTTAGCCATGAACTTCTGGCCGCTCGGCGTCTTCAGGAATGCGGTCAGGTCTTTGATTTCCTGAGCCGAGTAGTACTTGCCCAGCGAGTCGTAGTGGGCTTGCAGAGCGTCCTTGCGGAAGGCTTCCGTGTCGAAATCCTTGCCCGCGCCGTCGGTCATGCGCTGCACAGCGCCGTTCTTCTTCAGCTTGTCGACAGCGGCTTGCTTTTGCTTGTCGTTCAGAGTCTTGTTCTCGACCAGCGCCTGCTCCAGCACCAGCGGGGCTTCCTGCTTAGCGCCGTTGGCCAGCACTTCACCCTGACCCTTGATGGCTGCGTCGACATTCATCGTCGTCAGCAAGTCCTTGATGGCAGCCGTCTTGTCGGCGTCGCCAGCCTGCGCGAACGCGAACAGCGGAGCGAAACCAGCCACCACGATCAGATGTTTGAGTTTGAGACTCTTGTGCATTGTTGCTCCCTTGAGATAAGCGTTGCGTTTAGGCCGGGCGTGTGACGCAAAAGTTCCAAGCCCTTGCCGCGCACAGGTCCGGCATCATGACAGAACTGCGCCTAACGGCAAGCAAAAGATGTTTCCAATTATGTCTCGCTGCTGTCATCCGGCTGTGCATCGGCATCCGGCGCGGCATCCACTGCATCGGCGCCGTCAACACCATCCGCTCCTTCGGCGTCCGACTCCATCACACGTTGCAGCCCCGACAACTTGTTGCCCTCACCCACCGAGATGAGCGTGACACCCTGCGTGGCGCGACCCATCTCGCGGATCTCATCCACACGTGTACGAATCAGCACGCCGCCCGTGGTAATCAGCATGATCTCGTCTTCCGGCGCCACCAGCGCGGCGGCCACCACCTTGCCGTTACGCTCGGAGGTTTGGATGGCGATCATGCCCTTCGTACCGCGGCCGTGGCGGGTGTATTCCGAGATGGGCGTGCGCTTGCCATAGCCATTTTCGGTGGCGGTCAGCACGCTGCCAGCACTCGCCTGGGCACCTTCGCCCTCGGTTTCGGCCGGCGCGACCAGCATGGCGATGACTTGCTGGCTCTCCTCGAGGTTCATCCCACGGACACCACGTGCCTGACGGCCCATCGGGCGCACATCGTTCTCATCGAAGCGCACCGCCTTGCCGGCATCCGAGAACAGCATCACGTCATGCTTGCCGTCGGTAATGTCAGCGCCGATCAGGAAGTCGCCCTCATCCAGATCCACCGCGATAATGCCGGCCTTGCGCGGGTTGGAAAACTCCGTCAGCGCCGTCTTCTTGACCGTGCCCTTGGAGGTGGCCATGAAGACGAAGTGCTGCTCGTCAAATTGCTTGACCGGCAGGATCACGTTGATCTTCTCGCCCGGCGACAGCGGGAACATATTGACGATCGGGCGCCCGCGCGAGTTACGGCTGCCCTGCGGCACTTCCCAGACCTTCAGCCAGTACAGGCGTCCGCGGTTCGAGAAGCAGAGGATGTAATCGTGCGTGTTAGCAACAAATAGCGTGTCGATCCAGTCGTCTTCCTTCGTAGCAGCGGCCTGCTTGCCACGACCACCACGCTTCTGCGCGCGGTATTCGGAAATCGGCTGGCTCTTCATATAGCCGCTATGGGACAGTGTCACCACCAGATCTTGCGGCGTAATGAGATCTTCTGTATCCAACTCGGTTGCATTGTGCTCGATCTGCGAGCGACGCTCATCGCCGAATTCAGCGCGGATGGCGGTGAGTTCCTCGACGATGATGGCGGTAATGCGCTCCGGCCGCGCCAGGATATCCAGCAGATCGGCGATCTGCGCCATGACTTCGCGGTACTCCTGGACGATCTTGTCCTGCTCCAGCCCCGTGAGGCGCTGCAGGCGCATCTGCAGGATTTCCTGCGCTTGCGTGTCCGACAGCTTGTAAAGACCATCGCCCTGCATACCGAATACAGGCAACAGGCCCTCCGGACGATATGCTGCGCCGCCACCGGAGGTTTCGCTTTCGGCGCGAACGAGCATGTCGCGCACCAGACCCGAATCCCAGCTCCGGCTCATCAATTCGGCTTTGGCAACCGGCGGGGTCGGCGCAGCCTTGATGATCGCGATGAACTCGTCGATATTGGCAAGCGCAACAGCCAAGCCTTCCAGAATATGGCCACGCTCGCGCGCCTTGCGCAGATCAAATACGGTGCGACGCGTCACCACCTCGCGGCGGTGCAGCAGGAAGCACTCCAGCATCTGGCGCAGGTTCAGCAGGCGAGGCTGGCCATCGACCAGCGCCACCATGTTCATGCCGAACGTGTCCTGCAGCTGCGTATTCTTATAGAGGTTGTTGAGCACAACCTCCGGCACTTCGCCGCGCTTGAGTTCGATCACCACGCGCATGCCGGACTTGTCCGACTCGTCGCGAATGTCGGAAATGCCTTCGATGCGCTTCTCCGTCACCAGCTCGGCAATACGCTCAAGCAGCGTGCGCTTGTTAACTTGATAGGGCAGCTCGTCGACGATGATCGCTTGGCGCTGGCCACGGTCGATATCCTCGAAATGGGTTTTAGCGCGCATCACCACGCGGCCGCGGCCAGTACGATAGCCCTCGCGCACACCCGAGATACCGTAGATGATGCCGGCCGTCGGAAAGTCCGGCGCCGGAATCAGCTCAATCAGCTCGTCGACCGTCGCTTCCGGGTTGCGCAGCAAGTGCAGGCAGCCATCGACGACTTCATTCAGATTGTGCGGCGGAATGTTCGTCGCCATACCCACTGCAATTCCGGACGAACCGTTGATCAGCAGATTGGGAATGCGTGCCGGCAACACGGACGGCTCAGTTTCAGAGCCGTCGTAGTTCGGCTCGAAATTGACCGTTTCCTTATCAAGGTCGGCCAGCAGTTCGTGGGCGATCTTCGACAGGCGGATTTCGGTGTAACGCATCGCCGCGGCATTGTCGCCGTCGACCGAGCCGAAGTTACCCTGGCCATCAACCAGCATGTAGCGCAGCGAGAAGTTCTGCGCCATCCGAACGATGGTGTCGTATACAGCAGTGTCGCCGTGAGGGTGATATTTACCAATCACATCCCCGACGATACGGGCGGACTTCTTATAGGGGCGATTCCAGTCGTTGTTCAGTTCGTGCATCGAGTACAGCGCTCGACGATGCACCGGCTTGAGACCATCCCGCACGTCTGGAAGGGCGCGACCCACGATCACGCTCATGGCGTAAGCGAGGTACGAACTGCGCATTTCTTCTTCGAGCGATACCGGGAGTGTCTCTTTGGCGAATTGATCCATTGGGCGAACGGTGGGAGGTCCTGTACTGAGCACAGTGATGCGCACTACAGGACGCTGCGGTTGCGCGAATAACAGAACATTTTACCATGCCGCAAGCCCCCTCCCCTCATACGCGCGAGCGACGCATCGTCAACCCCGGGCACGTTCCCTGCGAGCGAGGGCAAAACCGGCGAGCCAGTCCCCATAAGGGTTTGCGAGCCATTTCCTGCCTTGTTGCGTACACACCACAAGGCCGTGGCGCCCCGTTCGAATCGCTTATATTTGCTTTTTAGGAGTGCGTGCTTGTGGCACAATCCCCCAGCGAAGAGGCAGACATTGTTCGAAGTGGAGCCTTCACCACACCGAGAATGTTATACTCCGAAGAATGTATGACTTGTTTTCGTCCCATCTGCTCGCAGTCTTCTGCGGTGATCTCATCCTGAGAGGAGAAATATGAAAAAATTTGCCAAGCTCGCGTTCGCTGCAGCTGCGGTAGCCATGGCTGCGTCCGCTTACGCTCAGTCGGTGCCCTACGAAAAGAAGGCCGTCAACGACAACTGGGGTAACGGCACGAGCGAGTGGGTCTGGAAGAACGGCACGAACGAACTGTGCTGGCGCAATGGCTTCTGGACGCCGGCAACTGCCAACGCTCAGTGCGACGGCGCTCTGGCTCCGGCAGCTGCTTCGACGGCTGCTCCGGCCGCTCCGGCTGCTCCGGTTGTGTCCAGCGAAAAGGTTACGTTCGCTGCTGACACCCTGTTCGACTTCGACAAGGCTGTGCTGAAGCCGGAAGGCAAGGCTAAGCTGGACGATCTGGTCTCGAAGCTGAAGGGCATCAACCTGGAAGTCGTGATCGCCGTTGGCCACACCGACTCGTTCGGTTCGGACAAGTACAACGACCGCCTGTCGGTTCGTCGTGCTGAAGCCGTCAAGGGCTACCTGGTCAGCAAGGGCATCGAAGCCAACCGTGTGTACACGGAAGGCAAGGGCAAGCGCCAGCTGAAGGTTGAGCCGAAGTCGTGCAAGGGCGCTCGCAAGGCACAAATCGCCTGCCAGCAACCGAACCGCCGCGTGGACGTCGAAGTGGTCGGCACCCGCAAGGCTCAGTAATTCGGTTCACACCGGGAAAAAGCCCAGCGAAAGCTGGGCTTTTTTTGTCCGTGCGCCAGCGGATTGCCCATTGATTCGCTGGCTGCTGGGCAATAAAAAAGCGATGACGCCAGTGCGTCATCGCTTTTTTCTTCAGAGGAGCATTCGGTGCCCCTCTTTTTGCGGACCGTCCTCTCTTAGTAAGACGGCGTCGCCTGATCGTTCGCAACCATTGCGCGATCACCCACGCGCAGATTGTTCGGGTTACGCTGCGTAACGGTCGCAACGCGGCCATCATCCAGGCGCACGCTGATGCGGTAGACGGTTTGGCCGCCTGCGCCAGCGCGCTGCTCGACCTGGTTGCCGGCATAGGCGCCGAGTGCTGCGCCACCAATGGTTGCCACGGTATTGCCAGTACCCCCGCCGACCTGGTGACCGAGGATGCCGCCCGCCACACCACCGATGATCGTACCCAGAATGCCCGGACTGTTCGCTGGCGCCTGCATCGGCTGGATCGATTCGACTCGACCATACAGCGCGCCCGTTTGCTGCGGCTGCCCACCATAGGCCGGTTGCTGGCCATAGGCTGGAGGCTGTTGCGCATATCCACCGTTATAGCCACCGCCGTAACCTGGCGCGGCGCAGCCAGCCAGCACCGTCAAGCTCGCAACACCCAATCCCGCCAGAATTTGTTTGGATTTCATTGACCTCTCCTTGTGCGAAGGTGACAGTTGGAGGAAACGCATGCGCGTTTGTTCACCTCTGTTTCAATGTGAAACCTTTTTGCAGACCATGTGATTTGGTCGGGGCGACGCTTTTTGGTACATTTCCTCACTTAGCCGATACGCCCAGGCGCAGCGCAACATGACGACCACTCACGCGAACGCCGATCCCGGCGAACTCGAAAAATTCAGCGAACTCGCCCACCGCTGGTGGGACCCTAACAGCGAGTTCAAACCCCTGCATGAAATCAATCCGCTGCGCCTTGACTGGATTCAGTCGATCACGCCGTTGAGCGGCAAACGCGTCGTTGATGTCGGCTGCGGCGGCGGCATCCTTTCAGAGAGCATGGCGCATGCCGGGGCCAACGTCAAAGGCATCGATCTGTCACGCAAAGCATTGCGCGTTGCCGATCTGCATGGGTTGGAAGCGGGCGTTACCGTCGATTACGAGGAGATCGCCGCAGAAGCGCTGGCCGCACGCGAACCCGCTAGCTTTGACGTCGTGACTTGTATGGAGATGCTCGAACATGTGCCCGATCCCGCATCGGTTGTGCGCGCTTGCGCGACGCTGGTGAAGCCGGGCGGTCACGTGTTTTTCTCGACCATCCATCGCAATGCCAAGGCGTACCTGTTGGCAGTTATTGGCGCCGAATACGTGTTGAATATGCTGCCGCGCGGCACACATGATTATGCAAAGTTCATCCGCCCATCGGAGCTAAGTACGTTCGTGCGCGGGGCGGGGCTCCAGGCGCAGCAGATGCGCGGACTGGAGTACAACCCGATCACCGGCCGCTACGCCCTCACGCAAGACACCAGCGTTAACTATCTGATGGCCACGCGCCGTCCGGCCGAGGCATGACGGAGCACCGGTTTCCCGATCCGCTGGGCGCGGTACTGTTCGACCTGGACGGCACGCTGGCGGACACGGCCCCCGATCTGGCAGCAGCAGCCAACAAGGTGCGCACCGACCGCGGCCTCGAGCCGGTGGACTATGAAGCGCTGCGCACCGTCGCCTCGCACGGTGCACGCGGGCTGATTGGTGTGGCCTTCGGTGTGGGGCCAGGGGATGCGGAATTCGAATCGTTGCGGCTGGCGTTCCTCGCCAACTACGAGGCGGAAATCTGCGCGCGTACGCAGCTGTTTCCGGGCATGGCCGAAGTACTGGCCGAACTCGGCCGCGCGGGTATTCCTTGGGGGATCGTCACCAACAAGTCGGGCCGGCTAACCGTGCCCCTGGTGGCACAGCTGCGGTTTCCGGTCCTGCCGGCCTGCGTCGTTGCGGGTGACACCACGCCGCACGCCAAACCCCATCCCGCCCCGCTGCTGCATGCGGCCGAATCGATCGGCGTCGAGGCACGGCAGATCGTCTACGTGGGCGATGACTTGCGCGACATCGAGGCCGGCCGCGCTGCGGGCATGCCTACCATTGCGGCCAGTTACGGCTATTGTGGTAATGGGCCATCCCCTGCGGAGTGGCACGCCGATGCGCTCATCGCCAGCGCGGTGGAGCTGATTCCGCTGCTGCTCGAATCGCAACGCGCTTAACCCCGATGCCCAGGTAAATGCCCGGGCCTCGCACCTTTCAGGACCGCCGCCTCCCACACGGGACGTGGCGGTCGACCGACTGACGAAGTACGCCACGCCGTGGCCGGACCGACACCAGCATGAGCAACTCCCCCGATTCGCGCCCTGACCTGCAATCGAATTCCAACGGCTGGCGTGCGCGGTTGGATCGTGTACGCGGCTCTGCTGGCTGGCAACGCGCCGCACAGGTCGGCACCTCGCGGCGCACCAAGCGCATCGGGATCGGCGTGCTGATCTTCCTCGTGGTGTTTGGCCTGCTGGGTGCGTTCGGCGGTCCGCCATTGCTGCGCCACCTGGCGCAAACGCAGCTCAGCAAGCTGCTGGAACGGCCGGTTTCGGTCGGCAAGATCAGCATCAATCCGTACACGCTGCGGCTTGATGTGGATCAACTTCACATTGCCGAGCGCGATGGCAAGGCACCGTTCGTCGAGGTCGGCCATCTCCATGTGAATGCGTCGTGGAGTTCGATCTTCCGTCGCGCGCCCGTCATTGAAGAACTCAGCGTCGACGCGCCGCACGTGCATATCGTGCGCACCGCCGAGCAACGCTTCAACTTCTCCGACATCGTCGACAAGCTGAGCCGCCCCGAGAATCCTCCCAAGCCAAAATCGGATGAGCCTGCACGTTTTGTCTTCGCCAACCTGCAGTTGACGAACGGTGCGATCGACTTTGTCGACCAACCGCTTGGCGCGCAGCACAAGTTGGATGGCTTGCAGATCGGCGTGCCTTTTCTGGCCAGCCTGCCGGCCGACGTGAACATCTTTGTGCAGCCGCTACTGGCCTCGCGCATTGATGGCACGCCGCTGCACTTCGCTGGCAAGACCAAGCCGTTTGCCGATTCGCTGGAATCGAACCTGAACATCAAGATCGACGGGCTCGATCTGCCCCGTTATCTCGGTTATGTTCCCGGCCCGCTGCCGGTGGCGGTGCCCCAGGGCAAGCTGACGACCGACCTGACGATCGATTTCCAGAAGCCCAAGAGCAGCGCGCCGGTGCTGCGCGTGCACGGCACTGCCGGTCTCGACAACCTGGAAGTGACCGATGCCAAGAAGGCGCCGCTGGCGGTCGCCAAACAGGTGCGCGCAACGCTCAGTGATGTACGCCCGCTCGACAACGTGTTCCACCTCGATGCGCTGACGCTCGACGGCGTGCGTGTTGACGCCACACGCAGCGCAGATGGTGCGATCAACTTCGCGCAGCTTGGCGGCAAGCCTGCAGAGGCGAAGCCCGCCAAACCCGCATCTGCCCCGGCAGCAAAGCCTAAACCGCTGGACGTAGCCATCGCCAAGCTGCAACTGGCGAACAGTACGGTCCACTGGCGTGACGCGACCACACAGCCGGCTGCCGACCTGACACTGGAAGATCTCCACGGCGACATTGGCGTGCGCACGCTGGGCGGCCCCACCACGCTCGACATAGGTGCCAAGCTGGCGCAAGGCGGCACGCTCAACGTCAAGGGCAACACGTCGCTGGAGAAGAACACTGGTGAGCTGGAACTGAAGCTGGATGGCGTCAAGCTGGCCGGTATCGGCCCGTATCTGCGCCAGGCAGGTGCGCCGCAATTGCAGAACGGTGCGCTGTCGGCCGACGGCAAGGTCACGCTCGACTTCGGGCCGGACAAGTTCAACGTACGTGCGGAGCCACTGACGGCCAGCCTGGCAGACCTGTCGCTGGCGCCTGCCACGGGCAAGGACACGGCGTTGCGCGCCAAGCTGCTGCGCGCGGATGTGAAGAGCTTCGACCTGGTGGCACGCACCATCGCACTGAACGAAGTACGCGCCGATGGCTTGCAGATCGACGCGCTTCGCAAGAAGGACGGCACGACCACGCTGACGCTGCTCGATGGGGCACAACCGGCGGCCGGCAAATCGGCGGCGCCCGCCAAATCCAACGCAAAATCCGGCGCAAAGTCGAACGCCTCGGCCGAAAAACCCTGGGCCGTGACCGTGCAGACATTGAAGCTCGACAACAGCGCTGTCGGCTTTGAAGACCAATCGAACTCGCGCCCAGTGAAGATACGTGTCGAGCCACTGAACG
The DNA here is from genome assembly GCA_963512445.1 of uncultured Ralstonia sp. Classification (GTDB taxonomy): domain Bacteria; phylum Pseudomonadota; class Gammaproteobacteria; order Burkholderiales; family Burkholderiaceae; genus Ralstonia. The sequence continues at coordinate 130,544 of CAUPMS010000012.1, forward strand.
TGCTCGTGCAGAACGCATCGACCGATCTCGGCAAGCCGGTCAGCGTGCAGATTGGCGCGGGGCTGGGTGCCAAGGGCAAGCTCGATGTGCGCGGCGAAGTCGTGCCGCAGCCGCTGAAGGCCGACCTGCGCGTGAATTCGCAGAACCTGTCGCTGGCGGGCTTGGATCCGTATCTGGACAAATCGCTGAATGCGGCGATTACGAGCGCGCTGCTGTCGATGGATGGGCGCCTCGTGCTCAACCAGGGCAAGGCGCTGACGGTCAACTACCAGGGCAACGCAACGCTGGGCAATGTACGCCTGCAAGACCGCGTGAGTTCGGACGACTTCCTGCGCTGGCGCTCGCTCGCACTCAACCGCATCCAAGCGAATTACGACGGCAACACGCCGCACGTGCGCGTGGGCGGGGTCGCACTGTCATCGTTCTATGCGCGGGTCATCATCAACCCGAACGGGCGCCTGAACCTGCAGGACATCCGCGTACAGTCGGATGAGGAGCGCCGCTCGCTCACGCAGAGCGAACCCGCATCCGGTGCGGCGGCGTCCGCTCCCGCGGCAGCGCCGGTGGTGGCCCCAGCTCCGGTTACGGCCCCCGCGTCGGCCGTGACGGCTTCAGCGCCCACGCCCAAGGCCGGCGGAGCAGACTTGCGTGTCGACGCCATCACGCTGCAAGACGGCAACATCCGCTTTACCGACAACTTCGTCAAACCAAACTACACCGCCAACCTGACTGCCATCGGAGGCACGATCGGCACCATCAGCACGGCCGCCAACCAGACGCCCGCCGACGTCACGCTACGCGGCAGTGTCGATGGCACCGCACCGGTAGACATCCACGGCAAGGTCAACCCGCTCGCGCCCACGGCCTTCGTGGATCTGACGGCCAAAGCCGACGGGGTTGAGCTGACCAACCTGACGCCCTACTCCGCCAAGTACGCCGGCTACCCGATCACCAAGGGCAAGCTGACGATGGACCTGCACTACCTGCTCGACGGCGGCAAGCTGACGGCCGACAACCACATCTTCATCGACCAGCTCACCTTTGGCGACCGCGTGGAGAGCAAGGACGCAACCAACCTGCCGGTGCGCCTGGCGGTGTCGCTGCTCAAGAACTCGCGCGGCGAAATCGACGTGCGCGTACCGGTATCGGGCTCGCTGAGTGACCCCCAGTTCAGCATCGGCGGCGTGATCCTGCGCGCGTTCGTCAACCTGATCGCGCGGGCTGTGACGGCACCGTTCTCGCTGCTGGCCAGCGCCTTTGGCGGCAGCGGCGGCGAGGAACTCGGCTACATCGAGTTCGATCCCGGCACGTCGACCATCAGCCAGGCATCCATCGCCAAGATGGACAAGCTGGCCACCGCGCTCAAGGACCGCCCGGCGCTGAAGGTCGACATCGTCGGCCGCGTCGATCCGGAACTCGACCGTGACGGCCTGCGCCGTGAAGCCGTGAACCGCCAGATCCGCGAGCAAAAACTGAAGGACGCCGGCGACGCTGCTGAAGCCGACACCACCGTCAAGCCGGAAGAGCAGAACAAGTACCTTGAGCGCGCCTACAAGGCGGCCAAGTTCCCGAAGCCGCGCAACATGATCGGCCTGGCGAAATCGCTGCCGCCTGAAGAGATGCGCAAGCTGCTGGAGACCAACGTACAGGTGACGGAAGCCGATCTGCGCGAACTCGCCCAGCGCCGCGCCAACGCCGTGCATGTGGCGCTGGCCGAACGCGTGGAACCGGGGCGTCTCTTTGTGGTGGCGCCCAAGCTCAACGCAGAAGGCATCAAGGACAAGGGCAAGACCACACGGGTTGATTTCGCGCTGAAATAGCCCATCTGTGGGATAATCGACACTCTTCTACTGGGGCCGACCTGGTTTCGACGTGGGTTGCAAAGCAGTAGCGGGCATACCGAGGACCCGTCACCTCGTAAATCAATGGGAACGCAATAATTGCTACCTTTAGCAAAAACGAAGCTGCGAACGATTCGTCGTTCGCTCTTGCCGCTTAATAACCGGTAACTTCCCTCGTACTAGCTTGCCGATAGGCTAGAGGCCGCAAGGCCACGCGAGGTCATCAATATCGGACCGCTCCCGGAGATCGCCACGGATCCGGGTGCTAAATCCAGTGGATCGCCGTCGCGCAGCGTGTTCGTCCGCGTCGTTACGGTTAAATCAAACGACTGAACTAAGTATGTAGAACGCTCTGTGGAGGGCTTGCGGACGCGGGTTCGATTCCCGCCGGCTCCACCAAATACCGCAGTACCAAAGATCATCAAAGACAATCTAAGCTGTTGATTTGACGGGCCTTCGGGCCCGTTTTTCATTGGCGTGCCGTGTCGTTGGTTGTCTGTGGCGGCCCCTGAAAGTCCACGCAAAGTACACGCAGAGTGCACGCTAACAGTTGCTGCGGCGGAGCTTGGCTGCAAGGCATTCGCGTGGTCTACAATCGAAAATAGTTTGCTCCAAATCACAAGAATTGCCTCACCAGCGGCGGGAGGGAGCTATGGAAATCGACTTGGACTTTGCGGTAAAGGTCCTTTCTTCGCTTGCCACAACGCTGTTGGCGGTATGGGCAAAAAGGACATTTGAAGAGCGCCCCCGGCTAGTGAGCTACTTCGGCCACGTTGCGGCCTTCGGATTGCCAGCGCCGCTACTCCCACAAGTTTCGATGCCGTCCACGGGAGCCCCGCCTCGCGAAGATGCGGGAAAAGAAGTGCCAACGGAAACACCTGGCCCCGCGACTCAGGGCACCGGCCATCAAGCCGACCAACTGCCACCCACTATCCAGGCGCAAGCGCCGCAACAGTCCTACGTGTTTTCGCACAGTGTGGTGATCCGCAACGTTGGGAAAAAAACAGCCAAGAACGTGCGCGTGTCTCACAATGGGGCAGTTACCTTTCACCAACTGTCGCCTCAGATCAAATACGACTTAGCGACATTCCCGAACGGTTGGGAGATTCTGATCCCGACCTTAGTGCCGAACGAACAAGTGCAGATCGCCTATCTGTACTTCCCCCCCATCACCGTCAACGGCTTCCACGGCACAACGAAATCCGACGAAGGATTCGCACAGGTGCTCAACGTCTTGCCGACGCCAATGCTCCCCACTTGGGGAAAATTTGTCGCGTTGAGCCTTTTCTACATTGGCATCTTCGCTACAACCCTCGCCCTTCTCAGCGGTGCGCAGTGGGTCTATGGATTGCGCGCACTTCTCAAAGCAGTACCGGCCTCCTGAAGGCCAGCTTGCATATAGCTGGCGCATAAATCCGCATAAATTCGCCCGACGTCCAATGACACCGCCGCGCCTTGCTGCGGGCTGTTTTGGGCCGTCTGTGCACTTGCATAAAACCACTCAACGAAGCGCGCAGGTGAGGCGGGGTCCCAACGGCGCACTTTCATATCGCCGTCACACCGCGCCTTGCCCGAAGGGTTGCGCGAGCCTTGCTGCCTCCAATTGCAGGGTTCGTTGGGCCGGTTCACGAATCGGCCTCTTTTTGTTTCTCCCTCCACGATCGTCCGCCGGCAGGGCAGAACAAAACAAAAAACCCACGACGCTTTCGCAGGCGCGGGTTTTTATTGCTCAACCGACGTGCGTGTTATCCGCCGATGTTCACGTTGAGGACAAGACCACTCGGTTGCATAAGGTGCTGACGGCTTGTTGCCCGCGCCCTGGGCTGGCGCTGGCGTGGTGGCGATTGCGCTGTTACCGGCGGTCACGTGCTCGCAGCCGGATCGGAACAGCGCAACAGGCGCCCCCGCCATCGCAGGACCAATACAGAATCAGCGAAATTTATTATTTTCTGTACCTGTCGGCGGCGGTAGAACGGATGCTAGCCTGCAAGCTCTTCTCTCTCTTGCCAGCCCCGAGCCCGCCATGCCCACCCTCACCAACCTGCTCACCTTTGCCCTGGTCGCGCTCGGCATGGTGCTGACACCTGGCCCGAACATGATCTACCTGATCTCGCGTTCGATCTGCCAGGGGCGCAATGCGGGGCTGGTGTCGCTCGCGGGTATCGCTACGGGCTTCGTCTTCTACATGCTGTGCGCGGCGTTTGGCATTACGGCACTGCTGATGGCGGTGCCGTTTGCCTACGATGCGCTGCGCTTTGGCGGGGCGGTCTATCTGCTGTATCTCGCGTGGCAGGCTGTGCGCCCGGGTGGCCGCGCGCCGTTCCAAGTGCGTGAATTGCCAATGGACAGCCCACGCAAGCTCTACACGATGGGCTTGCTGACCAGCATGCTCAATCCGAAGGTGGCGGTGTTGTATCTGTCGCTGCTGCCACAGTTCATTGAGCCGGTCAGTGGTAATCATGGCAGCGTGCTGGTGCAGTCGGTGTGCCTGGGGATCACGCAGATCTGCGTGAGCGTGACCGTCAACTCGATGATTGCCGCCACAGCCGGCAGCATCGCCGCGTTCCTTTCACGCAAGCCGAGCTGGCTGTCGGTCCAACGTTATCTGATGGGGACGGTGCTGACGAGTCTGGCGCTGCGCATGGCGATGGAAGCGCGCAAGTAAAAGCAACGCCAGCGCCAAACGACTGCGGGGGGCTCCGGCCACCTGGCCCGTTGGCCCCCCCCTGTTTTTTTGGTGGCCAATATTTTTCGGCGGCGCCTTTAGAAAGTGAAA
>CAUPMS010000013.1:0-123766 GCA_963512445.1 uncultured Ralstonia sp.
CGTGCATGGCTTCGGCCATACCGATGTTGCAGCATCGGATGTTCCCCCGCGTCTGTGCTTGCCCACCCTTCGCCCGAAAAAAACCGCACTCAAAAGCACAGCGCCACAGCACGCTCCGAGGTCGAAGCCTCTGCACCCGCAACGGGGTTCTGAAGCTCAGAACTCGACACACGAAGCTTTGAACTCGGCAATTGGAGTTCAAACCTCAACGCGCGAAGCTTCTAGCTCGACGCTAGGCGTCCAGAACTCGAAAGTTTCGATCTTTGAACACCGCGTTTGACGTTCAAAACCCCGCGCATGGCGTTCAGAACCCGATGAATCGCGTTGAGCGCTCGACGCGCCGGGTCCAGAACTCGGGATATTCGGCACGCAGAACCCGGCGACCGGCCTTCGGCACGCGGCGACCGGCGTTTTGAACGCAACGCTCGTTGTTACGAACCCGGCGGGCAGCCCGCATCCCCCGGCATACGGGGCAACGCAGTTCGCGCAGGCACAAAAAAACCGGACACGCGGCCCGGTTTTTGTTGGCAATGGCGATGCGCCCTCAGCGGTCGTCGCGCAGCAGGTTCTTCGCGATGATGAGCTGCTGAATCTGCGTGGTGCCTTCGTACAAGCGCAGCAGGCGCACATCGCGGTAAAAGCGCTCGGCCTTGTATTCGGCAATGTAGCCTGCGCCGCCGTGAATCTGCACAGCGCGGTCCGCCACGCGGCCGACCATCTCCGTGCAGAACATCTTGGTGCACGAGGCCAGCATGCTCACTTCGTGGTCTTGTTTGCCGACGGGCTTGGCATCGTAGCGGCGCGCGCAGTCGCGCACCATCGACATGCCAGCGTACAACTCCGCTTGGCTGTCGGCTAGCATGGCTTGAATGAGTTGGAAGTCGGAGATCGGCTGACCGAACTGCTTGCGCTCCTTGGCATAGGCGACTGCATCGGTAATCAGGCGGTGTGCCATGCCGCACGCCAGCGAGGAGATATGCAAGCGCCCGCGGTCCAATACCTTCATCGCCGTCTTGAAACCCTGCCCCGCCACGCCGCCGATGATATTGCCCGCTGGCACACGCACGTTGTCGAGCATCACGTCGCACGTCTTGGTGCCGCGCTGGCCCATCTTCTTGTCCGGCTTGCCGAGCGTGATGCCCGGCGTGTCAGCCGGCACGATAAAGGCCGAGATACCACCCGCGCCCTCACCACCCGTGCGCGCCATCAGCGTAAACGCCCCGGCGCGCGGCGCGTTGGTGATGAAGCGCTTGGTGCCGTTGATGACGTAGTGATCGCCATCCAGCGTGGCGCGCGTCTGCAGCGATGCTGCATCCGAGCCTGCGTTCGGTTCTGTCAGCGCAAACGAGATGATCAACTCGCCGCTGGCAATGCGCGGCAGGTAATCGGCCTTCTGAGCATCGGTGCCGTCCATCAGGATGCCCTGCGAGCCGATGCCAACGTTGGTGCCAAACACCGAGCGGAACGCCAACGCCGTGTGCCCCAGGTCGTACCCCACCTCGCACTCCTGCGCCATCGACAAGCCGATGCCGCCGTGCGCTTCCGGAATCGATAGGCCGAAGAGGCCCATCTCTTTCATATCGGCGACGATCTCGGCGGGCACGTCGTCCTCTTCTTCGAGGATGTTTTCCGCCGGCATGAGCCGTTCCTGAATGAAGCGCTGCACCGATTGCTGCAGCAGGCCGAAAGATTCGTCGTCGAGCGCCATGTCGCGTGGCTCCTGTGGGATGTTCCGGGTGATGTTACCGGGTTGGCGTGTTTTGACAATCCGGCCCCGCATCAACAGAATGTCGAACCGCCTTCACCAATTCTGTACGCCCAGATCAACGTCAAACATGGACCTCAATGCACTCAAGCTGTTCGTGGAAATCGTCGATGCGGGCAACCTGTCGGCGGCGGCGCGCAAGCTGCAGACCACGCGCTCCAACGTAAGCCACCGGCTCAAGGCGTTCGAGCGCGCGCTCGGCGTGCAACTGCTGCGCCGGACGACACGCCGCGTGGAACCCACGGAGGTGGGCGCGGGCATCTATGAACACGGCCGCAGCATCCTGCGCGAGATGGCGGCAGCCGATGCGCTGGTGTCGTCGCTGGGCAAATCGCTGCAAGGCAGCGTGCGGCTGTCGGTGCCGACGGGGCTGGGGCACTTGCTGGTGTCGCCGCTGCTGGTGGCCTTCAAACGCGCGTATCCAGACATCCGCCTTGATGTGCGGTTCGACAACCGCGTGTCCGACCTGATTGGCGAAGACGTGGACGTGGCGCTGCGCATCGTCTCGAACCCGCCGGAGTCGCTCGTCGCCACGCTCATCGACGAGGTGGACTGGGTGCTGTGCGCGGCACCGGATTATCTGGCTGTGCACGGGGTGCCGAAAACAATCGATGCGCTGGCGGGCCACACCATCGTCAGCGCGCCCGCCGACGGGCAACCTCTGCGACTATCCGCCCAATCGGGCGATGAGCGCGAGGTGGTCACGCTTGATCCGGGCGTTTCCTCCCACAGCTACCTGTTCCTGCAAGCCGCAGTGCGTGCCGGCAATGGGCTGGGCATCTTGCCCTACTACGCCGCCGCGGAAGATTTGCGTGAAGGGCATGTGAAGCGTGTGCTGCCGGGGTATCGGTTCAGTGTGTTCGGCAGTCGGCTGTATATGCTGGCGATGCCCAGCCGGTATCGCACGCTCGCGACGCGGCATCTGCTGGATTTTTTGAAGGATGGGTTGCAGGGCAAGCTGCCGCGCTTGCCCCTGAAGGCACGCGCCTGACTACGCCTCCAGCGGCATCAACCCAGGCAACTGCGCAAAGCAGATCGACTTGGCCGTCTCGATAAAGTCCTGCGCAAATGGCGCCTGCGCATAGTCGCGCGTCATGGCTGCGTACAGATCACTCCACACGCCCTCTTTGCCGACGCGCTTGGCCACCACGTATTCGTAATCGAGGTAGTTCTTGATGCCCCAGCTTGGCAGCGCGGCCAGCCCGCGGCGGCTGGCAACGAGTTGCAGCACGGCGATGGTCAGCTCGGCCGTGCGGCGGTTGAATGCAATACCGGCGGGCGTCAGCACCTGCCGGATCAAATCGATGCGCTCTTCCGGCACGGGGTACGTGATGAGCGTCTGATCGGTAAAGTCCTTCGCCTCCAGCCACTTCTTATTGCGCAGCGCGTGGTCAACCGGCAGCACGGCCAGGATCTCGAAGCGGAACAGCGGCGCGAACACCACGCCCCGGCGCATCTTGGCGTCGGAGCCGATGATGACGTCGGCGCGGCCGTCCTTGAGCAGCGCGAGCGGATCGGTATGAAAGCCGGAAACGAGGTCCATCTCCACCTCGGGCCAGCGCTGGCGGAAGGCGTCCATCACGGGCATCAGCCAGTCGAAGCAGGTGTGGCATTCAAGCGCAATGCGCAGCGTGCCGGCCGCGCGGCCCTTGATGCGCTCCAGGTCGCGCTCGGCGGTCTGGATGTCGGCGACGACCTTCTGCGCGAGTTCGAGCAGGCGCTCGCCCGCTTCGGTCAACTCCACCGTCTGGCCCTTGCGGCGCACCACGGCCAGCCCGTAATGCGATTCCAGCGCGCGCAATTGATGTGACAGCGCCGATTGCGTCAGGTGCAGCCGTTCAGCGGCGCGCGAGACGGAGCCGCCATCAGCCAGGGCGATCAGCGTGCGGAGGTGGCGGATTTCAAGCATGTTCGTGCGATTTCCTAAATATGAATCTCATTCAACGTTATCGAAAATAATATCATTTGATTCATGAACGAGGGTCGCCCATCATCGCAGGACTCAAAAACGAATCGCCTCTCCTGCGAAGACTATGACCACCATCCACACCCTCGGCTACCCGCGCATCGGCGCGCAACGCGAGCTGAAGTTCGCCCTCGAATCGTTCTGGAAGGGTGCCTCGTCCGAAGACGACCTGCGCGCCACCGGCCGCGCATTGCGCGAGCGCCATTGGACGGCCCAGCGCGACGCCGGGCTGGATTTCGTGACCGTGGGCGACTTCGCCTGGTACGACCAGGTGCTGCAGACGGCCGCCCTGCTCGGCGCCATCCCCACGCGCTATGGCTTTGACGCGGCACAACTGACGCTGGCGCAATCGTTCGTACTGGCGCGCGGCAATGCTGACCACGCAGCCATGGAAATGACGAAGTGGTTCGACACCAACTACCACTACCTCGTGCCCGAACTCACGCCGGACCTGCACTTTGGCCCCGGCACCGAATGGCTGTTCGATGAAGTGCGCGAAGCCCAGGCCGCGGGGCACCGCGTGAAGGTCGCGCTGGTCGGGCCGGTCACGTTCCTGCATCTGGCCAAGGCGCGCAACGGCTTGACCGACAAGCTCGCGCTGCTGCCGCAAGTGCTGCAGGCTTACACGACCGTGCTGCAGCGTCTGGCCGCGCTGAATGTGGAATGGGTACAGATTGACGAGCCCGCTCTGGTGCTGGATCTGCCGCAAGCCTGGGTGGATGCATTCGCCCCCGCCTACCAAGCGCTGGCCGCCGCCAAGGGCCCGAAGCTGCTGCTTGCCACGTACTTTGAAGCGGCCTCGCACCACGCTGCGCTGATCAAGTCGCTGCCGGTCGACGGCGTGCATCTGGATCTTGTGCGGGCGCCGGAACAGCTTGACGCTTTCGCACCGTGGCCGGCAGACAAGGTGCTCTCCGTGGGCGTGGTGGATGGCCGCAACATCTGGCGCTCAGACCTTGCACGCGCGCTGGAACGCGTGGTCCCGCTGGCCGAAGCCTTTGGCGATCGCCTGTGGGTCGCGCCGAGCTGCTCGCTGCTGCACGTGCCGGTGGACTTGTCCGCCGAAACCAAGCTGGACGACGAACTCAAGGGCTGGCTGGCTTTCGCGCGCCAGAAGCTGGACGAGCTGGCGACCCTCAAGCGCGCGTTGGTTGAAGGGCCGGTGGAAGGCAATGCGGCCGTGCAGAAGGCGCTCGATGACAACCGCGCCGCCATCGCCTCGCGCACCGAATCGCGCCGTGTGCACAACGCCAGCGTCAAGAGGCGCGTGGCCGCCATCCGCGCACAAGATGCCGACCGCGCCGCGCCCTACGCTGCCCGCGCCGAAGCGCAGCAAGCGCGCCTGAACCTGCCGCTGCTGCCAACCACCACCATCGGCTCGTTCCCGCAAACAGCCGAGATTCGCCAGGCACGCGCACAACACAAGCGCGGCGAACTGCCCGCGCTGGATTATCTGCAACGCATGCGCGCCGAAATCACCGATGTTGTGCGCCGCCAGGAAGCACTGGGCCTCGACATGCTCGTGCACGGTGAAGCCGAGCGCAACGACATGGTCGAATACTTCGGCGAGCTGCTGTGGGGCTACGCCTTCACCGCCAACGGCTGGGTGCAGAGCTATGGCTCGCGCTGCGTGAAGCCGCCCGTCATCTACGGTGATGTTTATCGCCCCGAAGCCATGACGGTCGAGTGGTCCAAGTACGCGCAGAGCCTGACATCAAAGCCGATGAAGGGCATGCTGACTGGCCCGGTGACGATGCTGCAGTGGTCTTTCGTGCGCGATGACCAGCCGCGCGAGCAGACCGCCCTGCAGATCGCCCTGGCCCTGCGCGACGAGGTGTGCGACCTGGAGGCTGCCGGCATTGCCGCTATCCAGATCGACGAACCGGCCTTCCGTGAAGGCCTGCCGCTGCGCGCGTCTGACGTGCCGGGCTACCTGGAATGGGCGGCGCGCGCGTTCCGCGTGTCGGCCTCGGGCGTGCGCAATGACACGCAGATCCATACGCACATGTGCTATTCGGAGTTCAACGACATCCTGCCGGCCATCGCGTCGATGGATGCCGACGTGATCACCATCGAGACGTCGCGCTCGAACATGGAACTGCTCGACGCGTTTGGCGAGTTTGCCTACCCCAACGAGATCGGCCCGGGCGTGTACGACATCCACTCGCCACGCGTGCCGCGTGTGGAAGAGATGGAAGCGCTGCTGGACAAGGCTGCGCAGGTGGTGCCGGTGCAGCGCTTGTGGGTGAACCCCGACTGCGGCCTGAAGACGCGCGGCTGGCCGGAAGTGGAAGCCGCACTGCAAGGCATGGTGGAAGCCACGCGCCGGTTGCGTGCGAAGCATGCCAAGGCGCAACACGCTGTCAGCAAGGCGGCACAGGCTGAAAGCACCACGGCTTAAGCCGCATCGGCAACACCAAAGAAAAACGCCAACCGACGCAAGCCGGTTGGCGTTTTTTTTTTGCTGCAGACGGCGGGGGCAGCCGCTCAGTCCGTGCCGTACTTGGGCGAACGCGGACCATACAGCAGCCCGCCCGGCTGGCCTGCCGACAGCAAGCGCGCGCTGGTCGTGCCCGCCACCTTGTAGCCCTGGTCGGTCAGGTTGGCGATGATCTGATTGACCGCCGCCGACACGAGCATGCCGATCAGGCCGCCGCCGGAGTTGTTGCCGCCTTCTTTGTTCGACGCGCTGGCGTGGCCTGCCCACAGCGTTTGACCGCTCCTCAGGTCCACCAGCTTGGCGTCGGCCGACACCACGGTGGCGCTGCTCACCACCATGTATTTGCTGCCGTACTGCGTGACGGTAATGTACAGCGCAGCGTCGGCACCGAAGATGTCGTGCAGCTTGGCCACCGGCACACCGTGGATGTCGCCTGCCGTGCTCAGGCCGTTCTGGCGGAACGTCTCATCCACCAGCGCGACGGGCAGCACGTAGTAGCCCGCCTCAGCCAGCGGCACCGTCACTTGCGACAGCATGCCGTAGGTCGCGCCCACGTCCGGCGATTCATTCAGCGGCGGAAGCACCACGATCGAACGCGGCTTGCTGGCCTTGAAGGCTGCATAGTCGACGTTCTTGGTCGGCACCGCGCAGCCCGCCATCAGGGCAACCAAGCCGGCCGCGGCAAACAGTTTCAGAAAGCGCTTGGCCATCAGTGGGTCCCCTTCTTCACGTTCTTCATCAGGAAATCGATGTATGTCGTCGATTCCGGAAACAGCGCCTTCTCAGTGTTGAACTCCAGGACCATCTGGTCGTCCTTGCCGAGGCCCGCGTACAGCATGCCCAGCTGGGCGTGATAGCCCGGCGGCACAGCACCATTGGTGGCCTTGATCTTCTCCAGGCCGCGTTCGAGTTCGGCCACCTGGGCTTCCTTCGCTTCGCCCTTGAAGTATTGGTACACCTGCGGCTGATAGCCTTCCCACTGGTACAGCGGCTTCGGACCGGCGCAACCGGCCAGCATTGCGCTCCCGACGGCCACCCCGGCCGCCACACGCCACATCGCAAACACCTTGCTCATGACTGTTGTTACCCCTTGTTTCCCGTTTTTGTTCTGACTGCGCTTGTATTTGCTCTTACTGTGCGCCCGGCTTCCAGGCCCCGCTTTCGATGCCGTTGACCAGGTTGTTCACCGCTTCACGCATCGCCAGGTCCAGCACCTTGCCGTTGAGCGTCGAGTCGTAGCTGGCCGTACCGCCAAAGCCGATCACCTCGCGGTTCGACAGCTTGTATTCACCCGCGCCGCCCACCGAATACACGACTTCCGAGGTCGAGATATTGACCACGTTCAACGCAACCTTGGCGTATGCGACCTGCTCCTTGCCACGGCCGAGAATGCCGAACAGTTGCTGGTCGCCGGTTTCCTTGCGGCCGAACTCGGTCACGTCGCCAGTGATGACATAGTCGGCGCCCTTGAGCTTCTGCGCGGTGTTCTTGATCGAGGCTTCCCGCTTGATCTCCGCCATGTTGTCGCGGTCCAGCACCGAGAAGCGGTTGGTCTGCTGCAAATGCGTGATCAGGATGGTCTTGGCTTGGCCGCCGAGGCGATCAACGCCATCCGAGAACACGCCGCGCATGTAGGCCGAGCGGTTATCGAACTTGCCCACGGCAATCGGAGCGCGCACGCCCGCATACGGGCGGCTCGCGCTTTCTACCTTGGCAACCGGCAGTGCCTGCGACGATTCGGTCGCGCAGCCGCCCAGCATGCCGAGTGCCACCGCAGCGGCGCCGGCAAACATCCATTTCGAGGTTTGCTTCATTCGACTTCTCCCTTAAAAATACTTAAATCTGATTTTCTAAAATATTATTTCGAGCAACCACGCAAAGTGCCCAGGCACTATCGGCACGGCATGGCCGCGCTTGATCGAAAACGGAGAAAAAAAGTTTGGATCGGCCCGCAATACTCCGCGCAGCCGGGCAAACAAAGCCCTGCGCAGATATACGTGCCGACAGCGTTCGCAACGCTGTACGTCGCCACGAACCACTCCCACTGCCCCTGAAACCTGCTTTATCCGGACGTCATTGCGCCCGTTATTTTCAGCAAAGTGCGGATTGTACCGGTTGCCTCGATAAATGAAGGGCGTAATAGATCAACCCGGACACCCCCTCGGATTTCGGGTTGACTTTTTAAACGCACAAATTGAATCGATATGCAATCCGGCTATTGTCCGTGCCGGCCAGCGCCACCGGCAAACCGCGCGGCACCTTCCACGCCTTCCGCAAACACCGTGGGCGTACCGCGCGCACCTTCCTGCTGCAACGCCTCGCCAAATGGCAGATCGCACTGCGCATAAGCCGATGCGCGATCGGCCAGCATGCACTGCTGCGGAAACGCGGCAATGCTTCGCGCGAGCTGTTGTGCAACAGCAAGCGATTCACCGGCTTCGACCAGCCGATTGGCAAGCCCCATGGCGAGTGCTTCGTCAGCGGGCACCGCGCGGCCGGTCAGGATCATGTCCAGCGCGCGGCCCATGCCGACAATGCGCGGCAGGCGTACCGTGCCACCGTCAATGAGCGGAACACCCCAGCGGCGACAGAACACACCGAACACGGCATCGCGCTCCATCACCCGCACATCGGCAAGCAGCGCAAGCTCCAGCCCGCCCGCCACGGCATAACCGCTCACCGCGGCAATGAGCGGCTTGGACAGCATCATGCGCGACGGCCCCATCGGGCCGGGCGCACCGCCATCGGGGTCGAGATGATTGCGTCGGGCGGGATCGCCGACGGCCGTCAGATCAGCGCCAGCGCAGAAGTGGCCGCCCGTGCCGCCGAGCACGGCAACGCGCAGCGTGTCGTCAGCCTCGAAGCGCTGGAATGCGCCCAGCAACGCGGCGGCGGTTGGCCCATCCACCGCATTGCGGCAGTCGGGCCGATTGAGCAGGATGGTGCAGACCGGGCCATCGATCTGGAACAGCACGGCATCAGGCATGAGCGGTCTCCGCAGCGCGGCACGTTGGCAGACCGCCCGATGCTACACCTAGCGTGGACCGTGCTCGGATGCGGGTTCCGCCTTGTGCCCGTGATGGCGCACGCCACAGAACTTGCGCAACGTCCATTCCCTGAAATCGTCCACCTTCTCGAACACCACCGGCACCACCAGCAGGCTCAGCAGAGTGGAGGTCAGCAAGCCGCCGATCACCGCCACGGCCATCGGCGCGCGGAAACCGGCATCGCCCTCCAGGCCCAGCGCCATCGGCACCATGCCGGCCGTCATGGCCACCGTGGTCATAACGATGGGGCGGGCTCGCTTGTGGCATGCATCGATGATGGCCTCGGTGCGCGACATGCCCAGATCACGCCGCGCGACGATGGCGTATTCCACCAGCAGGATCGAGTTCTTGGTCACGATGCCCATCAGCATCAGCAAACCAATGAGCGCGGGCAGCGACAAGCTGAAACCAAACAGCGCCAGCAGCCCAAACGCCCCGCCCACCGATAGCGGCAGCGCCGCCAGAATCGTCACCGGCTGCGTGAAATCGTGGAACAGCAGCACGAGCACCGCATACACGCACAGCACGCCAGCAAACATGGCAAGGAAGAAGCTGCTGAACAGCTCCTGCATGCCCTCTACATCGCCCGAGGCAATGCGGCGCACGCCTTGCGGCAGATTCTTGATAGACGGCAATGCCTCCACCGCCATGTTGGTGTCGCCCAGCGCGCGGCCCTCCAACCCCACGCTGATGGTGACGTTGCGGCTGCGGTCATAGCGGTCGATCTGTGCGGGGCCGCTGGCGATGGAAATATCGGCGATGTTCTCCAGCGGCACCGCGCCCATCGAACCGTTATGGCCCGGCACGCGCAACTGGCGGATCGTGTCGATCTGGTTGCGCGCCTTCGGGTCAAGTTCAACGCGGATATACACCTGCCGCTCGGGCAGGTTCAGCTTCGGCAGGTTGACGTCATAGTCACCCGCCGTGGCGACGCGCACGGCCTGGCCGATGGCGGCAGCCGTCACGCCCTGCTGCGCGGCGCGCGCAAAGTCCGGGCGGATGACGATCTCGGGCCGCAGCAAACTTGCGGACGAAGTCACTGCGCCGAGCCCCGGCACGGTGCGCAGATCGCGCATGACATCGCGCGCAGCTTGCCCAAGCGTGGCGGGGTCATCGCCGGTCAACACGACCTGTAGTTGCTCGCCGGAGCCCACCGCGCCGAACGAGATCCGCACGCCCGGCACGCCTTCCAGCATTTCGCGCAATTGGCGCTGCACGTCCTGCTGCTTGATGTGCCGGTCATGCCGATCGGTAAGCGAAATGGTGAGCGTGCCGTTGCGCACCTCGCCGCCGCTGGAGCCCGGCACGCCGGCCATCACGCCCGAGCCGATGGCCGTGTACACATGACGGACTTCCTTGTGCTGCATCACGATCTTGCGCACGCGCTCGGTGTTCTCGCGCGTCTGCGCGATCGTGCTGCCGGGAGGGCTTTCCACCGTCATCTGCAGTTGCGCCCAGTCTTCGGGCGGCAGGAAGGTTGCCGGAATCAACCCGATGATGGCGACCGACACAACAAAGAACGCCGCCGCCATGCTGCCCGTCATCCATGGGTGCACGAGACACCAGCGCGCGGCCTGCAGGTAGCGCGTCATAACCCAGCCATCGCGGTTGGGCTCGTCCTGCGGCTTGAGCATGTAGGCGGCCATCATGGGCGTGAGCAGCCGCGCCACCAGCAATGACGCCAGCACCGCCAGCGACGCCGTCCACCCGAACTGCTTGAAGAACTTGCCCGAAATGCCGCCCATGAACGCCGTCGGCAGAAACACCGCCACGAGCGTGAGCGACGTCGCCACCACCGCCAGGCCGATCTCCTGCGCCGCTTCCATGGCCGCTTCCAGCGGTTTCTTGCCGTTGCGCAGGTGGCGCACGATGTTCTCCACCTCCACGATGGCATCGTCGACGAGAATCCCGACCACCAGCGTGAGCGCCAGCAGCGTGATGCCGTTGAGCGTGAAGTCGAGCAACTGCATGGCCGCAAACGTCGGGATGATCGATAGCGGCAGCGCCACGGCCGACACGAACGTCGCCCGCCAATCGCGCAGGAACAGCCACACCACGATCACAGCCAGGATGGCGCCTTCGTACAGCGCGTCCATCGACGCCTTGTACGAATCAGCCACCGGCTTGACCATGTTGAAGACCTCGGTCACGTGCACGTTAGGGCGTTCGGCCTGCAGCTTGGCAATCGCCTCGCGCACGCCCTTGGCAACCGACACCTCGCTCGCGCCGCGCGAGCGGAACACCTGGAAGCTCACCACCGCCTTGCCGTCGAACAGCGCCATCTGGCGCGGCTCGGCAGCCGTGTCGCGCACATCGGCCACATCCGACAGGCGAATGCGCCGTCCGTCTGCCAGCGGGATGTTCATCTGCGCCAGTTCGCTTGCGCTCTTCACCGTGCCAAGCGTGCGCACCGCCTGCTCCTGCCCGCCGATGTTGCCGCGCCCGCCCGGCGCCTCCTGCTGCATGCCGCGCACTTGCGCGCTAATGTCTGCCGCCGAAACGTTCAACGCCTGCAGCCGCACGGGGTCGAGCTGCACGCGCACTTCGCGGTTCACACCGCCCTGGCGCGTAACCTTGGCCACGCCGTGCACTGACAACAGCCGCTTGTTGACCGTGTTGTCGACAAACCAGGAGAGGTCCTCCGCATCCATGTCCTTGGCTTGCACGGCGTACGTCAGCACCGGCAGGCCGGCAAACGTCACGCGCGAGATGACCGGCTCCTGCACATCAGACGGCAACTGCGCGCGGATGCGGCTCACCGCATCACGCACGTCGTTCACGGCTTCCTGCACATCCTTTTCAAGCTGGAACTCGACCATCGTGGTCGAGCTGCCGTCGTTGATGGTGGACGTGATGTGCTTGATCGCTCCGATGCTGGCAATGCTGTCTTCGATCTTGCGCGTGACTTCGGTCTCCATCTGCGTGGGCGTGGCGCCCGGCAGGCTGGCCGTCACGGAAACAGCAGGAAAGTCGATGTCCGGAAAGTTCTGGATCGACAGCATCTTGAACGACACCAGCCCCGCCACCGTGATCAGGATGAACAGCAGGATCGACGGAATCGGCTTGCGGATCGCCCAGGCGGAGAAGTTCATGGTTTGGCTCCGGCGGCTGTGGGTGCGGAGGCTGCTCCAGCGGCGGCTCCGTCGGCTATCACGCGCACCACATCCCCATCGCTGAGGAAGGCAGCGCCCGCGGCAACCACGCCATCATTCGCGCCGATGCCCTGCACGATCTCGACTTGCCCACCCTGGCGTCGGCCGACCGTCACCTTGGTCTGGCGCACGCGGCCTTGCTGGCCGATCACCATCACGTAGTCGTAACCGTCGCGCGAGAACACGGCGGTTTCGGGCAACGTCGTGGCCGGTGCATCGCCCAGCGTCACGTCGCCCGAGAGGTACATACCAGCCTTCACGCCAGACGTGGCGGCTTCCGGCGGCAGATCGACGTAGACGAGCCCGTTGCGCGTGTTGGCGTCGACCGTGGGCGCGACCTGGCGCACGCGGCCGTTGACCACGCCGCCGTCCATGCGGCGCACGCGGGCAGCCTGGCCGGGCTGGATGCGCGGCAGTACGTCGCCGTGCATCTCGGCGCGCCATTCCAGGCGGTTCTTGCGGATGAGCTTGAAGAGTTCGGTGCCGGATGACACCACGGCGCCCACGGTTGCCGTGCGTGCGCTGATCACGCCGTCGTCCGGCGCAACCACCCGCGTGTAGCGCAGGCGCAATTGCTGGCTGTCGAACTGCGCGCGTGCGGCAGCCAGTTTGGCCGCGGCCGTCTTGGCCTGCGTGTCGTACTGGATCAGGTCCTGCTGGCTGATGGCGCCGCTCTTGTCGAGTTCATGCGCGCGGCGGGCCTCGCCGGCGGCCTGTGCGGCGGCGGCTTCCGCTTCAGCCAGGCTGGCGCGCCGCGCGGCCACATCGGCGCGCACGGTTTCATCCGACATGCGTGCAAGCAATTGGCCTTGCTTGACGACATCGCCCACGTTGGCGAGCACCTCTGCCAGTTTCAGACCATTGACCTCGGCGCCAATGCTGGCTTCCTGCCACGGCTGTACAGCGCCGCTGGCCGTGGCGATACGCGGCCACACATGCTGCGCCAGATGCGCAACATTGACGGCCAGCGCCGGCTTGGCAGGCTGCTGCTCCTTGCTCTTGTTCTCGGGCGCGGATTTGCCGCACGCCGCGAGCGCGCCGGCCAGCACCACCGCCAGCGCGGCCATCCAAACACGTTGTCCTGTCATGAAGCGTTTCCGGTATGCGCGCGGCGCTGCGCAGCCGGCGCAGTGGTATTGGTATTGATATCGGGATGAGGATGCGGGGCACCGTCGCGCCAGCCGCCGCCGACGGCCTTGTACAGCGCCACCCACGCCTGCGCGCGTTCGAGCTTCACGGCCGCCAGGGATTGCGAAGCCTGCAACGCCGTACGCCGCACGTCTTCCAGTTGCAGCAGGCTGCCGGCACCCAGGCGGTAGCGCGCGTTGGTCGCCTCCAGCACTTTCGCGTATTGCGCATCGGCCATCGTGGCCGCATCGACCCGGCGGTCAGACGCGTCCAGGCGCACCAGCGCGTCCTCCACTTCCTGCACGGCCTGGCGCACCTTGCCGCGGTAACTGGCCAGCGCCTGGTCATAGCGTGCACGCGCCATCTCCACGCGCGCCGCGCCTGTGCCGCCGTCAAAGATCGGTAACGACACCGACGGCCCGAACGACCACGACTTGCTCGTCAACGATTGCCCGCCGAGGCGGTACGAATTGATGCCAATGGAGCCCACCAGCGTGATCGACGGCAAACGGCTCGCCACAGCCACACCAATACCGGCGCTTGCGCCCGCCAGCGCACGCTCGGCAGATGACACATCCGGGCGTTGCGACAGCACCTGCGCCGGCACATCGGGCACGCCGGCATCGGGCGGCGCGGGAATCTGCGCGTTGGCCTTGGCCAGCAGCCCGTTCAACGCATCGTGATCAATACCGGTGAGCGTGACGAGTTTGTCGATGCCCAATGCACATTGCGCCCGCTGGCCTTCCAGCGCATTGACGGCATCGCCCACAGTGGCCTGGGCCTGCGCATAGTCGGCCGGCGCGACAAAGCCCGCGCGGAATTTGCGTTCGGTCAGTTGCAGCGTTTCTTGCCGGGACGACAGCGTTGCCGCACCGATGTCGACCAGCGCCTCGCACTCGCGTTGCTGCAGGTAGGTATTGGCGACCTCGGCGGCCAGCGATACACGTGCGTCGTGCCAATCGGCTTCGCTGGCGCTCAGGCGCGCATCGGCGCCTTCCAGGCTGCGGCGCTTGCCACCAAAAAGATCGATCTCCCACGACGCATCCGCCTGCGCGGCCAGGGTGGTGATCGTGCCCAACCCCAGCGTTGGGTTCAACGCGCCAGCGGACAACCCGCCGCCCGCAAACTGACTGCCGCCAAACCCACCCTGCCGCGTGGCGGAGCCAGTGCCCTTCAGTTGGGGGAATAGCGCCGCCTGGCTGGTGGAAACGCTCGCGCGTGCCTCGCGCACGCGGCCCACAGCCTGCGCGATGGTCGGGCTGGTGCTGTCCGCCTGTTCAACAAGCTTTGTCAGCACAGGATCGTGAAACTGCTCCCACCAGTGCGCCAGCGCCATGCGGCTGCCGTGGTGCGGCAGCGTGGCGTGCCAGCCCTGATGCCACCCTTTAGGGGCTTCGGTGCCGCTCAGTGGCGGCGTGCGGTAATCGGGCCCGACCGCGCAGCCGGCCAACAGCAAGGCCAGCACCAGCAGCGCAACTCGGGCGCGACCGCCGGGCGCTAGGCTGCCGGCGTGTCGACCTGTCTTCATGGAAAGTGTCCTTCGGGAACGCAGCTGGGATTATGCCCAATCAAGCGTCCGCAAGACACCCGCCCCGCTTCGGTGCTCAGCCCGCTGTCGACAACCGGTCAGGCGATGCTCAGAGACCAGCCTACGCCGGTGTCAGATATAGCCCAGCAGCACAAGGATGACGACGATCACCACGATCAGCCCAAGCCCGCCCGTCGGCCCATAGCCCCAACCCCGGCTGTGCGGCCACGACGGCAGCGCGCCGATCAGCAGCAAGATGAGAACGATGATGAGAATGGTGCTCAACATGATGCCTCCTGTTTCTGTATTGGTATGCCGCCGTTCCCTCGCTGGCGCGGCGGCTTACCCGGCATCTAGCACGCCCCGTTCCCGTGCAGGCAATCTCTGTAGTTTCCGGGAAATTCTGGCAGTTAATTGCGAACAAAAACTCAGAAGAAGTGGCGAATGCCCGTGCGGAGCAGCACCTGGTTCCGGCTGGACGACACATCCGATGCGCCGGCCACATACGCGGCATCGAGCACAGAGCCCGTCGCTTGGCCGCTCACGTGCTGCACCATGCCTTGCACGTAGACGTCGGTGCGCTTTGACAGAACGTAGTCCGCCATCAGCCCGACCGAGTGGTAGGTGGGGTGCCGCGCTCCGGCGGTGGTGTTGAAGTTGGCGCGGGTATAGGTGTACATCGCGCCCAGCCAATAAGACGCACCGAACTGGTACTTGGCATTGACCTCAATGTTCTGGAAACGCAGCGATGAGAGGCGCCCCACCGGCGCGCTGATCGGGCCGACATAACCCGAGCTTTGCGGGTCGGCCACATCGGTATTGGAATAGACGAGCCCCAGCGTTGCCTTGCCCACGGTATAGGTGGCACCGGCGCCGAAGATTCTCAGCCGGGTGCCGAGCAGGTTCTGGTCGCCACTGTTGTTGATCGCGCCATACGACGTGGCGGACGGGTTGTCCGCTTGCAGGTAGGCGGCCGACAGCAACAAGCCGCCGACGGTGTACTGACCGCCAACGCTGTATTGCCGATTGTTGGCGAAATGCGTGTCGTTGCTGAAGCTGTAGGTGGCGCCAAACTTCGCGCCGCCCAGCGTCGGGCTGGCGTACTTGATGGTGTTATTGACCCGGAACGAATTGATCAGGTTGTCGTTATCGAGCGGGTGCGCAAACATGTAGCCGCCCCAACCGCCACCAGCAGAATTCTGGGCGAGGTAATCCACCACCGAATCGTACTGGCGGCCCACGGTGACGGTGCCCAGCGTGCTGCTCGACAACCCCATGTACGCCTGCCGCCCGAACAGCAGCCCGCCCTGGAAGGCCTGGCCCGTATCGACATCGAAACCGTTCTCCAACTGGAACACGGTCTTGACGCCGCCACCCAGGTCCTCCGCCCCCTTCAAACCCCAGCGGCTGCCATGCGGAAAGCCGCTCGCCATCGACACCTGGCTGCGGCCTTTCACGTTGCTGGTGTAATTGATCCCCTCGTCAAGCACGCCGTACAGGGTCACCGAGCTTTGTGAAAACGCCGGCGTGGCCGCGGCGCAGGCAGCGAGTGCGGCAAACAATCGAATCTTCATGGCTGTCTCCTGGGACATCGTCTTGTCCTCAATGGCTTTGATGTTTTAGGCACGACTTCGCCCGCGCTGATCCCTGGGCGGGATCAACGGATGGATCGTCGTGTGTGAAGCGAAGTGGGCGGAGAAAACGCAGTCGCTCCGCCGCTGGGGCCGCTAGGGCATGAGCATCAGCTCAGAGGGTTACTGCCCATGCGCGCCCTGTTGCTCGTGCGAGGAGGAAGGCTTTGGCGAGGACGATGCCTTTGCACGTTGCCCACGCGTGGCGAGCCAGCACAGGATCGACCCCGCAACCACCATCAACGCGCCCTTCCAGAACGCGAACGACAGCGGGGCATGCAACAGTGCAGCCGCCAATGCAGCAGAAAACACGGGGATGAAGTACGACGCGCCCGCCAGCACCGTGACGTTGCCGTGCAGGATGCCGACGTTCCAGGCTGCGTAGCCAAACCCCATTGCCGAGGCCGCCAGCGCCAGGTAGATGACCGCCGAAACGCTGAAGTGCATCGCGCCGCCACCCGCGGCGAAGAACTTGATCCACAAGGTGAGCGCCGTCAGCATGAAGAACAGCGTGACGCCGTTCCTGCCCTCGGCAATCCTGGCGGTGACCGTGCAGTAGGCTGCCCAGATCAATGCCCCGAAGAACGCCAGACCGTAGCTCAGCGGGTTGTCCTTGACGTTTGCGACCATGCCGCCAAAGTCCAAACCCTGATCGCCACCCAGCACGAGGCAGATCCCCAGAATTGAGATCAGCGCGCCCGGCACGACCAGGAAATTTGCGCGCTGCTTGTTGAACGCAATGGCGGCGAGCATCGTGAACGTCGGCCACAGGTAATTGACCATCCCGACCTCGATGGCTTGCCGGCTGGTGTGGGCATACCCGATGGAGAGCGACAGGCACAGCTCGTACGACACGAACAGCAGGCTTCCCCAGACGAGATACCGCCGAGGGAAATCCTTCAACCGGATGAAGCCAACCGAGAACAGCAGCAGCACCGACGCAACGCTGTACATCATGGCCGCG
Organism: uncultured Ralstonia sp.; assembly: GCA_963512445.1. Taxonomy (GTDB): domain Bacteria; phylum Pseudomonadota; class Gammaproteobacteria; order Burkholderiales; family Burkholderiaceae; genus Ralstonia. The sequence goes on from CAUPMS010000013.1 coordinate 17,622, forward strand.
CCGCCAACGGCCCCCAGGCTTTGGCTGACACCCCGGATCAAACCCACGATCGAGGCCCACAACAGAACAGCGATGAGCCCGATCAGGGTTGCCTTGTTTTTGCTTTGCATAGTGCCGCGCACCGACATGTCGATCTGAGAGGGCCGATCTTACCCGTAGCGCCATGCCCAGCCGCAGCCGGGCATGGCCTGCCTTTCACTTAACTGGCCGACGTGTAGTCCGGCACATCAATCCAGATGGTCTTGATCTCGGTGTACTGATCGTGCGCCCAGATCGACTTGTCCCGCCCGCCGAAGCCCGATTCCTTGTAGCCGCCGAACGGCGTGGTGATGTCGCCTTCACCAAAGCAATTGACCGTCACCACCCCGGCGCGGATTTCACGGGAAAGCCGGATCGCGCTGTTCAGGTTGCTCGTATAGACGGACGCAGCCAGTCCGTAGACGGAATCATTCGCCAGTGCGATGGCTTCTTCCGTGCTGGTGAACGTCGTGACCGACAGAATGGGCCCGAAGATTTCTTCGCGGAACAGGCGGCTGCCCTGCCCCACGCCGTCGACCACCGTCGGCTCGACAAAGGCCGCGCCTTCCGTGCCGCCGCCGAACACCACACGCAGTTCCTCGGCATGGGCCTGTTCGATGTAGGAGCGCACCTTGCGGAAATGCGCCTCGCTGACGAGTGAGCCGATGCGGTGTGCCGGATCGAGCGGATCGCCCATCTTCCACTCACGCATGTGTACGCCAATGCGCTCAAGCAGCGCATCCTTGACGTCCGCATGCACAATCAGCCGCGATGACGCCGAGCAGTTCTCGCCCATATTCCAGAACGCGCCGTTGACAACATGCTGAGCAACGGCATCGATGTCCTCGACGTCCTTCATTACCACCGCCGGGTTCTTGCCGCCGCATTCGAGCACGATGCGCTTCAGGTTGGAATCGGCGGCGTAGCGCAGGAACAGGCGGCCGGTGTCGGTCGAGCCGGTAAAGCTCACCATGGTCACGTCCATGTGCTTGCCCAGCGGCTCGCCAACTTCCTTGCCGCCGCCCGGCAGCACGTTGAACACGCCAGCGGGCACACCCGCTTGATGCGCCAGTTCGGCCACGCGCAGCGCGGTCAGCGTGGTTTCCTTGGCCGGCTTGACGATGATCGAGCAACCTGCTGCCAGAGACGGGCCAATCTTCCACGCCAGCATCAGCAGCGGGAAGTTCCACGGCAGGACCAGCCCCACCACGCCGATCGGCTCTCGCACCACCAGCGACAGCGCGCTCGAGCCCACGGGCGCGGTGCTGTCGTAGATCTTGTCGATCAGCTCGGCATGCCAGCGGATCGTGTGGATCGTCTCGGGAATATCGGTCAGCTGACACTCCCGGATCGGCTTGCCGCTGTCCAGGCTTTCCATGACGGCCAGTTCGTCCGCGTGCTCTTCCATCAGATCGGCAAAACGCAGCAACGTGGTCTTGCGTGCCGACGGCGACTGGCGATGCCAGCGTCCATCCTCGAACGCAGCCCGGGCTTTGGCCACTGCAATGTCCACGTCGCGCGCGTCGCATGCCGTGATCTCGGCGAGGACGTTGCCGGTGGCGGGATTTGTCGTCTGGAAGGTCTTGCCCGATACCGAGGGAACAAACGCGCCATCAATGAACGCCTGCGACGGCAGCTTGATTTCCTTGGCGATTGCGGCGTACTCGGGTGCCGTCAGAAGCTCGCTCATTGCGCACGGCCCTCCACCACGGCTGCCACATCGGCCTTGAGCTTGGTGATGATGCCTTGCAGCGTTTGCTTCTCCGCAGCATCGAGCGGTTGCAGCGGCGCACGCACGCCACCGGCGCGCAGGCCAGCGACTTCGCAGCCATGCTTGATGGACTGCACGAACTTGCCGCCTTCCAGAAAATCCATCAGCGGCAGCAGCGCGGCCATGATGCGGCGGCCCTTGTCGAAGTTCTTTTCGACGACACAGGCTTCATACAGCGCAACGTGTTCACGCGGGATGAAGTTCGAGCCCGCGCATACCCAGCTGCGCGCGCCCCAGGCGAAGAACTCCAGCGCCTGATCGTCCCAGCCGCACGAAACGTCGATGTTCGGAAACTCCGTCACCAGCATGTGCAACTGCCCCGTCTGGCCCGAGCTTTCCTTGATGGCGACGAAGTTCTTCGACGCCGCCGACACGGTGTTGAAGAACGCGCGGCCCATCGATACGCTCATCCGGCCCGGATAGTTGTAGAGCATGACGGGCAAGTCAGCAGCCTTGTCGACGGTGAGTGCATGAACAGCATTCTCCTGCTCCGTCGGCAACGCATACGGCGGCGATCCGACGAGGATCGCATCTGCCTTGATGGCCTTGGCGGCCTTGGCATACTCAACCGAATCTTCGGTGCGCACGGCGCCGGTGCCGATCACCAGCGGCACGCGCGTGCCGATCACGCGCTTGGCCAGCGCGGCAAGGTCAAAGCGCTCCTGCGCCGTATGCGCGTAATACTCGCCGGTCGAGCCGCCGATGACGATGCCGTGCACTTTGGCGGCGATCAGCGATTCCAGCACCTCCGCAAAGGCGCTGTTGTCGATGTGGCCATCCGGCGTCAGCGGCGTGATGGCGGGCGTATAGATGCCTTCGAACTTCATGATGGATATCCGTATAGAGGAGAGAACGCCGCCCTGTTCCGGGTTCGGGCGGCAAAGAAGTTGTGTGGTGTCAATGGCTCAGCGATGCCGCTTCCTGCAGGCTGAGCGAGCGCGTCTCGGGCGCCAGCGCAATGGAGACGAGGAAGCCGGCAAACGACACAGCGGCCGCCGCGTACATCGTGTTGCCGATGCCGATGGTTTCCAACGCAATGGGCACCGCCCATGTTCCGATTGCCGCACCGATGCGCGAGAGCGATGCACCCATGCCCACCGCAAATGCGCGGATGTCGGTCGGAAAGATTTCATTCGGGTAGACCAGTTGCAGCACCTGCGTCCCGCCGACCAGCACGGCGTAGAGGCCGAACAGCATGAGGATCACCCACTCCGAGCCGTTCGAGCATGCGCCCAGCGCGAGCAGCGCCAGACCGGACCACAGGAAGCTGTGAACCACCATCGCTCGGCGGCCAAGCACGTTGATGATGCGCGTGGCAATGACGCAGCCGACCACGAAGAGCAGCGTGATCGCCACCGAGCCATACGATTCCCAATCGCCCGTGAGGTGCAGTGCCTGCAGCACGCGCGGCGCAAACGAATACACCGCAAACACGGGGATGACCGAGCAGCTCCAGAACACCGAGACAAACAACATGCGCTTGCCGTAGCCCGAATGCAGCAGCGCGCCAAGCGAGAGCTTTCGTTCACCCTGTTCTTCCGGCAGGTTGCGCAGCGAGAACGACGGGCCGTAGACCTGTTTGATGATCGCTTCGGCTTGCGCACGGCGGCCCTTGCTCAGCAGCCAGCGCGGCGATTCCGGCGTGCCGATGCGCACAATCAGCAGGAAAGCGCCAATGACAGCGGGGCTCGCCAGCACCCAACGCCACCCATCGGGCCCGGCCTGGCTGAGCAGGATGTTGCCGACGATATAAGCCAGCGCCGCGCCCAGAAACCAGATGATGGTCAGCGCTGCAAGACGCGGGCCACGATACTTGCGCGGCATGAATTCCACCAGCAGCGAACCAGCCACCGGATATTCAATGCCCACACCAATGCCGATCAGGAAACGCAGCCAGAAAAGCGCATCCCCCGATTGCGCCCAGAACTGTGCGACCGAGCACACCAGGAAGATCGTAGGGCCAAGGAAATACGGCTTCTGACGGCCAATGCGGTCGGTCAGCCAGCCGCCCAGGAAGCCGCCGAAGAAGATGCCGATCAGCGCAGACGCGGCAATCATGCCCTCCCAGAAGCTGGTCAGCTTGAGCGCGGCGGAGAATTGCACCATCGCCACGCCGATGATGCTCAGCACATAGCCGTCCATCAGCCAGCCGCCGCCGGATCGGATGGTGAGCAATTGGTGGAAGCCGTTCAAAGGTACGTCTTCAATTGAAATGTTGTTGTTTGCCACGTTGTTGTCTCCTAATGCCCGGGTCACACGAAGGTCCGAAGTTGGCTTCGGAGGCCGGGTCTAATGGTTGAAATCGGGAGGCGCTGCGTTGTTTCGAAGGGGGGGTGTCAGCGTCGTCAAACCTCCGCGCCGGCACGGTGTTGGCCGAGCCAGAGATTGGCGTTCACGCCGACCGACAGAAACGGTTCCGGCGGCAACCGGTTGGGGCCGGAAGTCGACAGCAGGAAATCGATCAGCTCGTGGCGTTTGCCGGCAATCATGTCTGCCAGCAACGTGCCGGTGACCGTGCCACGGGTGATGCCCAGCCCGTTGCAGAACAGCGCGCCATACACATTGGGCGCGAGCTGACCGAAGAATCCCTTGTGGTTTTGGGTCAATGCCAGCGACCCGCTCCACGTGTAGTCGAACTCGACATTCGGCAGCATCGGAAAACGCCGCTCGAAAGACTGCCGATGGTTGCGGACGAAGCGCTGCAGGCAGCGCGGCTTCGGCTGCTGATTCGGATTGAAGCTGAAGCTGTTGCGCATCAGGATCCGGTTGTCGTGCGTGCGGCGCACCGTGCTGCCATACGGATCGGCCGGGATCACGCCCCAGAACGGCTGACCACCCAGCTTCGCCTGCTCGGCTTGCGTGAGCGGCCGGGTCAGGCTGGCGTAGAGAAACATCGGCAGCACCGTGCGCTGTAGAAAACCGAACCGCGCGCCGAATGCATTGTTGGCCAGCACGAGCTTGTCCGCGACGATGCGGCCCCGGGGGTGCGAGAGCACCACCGTGTCGCCGTATTCCACATCGGTGATCGGCGTGTTTTCGTACAGCGTTACGTTGGCAGGCAGGCTGTCGGCCAAGCCCTTGACCAGCGCCGAGGGCTGCACGAGCACGGTGCCCGGCGTGAACAATGCCTGGCGATAAAACGCGGTACCGATATGGCCCGGCAAATCCTTGCCCGCGATCACCTCGTAAGGCTCGCCCAGCTTGTCGAGCCCGCGCCGGTAGGCATCGAGCACGGCAATACCGCGGTTCTCAACTGCGGCCTGGTATTTGCCGCTCGGGCGCATATGACAGTCGATCCCGTGCGCCTCCACCTGCGCGCGGAGGATGCCCTGCCCCAGCCGATTGAGCTTGAGCGTGCTGCGGGCGACATCGATATCGCCGATGTAATCCTCCGCGCCGATATCGTGAGGCAGATCAATGGCGAATCCGGCATTGCGGCCCGACGTGCCGAAGCCCACTTCCTGGGCGTCCACCAGCACCACTTCGTCGTCCGGAAAATTCAGCGCCAACTGCCGCGCGGCCGCCAGCCCGGTAAAGCCGGCGCCAATGACCACCCAGCGCGCATGCGTCGTTCCGGAATGCGAGGGTTTTGGCTGACGACGTTGGCTCAGGTGATACCAGCCGCAAGCCGAATCGTCGGCGGGAAGGGAAGTTACGCGTGTCATCTCCAAACTCACTTGTTTCAACGCTGCGGCGCCAGGCGCACCGGAAATCACGCTGGCTGACAGCGCGTTTCCGGCCGGGTTTCGCGGCACGGTTCTTTATGTCTACAAATTGTAGACAGAGAATAGTCGTACGCTAGACAAGCTTCCATCCGGGTTTACGAGATGGCATTTAGTCATCGAAAAGCGATCTATAGAACGCTTTCAAAGCAGAGATCTCTTGGAGATGGCCGATGCGGCGCGCAGTAGAAAAGCGTCGAATCCGTTGCCGGGAAACGATCTGTGGGAGATGAATAGGCGAACGCACCGGAAACGCGGCCATTGACGCGGCCGCAATGGCCGTCGCCCCATGCGATAGACTGTCTACGATTGATAGACACGAGAACCGACATGGCGAAAGCAAAGGCAGTGGCAGACAGCGACGCGCAGACGGCAGACGCATCCGTTGACCGGAAGACCCTGCTGAGCGAGGCGCTGCGCAGGCGGATCGTCAGCATGGAGATGCAGCCCGGCGCGGTGGTGGACGAGCTGGCGCTGGCCGAAGAGTTCGGCCTGTCGCGCCCGCCCGTGCGGGAGATCATGCGGCAGATGGCCGCCGAGGGTTACATCGAGCTGGAAGCCAACCGGGCGGCGCGCGTTTCCTCGATGAACCACCAATCGCTGCGGAATTTCTTCCTGGCCGCCCCGCTCATCTACATTGCGACCACGCAGTTGGCGGCGGTCAATGCGGTGCCCAGCGAGATCGACGAACTGAAGCAGATTCAGCAGCGCTTCCGTGAAGCCATCGAGCAGAACGACGTCGAAAACCGCGTCCTCTACAACGACGCGTTCCATCTGCAGATCGGCAGAATGGCGCACAACGCCTATCTGATGCCGAGCCTGCAGCGCATCCTGATCGACCACGCCCGTCTGGGGAAAATCTTCTACCGGCACCCAACCACCGTCGACATGAGCACGGATCTGGGCAAGGCTGCGGGCCAGCATGACGAGATCATCGAGGCGATCGAGCGTCACGATGCCGACGCGGCGGCAGAGATCGTGCGGGCGCATATGGATCTGTCCCGCCGGCGCATGACCGAGTATGTGGCGCCCACGGCTGTGGAAGTCCCGCTGGTGTACTGAGCCGCGCCCCTGCCGAATACAGAGAGGTTTTCATGACGTCTTTTGCGATCGAAGCGCCGGTTTCGGTGGGTTGGATTGGCGCGGGGCGGCTGGCGCGGGCATTGGCCACGCGGGCACACGGCGCGGGCGTGCGCACCGTGGCGGTCTCCAACCGCTCAAGCGCGCCCGCCGCGTGGCTCGCGCAAGCTACTGGCGCCAGGGCCGTCGATGCCCAAGGTGTGGCAGACGCCGCCGATTGGGTGTTTGTGACGGTGCCGGATGACGCCATCCCAGGCGTGGTCGAAAACGTGCGCTGGCGCCCGGGCCAACTCGTGCTCCATTGCAGCGGCGCGGGCGAGCGCGATTTGCTGAGCGCGGCGCAACGGGCTGGTGCTGACACGGCCAGCTTCCACCCGCTGTTTCTCTTTGCCGGCTTGCCAGACGATGCCGAGCGTCTAGGGGGTGCCTCCATCGCCATAGATGCCGACGCCCCGCACGACGCGGCACTTGCCAGCTTTGCGCTGCGGCTCGGCTGCACGCCGCTGAAGGTGCGTGCCGGGCAACGCGCGCTCTATCACGCAGGCGCCAACTACGCGGCCAGCTTTCTGCTGTGCGCGCTGCATGAAGCCGCCACGTTGTGGCAGGCCGCAGGCATTGACCGTGATGCCGCTGTCGCCGCCATGTGGCCGCTGGTGGACGGCACGCTGGCTGCGGCCCGCGCACGCGGCCTGGCTGGCGCACTGGCTGGCCCGGTCTCACGCGGCGACGGTGGCGTGATCGACAAACACCTGCATGCGCTCGACGCACTTGGCGCGGATCATGCTGCGCTGTACACCGCGCTCACACGGCGTACATTGGCATTGGCGGCAGAACGCGGCGCCCCCTCCGCCGACGTGCTGGCCGACCTCGCGACGCGAATCGCCCGAACGCAATAACTGCAACGTCATCATTGGGATCGGACGGCGTGCATGCACCGATCCGGCGCACGCCCTACAATCGGCAGCTTGCCCGCAAGCCTGTTCTGCCATGTCCCAATCTCCGCGCTCGCCGCAATCCCCTGCCTCCACGCATCACGCCACTGACCGCCGCTCGTCCGGCGCGCTGATCCTGCTGGTGGCCGGGCTGGTGCTGGTGGGCGTGAACCTGCGGCCGGCGCTGTCGAGCCTGTCGCCGGTGCTCAAGCAGGTGGCGGCAGGCACGGGGTTGTCGGGCGCTACGGCGGGCCTGCTGACGACATTGCCGGTGCTCTGCCTGGGCTTGTTTGCGCCAGCGGCAGCGGTGCTGGCTCGGCGTTTTGGCGCGGAGCGTGCCGTGGGTGGTTTGCTGATTGCGCTGGCAGCAGGCATTGCCTTGCGCAGCGCGGGCGGCGTCGCGCCGCTCTTCATCGGCACGCTGGCGGCGGGCGCCTGCATTGGCGTGACGGGCATCCTGTTGCCGGGCATCGTCAAGCGAGACTTCGGCCGTCAGGCCGACCTGATGACAGGTGTCTACACCATGGCGCTGTGCTTCGGGGCGGCGGTGGCGGCCGGTGCCAGTGCGCCGCTATCCGCATGGCTGGGCGGCTGGCAGCCCGCGCTGGCGTTCTGGGCCCTGCCCGCCCTGCTGGCCTTTGCCGGCTGGTGGCCGCACATGCGGCATGCGCACGGCAAGGGCGCAGCCACTCGGCTCGAACGTGTGTCGCTGTGGAGCAAGCCGATTGCGTGGCAGGTCACGCTGTATATGGGGCTGCAATCGTCACTGGCGTATTGCGTGTTCGGCTGGCTGCCGGTGATCCTGCAAGACCGTGGGCTGTCAGCGGTGCAATCGGGCGTGGTGGTGGCGGTGTCGATTCTCGTGCAGCTCATCACGGCACTGGGCGGGCCGTTTGTGGCGCGGCTCGGGCGTGATCAGCGCCCAGCCGTGCTGCTGATGATGCTGATGTGCTGGGCGGGCCTGATCGGCTGCCTGTACGCGCCGCTCTCAACGCTGTGGTGGTGGGCGGTGCTGCTGGGGCTGGGCCAGGGCGGCAACTTCAGCGTGGCGCTGTCGTTGATCGTGCTGCGCTCGGCCGATGCGCGGGTGGCGGCCAGCCTGTCGGCCATGACGCAGGGGATCGGTTACACCATGGCCGCTGCAGGGCCGTACCTCATGGGTGTGCTGCACGACCTGACCGGTAGCTGGGCCGTGATGGGCTGGCTGTTCAGTGCCATCGCATTGGCATCGATCGTGATGGGGTCGCTCGCCGGGCGCAATCGAACGCTGCACGCCGGCGAGTGAGTTACCGCAAGATTTCGCTCAAGCCTTGTGCTTCAACGTCCAATTGGCCAGCGCCTGCATCTGCTCGGTGATCAGGCCGGCGATGCGCTCGTCCGTCAGATCGCCATCCGGCGTAAAGCCACCGGCAAACGCGTTGGCAAACACTTCCGGCTTGTTCAGCGGATGCAGATCCAGATACACGCATACCTGACGCAGGTGGTATTGCGCACGCGATGTGCCCATGCCGCCGCCCGCACCCAGAATCGCGATCGGCTTGCCGGCCAGCAGCGCGTTGTTGGGTTCGCGCGAGGCCCAGTCGAGAATGTTCTTCAGCGCCGGTGCCAGCGAATAGTTGTACTCGGGGCAAGCCAGCACGAGTGCATCGGCACGCTTCATCTGCTGGAGCACGCGCCGCACCGAAGCCGGCTTGTCGGTAATGTCAGCGTTATAGAACGGGATATCCGTCAGGTCGGCCAAATCCATTTCAACGCCGGCAGGCAGCCGGGTAGCCGCCGCACGCAGCAGGCCCTGGTTGGTGGATTTGCGGCGCAGGCTACCGGCAATGCCGAGAAAATTGAGCGACATGAAGAGTGACTCCGTCAATGTTGGGACTGGCGAGAATAGCGGACATTCGCCCGATCAAGAAGATGCCTCGCGCTTGGCCTTGCCTGCGCAAAAGCACCCAGCCTCATGATCATCGACCATGCCGGTGGCCTGCATGAACGCGTAGCAGATGGTGGGGCCGACGAACTTGAAGCCGCGCTTGACCAGCGCCTTGCTCATCGCCTTGGAGGCATCAGTAGCGGCGGGCGCATCGCGATAGCTGTCCCAGCGGTTGACGATGGTCTTGCCATCGACGAACGCCCACAGAAACGCATCGAGCGAACCCGCTTCTTCCCGCAGCTCCAGCACCTTGCGCGCGTTGATGACGGCGCCTTCCACCTTGGCGCGGTTGCGCACGATGCGGGGGTCGGCGAGCAGCTTTTCGATGCGTGCCGGCGTGAAACGCGCCACGCGTGCGGGGTCAAACCCTTCGAACACTTCCTGATAACGCGCCCGCTTGCGCAAGATGGTCTGCCACGACAGCCCCGCCTGCGCACCTTCGAGGATGAGCATCTCATAGAGGTGACGATCATCGTGCGAAGGCACGCCCCACTCGGTGTCGTGATACTCGATCATCTGCGGGTCTTCGCCCGCCCAGCAGCAGCGCGCCATCGCCATCCTGTGCCTCCTAGATCCAGCCTGACTTGCGCAGCTTGCGATACAGCCACACGCAAGCGGTGGCCGTGCACGCCAGCACGATGGGATACCCCGCCGGATGCTCCAGCTCCGGCATGCCCTTGAAGTTCATGCCGTAGTTGCTGAACACCACGGTCGGAATGGCGAGGATAGCGCCCCACCCTGCCAGGCGCTTGACGATGTCGTTCTGTGTGACCGACACCAGCGCCACATTCACGGAGATGGCCGTGGTCAGCATTTCGCGAATCACGTCGAGCGCGCCCACCACGCGGTGCGCGTGGTCTGCAATGTCGCGGAAGTACGCGCGCAGCTCCTTGGGCACCACGTCTTCGTGCAGGCGCACGAGCTGGCCGGCAATGTCTTCCACCGGCAGCGCGGCGTTGCGCAGGCGCAGCAACTGGCGCTTGAGCGTGTAGAGCCGCTCGATGGCCGCCCGGTCAAACGCGTCGCCAAAGATTTGGCTTTCGATGTGCTCGAACTCTTCCTGCATGCGCTCAAGCACGGGCTGGTAGTTGTCGACCACAAAGTCCATCACCGCGTACAGCGCAAACGGCGCACCCTTGGCCAGCAGTTGTGGCGAGCGCTCGCAGCGCTCGCGCACCGGCGAATACGACGCCGACGGCCCGTGCCGCACCGAGACGAGAAAGTCGCGGCCGACAAACAGATGCGTCTCGCCAAACATCACGTTGCCGTTTTCCATCTGCGCGGTATTGAGCACGATGAAGAGCACGTCGCCGTACACCTCCAGCTTCGGGCGCTGGTGCGCGTTGCGCGCGTCTTCAATGGCGAGATCGTGCAGGCTGAATTCTTCCTGCATGCGTTCGAGCATGGCGTTGTCCGGCTCGTGCAAACCCAGCCAGACAAACGAACCCGGCGTGTGCAGCACCTCGCTGATGGCCTCGACGGAAAGGTCGCGCTCGCGCTTGCCGTTGCGGTACAACGCGCTGTTGATCACCATGGACATGGTTGTCTCCGGAACGCATTCAGCGCGCATTAGCGGTCTGCGGGCTGATCTGCAGGCTGGTCGGCGGTCTTGATATCGGATGCGGTGGAGGCCCCTGCGGCCAGCGCCGGCACTTCTGCCAGGCGTGTTTCGATTTGCGCCAGCGCTGTGGACAGCGCATGAACGAGATCGTCCGGCAGCCCATCGAGCGTGGCATTGATGAAGGCGATGCGGCGCGGCATGCAGTCGAGCACGATGGCCAGGCCGGCGTCGGACAGCGACACGTTGGTCAGGCGGTTGTCGCGCGCGTCGGTGGTGCGTTCAATCCAGCCGAGCTGGTCGAGCACCTTGAGCTGGCGGGTCAACGCGCCCGGGTCCATCTGCAGGCGTTCGGCGAGCTGCTTCTGGGCCATGCCGCCGCCCGTGTTGTCGTGCAGCGCGAGCAGGATGCGCCAGCGCGGCATCGGCTGACCGACATGCGCCTCGAAGGCGGCCATGAACGCACGATAGGTGCGGCCGAACTGGTGCATGACGGCGAAGCGTTCGCGTTCAGAGGTCATCGATCAGGGGGCTGAGATTGCTGGGGAACCGCGCATCCTAACCGTTCCGGCTTGTGGGTGCCTATTCGGCGGATTCGACGCCTATTCGGTATGTTGCACAGGCTCAACATGGTGCAGCACCACCGGCGGCACTCGGCGCACATACCAGAGGCCGACCAGCGCCACCACCGTCGCCACGATCAGGCCGATATGGATGGCGCTCACCAGCACATGCCGTGCGGCTTCAAGCAGCGCCGCGCCGTCGTGGCCAGCAGCATGCAACTGCGAGAGCAAGCCGGCTTGCGCGTCATGATCGATGAGAATTTCGGGATCGGCAAGCTGGTGCAGCCACTGGGTCGCGTTGTCAGCGCTCAATGCGCGTCCAACACCGGAGGCATAGCGCCCGCTCACCAGCGTGCCGACCAGCGCCGTGCCCACCATGCCACCCACCATGCGCAGCGATTGCAGCAGCGCCGTGGCAATGCCCAGATGCGCACGCCCGGCTGTCTGCTGTGCAAACACGGTCAGGTTGGGCAGCACAAAACCGAGGCCCAGACCGGCCAGCAGCATCAGCAGCGTCAGCATCGCGTGCGGCATGCCCTTGGACGACACCGACATGCCGGCCACCGCCACCGTCAGCAGCGCAAACCCGGCATACAGCATGGCGTTGGGCTGGGGGATGCGCGTGACGATGCGCCCGTTGATGATGCTGCCCAGCGTGATGCACACCACCAGCGGCGTAATCACCAGACCGGCCTCCTGCGGCGACATGCCGAACCCGCCCTGGAACAACAGCGGTGCATAAAACAGCACCGCAAACATCGAGAAGCCCGACAGCAGCGCCAGCATGAACAGCGCGGCCAGCGACGGATTGCGCAGCATGTCGAACGGCAGCAGCGGCTGCTCGGCGCGCTGCTCCCACCACCACAGCGCCACAAACGCCGCAGCCGACAGCGCAAGCCAACCGAACAACGCCAGTGACACGCCATGCCGCGGCAGCCATTCCACAAACAGTTGCAGTGCGCCGAGTGCCACCGTGATCAGCACCGCGCCCTGCCAGTCCAGCCGGATACGTCCGGTATGCAGGTTCTGGCGCAGATGCGGCAGAAAGCGCCACGCAAACCACAGCCCCAGCACGCCAAACGGAATGTTCACGTAAAACACCGAGCGCCAGCCGAACGCCTGCGTCATCCACCCGCCCAGCGTGGGGCCAATGGCGTTGGCAATGCCGAATGAGGCACTCAGCATCACCTGCCAGCGCAAACGTACACGCGCATCTGGAAACAGATCAGGAATGCATGCGTAAGCCGTACCGACCAGCATGCCGCCGCCAATGCCTTGCAGCGCACGCGACCACACCAGGAACGTCATGCTGCCAGCCATGCCGCACATGACCGACGCCAGCGTGAACACCACGATGGACGCAATCACGAACGGCTTGCGCCCATAAAAATCCCCCAGGCGGCCGAAGATCGGCACCGTCACCACCGACGTCAGCAGATATGACGTTGCCACCCACGCATACAACTCGAAGCCCTTGAGTTCAGCCACCACCGTCGGCAACGCCGTGCCGACCACGGTCTGGTCGAACGCCACCAGAACAACGACAAAGCAAACGCCGATCATCGCCAGAAGCGATTCTTTGAACGGCAGGACCTGCGTATGAGAGTGCGGTAGCGCGGTGTGGACGGCCATGGCGGAGGGGTGACAAGACAAATGATACATCAACGATTGATGCGTCAACTATCAGTGTAGCTGAAGTCTGAAGACGTTGTTGGTTGTTGTGATCGCTAAAAATAAAGTCTGTCAGAGCGCCCCGAGTGACTGTACGTCCGCAGTTGTGTCATCTGATGCTCGATGAGCAAGCGGCATCTTTCGGCCTGGCGTAACGACGCAGCGCAGTCAATTTTGTGACGCGGCGCAGCACATCAAGAAATGAAACCAATTTAAATCTGGTTTAACCACCATTAAATTTGCTGTTGAATTGGGCTTACCTACAATCCCCTCACAGCGGCCAATGGGGGGCCGTCAATGGTCGCACCAACCTCCGGCGTGCAAGGTTCTTGCCGATGGTGCCAACGCCCCCAGGACGTAGTCGTCATGGCTGACTCCCGTGCACCCAACCTTGCCGAGCCGCTCCCGAATCACGGGCTGATCGGGCAAGCGCCACGCTTCCGGCTCGCCGTGAACTTGATCCGCCAATACGCGGCATGGGATGCCCCAGTGCTGATCGAGGGTGAGACGGGCACGGGCAAGGAGTTGGCGGCACGCGGCATCCACTATTGCGGTGGCCGCCGGGCGCATCGCTTTATCCCCGTCAACTGTGGCGCCATTCCGGAAAATCTGATCGAGAACGAACTGTTCGGCCACGTCCGGGGCGCCTTCACCGATGCAAGTGTCACGGGGCCTGGTCTGGTTCGCCTGGCGCACCAGGGAACGCTCTTCCTCGATGAGGTTGATGCCTTGCCCCCCCGCGGACAGGTAGCGTTACTGCGGTTTCTGCAGGATGGTTGCTATCGCCCATTGGGGGCGCGACAGGAAGAAACCGCAGATGTGCGCATCGTTGTCGCGTCAAATCGCAAACTCCAGGGGTTGGTGGAGGAACGCTGCTTTCGTGCTGACCTGATGTTCCGCCTGCACGTTCTCACGCTGGAGATGCCTCCCCTGCGCGAAAGGCCCGGAGACCCGCTATTACTCGCGGAGCATTTCCTGCATCAGTTTGCGCTGCGCTATGGCATCGCCATGCCACGCACACTGGATACCTGCACGCGCGATTGGCTGGATGAATACGCTTGGCCCGGGAATGTACGCGAACTGGAAAATCTGATCCATCGCGAGTTTCTCCTGTGCGGGACCGGTGAGCTGCGAATTCCAATGCCAGGCTGCTGCTCCGCCTCGAACAGCACTAACCTTGCGCGCGCGCCGCTTTCGAGTGGCATGCCGACTTATGCCCTCGCTCGCAAACAGGCACTCGAAGCATTCGACGCCGCCTACCTGCGCGATCTGCTCCATCACACCGGCGGCAATGTGACACACGCCGCCAGACTGGCCGGCAAAGAGCGCCGCGCACTCGGCAAGCTGCTGAAGCTTCGCCAAATCGACTGCACGCAATACCGCAATCGCTGATCCGCCCTTGCGGGCAGCGCTAGCGTTTTCGTGCGCCCGTCACCGGGTCTGCCACGACCCGCCGTGCCGCGCCAGATGCTGCTTCGGCCGACCCGCCCTGGCAGCGGCGGCAGCTCCAAGCCATTGATTCTCCAGCAACTTGGTTGCCTCTTCGTGGCCTCGGCGGCGGGCACGGGGATTGCCTTATCTCCCCGACCTGACATTCGTACTGGGACACCACTGTGAGTCTCTCCGGTTCTGCTCGCTCTCCCGCCTCTCTAAGCATCGCAGCCGAAATCAGTCGCTATTGCGCGAGCCATCCCGATGCCGGCGACACGCTCGACGGCATTGCATGGTGGCTCGTGCAGCAGCGCTTCCGCGACACACGTGACGAAATCGAGGCCGCCCTCGAAAGCCTGCTCCGCAGCGGGCTGCTGCATCGTCGCGTGCTGGTTGACGGGACAGTGCTGTTCTATTGCCGGTCCGGCCCCTCCGATGGCGACGACGATGCCGTCGGCGCGGACCATTGAGTGCGTCATGACGAACCAACCCCGCAATCCACAGCAAACAGCCGTGCCCGACGCGGATGACACCACAGGCGAGCGTGGCACATCGGTCGGGGTGGACATACAACACCAGGCACTGACCGCCGCATTGAGATGCCTGGATGCTCTGCTGGGTGTCGCGATCGAGCATCAGGCGCGCCGCCTCGGCCCTGCTTCGCTGCTTGATCCTTGGCTAGGCATGCATATGGAGCATGCTGACGTACAGCGTCTGCTGGCAGAGCAATCGCCTCATGCGCTGACGGCCGATGCCTGCGCGGCAGACCTCCTCGCTCCGGCGATGTGGGAAATCCCTGGGATGCGTCACCTGTCGAACCTCCTGGCTTTGACCGACATCGATCTCGCTGCCTTGTTGATCGTGCTGGCCCCGGATGTGGACCTGCGCTACGAACGCATCTACGGATACCTGCAGGACGACATCACCCGCAAGCGCCCCTCGCTCGACCTCATTGCGAACCTGCTGGCGACCGGCCAGGCGCAGCGGCTGGCGGTTTGCGCGCGCTTCGAATACGGTGCGCCGCTTCGGGCCCACAAGCTGATGGCCAAGGGACAGGACCACCCGCGTTCACCGCTGGCGCAAGACTGGTGCGTAGACACGATATGGCGCACGTGGCTGCTGCAAGGCAGCCTGGCCGATGCGCTGGAGTGCAATGGCATAACGCGCGAGCGGCGGGATGCACCGAATATGCTGGCCCTTGAGCCCGCCACCCGTGCGGTGCTGGAGCAGGCGTGTGAGCTGGCCACCACCGTGCCATTGCGGCTGTGCCTGCTTGGCGAGCACGGTGCCGGCAAGCACGAGGTGGCTCGCGCGGTCGCTAACCAGCTCAAGCTCGAACTGGTGCCGATCGACCTGCGCGACGTCCAATCCTGTGCCGAGCTTGCCGCCAAGGTGGAACGCGCGGCACGCGCCGCCTGCCTTCTCGGCGGTCTCTTGTATGTGCATGGCGTCGGCAGTCTGGAGCAGCGCGATGTGCAACTCCTGCGTGCTCTGACGGCGGCGTTGGACTTCGCACCGTGCCACCTGGTGCTGTCGTGCGTGACACCGCTACCGCCGGTTCATGCCGGCGCGTTGCCTCTGCTGCGCATCGAATTGCATTTCCCGACAGCCGCTTCACGCCATCTGCTGTGGCAGCGCGCCATGCAACACATCGGCGCTGAACTGCCCGACGAAGATCTGGCGACCTTAGCCACGCGTTTTTCTCTGAGCGCTCCACAGATCTTTCAGGCCACGGCCGAAGCGCACATGCTGGCGCTGACGCAGCGCAGCGGCGCGCTCAGCTATCAAGACATTGCGGCAGCGGTGCGCCGGCAGTGCGGCGGTGAACTCTCACGCATGGCCACCCGGATCACGCCTCAGGCTGATTTCTCCAACCTTGTCGCGCCGATCGAAGTACAGACCCAGTTGCGCGAGATCTGTGCAAGGGTCGCCACCCGCGACACGGTGGCGCACGAGTGGGCGCAGGACAGCGTGCACGCGCGCGCCACCGGAGTCACCGCCCTCTTCGTCGGCCCGTCTGGAACCGGCAAGACGCTGTCGGCCGAGGCGCTAGCCCGCGAGCTTGGGCTGGATCTGTACCGGATCGATCTGGCCGGCATTGTCAGCAAATACATCGGCGAGACCGAGAAGAATCTCGATCGGGTGTTCACCGCCGCAGCACACGCCAACGCCGTCCTGTTTTTTGACGAGGCCGACGCTCTGTTCGGCAAGCGCTCAGAAGTGAAAGACGCGCACGACCGCTACGCGAATATCGAAGTCGCTTATCTGCTGCAGAAGATGGAGCAGTTCGACGGGCTGGCGATCCTGGCGACCAATCTGAAGCAGAACTTGGACGATGCCTTCGCGCGCCGGCTCACCTTCACGGTGCACTTCCCTTTCCCCGAAGAAGCCGAGCGGCGGCAGCTCTGGGAAAGCCTGTGGCCACCGCGTGCGCCGCGCGCCGACGACGTGGATCTGGCCTGGTTTGCGCGCGAATACCGCCTGTCCGGCGGCAACATCCGCAATACAGTGATGGCAGCAGCTCACCTGGCAGCTGCGGACGGCAAGATCGTCACCCGTGCCCACTTGCTGCACGCTACGCGCCGCGAATATCAGAAGCTGGGAAAGAACCTGGCGCTGCCCTCGGAAGCGGCTGACGGCACCGCATCATCGCGCGCAGATATCGCACCGCGCTACGGCCTGAACCACTACGCGGCAGGAAGGCTCAAGCCATGAGCCGCCATTCAAGCGCCCTCCCTGCGCGCCACACGATCGATACGTCGCAGGCGCAGGCCAACCGTGAGCATCGGCACGCGCAACGTACCCCTGACACCGCGCAGGAAACGCTCTCAAACCACGCGATCGGACAGGCGCTGGGCACCGGTTCGCCGCTCGAACCACACGTGCGCGCAGAAATGGAGCAGCGTTTCAGCACCAGCTTTGCCGACGTGCGCGTTCACGACGATGAACGCGCGCACCGCAGCACAACCGAACTGGAGGCGAAGGCCTATACGCATGGCAGCGACATCGCGTTCAGCGAGGGACGGTATGCGCCACAGCAAGCGGACGGCCGGCGATTGCTCGCGCATGAACTCGCGCACGTCGTGCAGCAGCGCCGTGGCGGACCTGCTCCGGAACTCGCACCATCTGCGCCGCATGAGGGGGGGGCGGATCAGGCGGCAGCGCAGGTAGTTGCGGGCGCCCCGAGCGTGACCGTGCCCGGAGCTACCGGAGTCGGTGTGGCGCGCGACATCGATGATGAGAAAAAAGCGTCTCGATTACCCCGATCGACCGCTGGCGGTGATCTTCCGTTCGGCGATGCCGCCCGCGAGTTGAGCCCTGGCGTCGATTACTGGCAAACGCACACGCCGGACATCTCGGCCATGCGTCCGCTCGAACTGCGGGACGAGGCCGAACAGATCAAGGAGAAGCTGTTCATCCAAACCCAGTCGTCGCCGGAAACGCTACGTCTGGAGCAAGTGCGCGACCTGTTTGAGCAGGCCATCCGCAAACTGCCGCAAGCCACGGCGCCCAAAGCGAAGAAAAAGCGCCAGCGCGAAGGCGACGCCAGGCGCCCAGCCCCGAAGGCTGCCGCGCCCAGCCCACGCCCCCCCCTCCCCCAACGCCTTGCAACCACGACGAACCCTGCACAACTGCGCCTTGATTACAGCGACATCGTGGCCAGCCTGGCGCGCAAAGACCTGACGACCAAGGAAAGAGCGGACCTGCAAGCCGAACTGGACAGCATCGAGCCGCTGGTCGCGCAGGAACTCTCCCGACGCTCGGCGCTGCGCTATGGCGAGCTGATCGATCAGGCACTGACACCGGAGGACCGCTACTACGGCAACGACACACCGTTGATCGAACACATGCGCCGGATCGCGAACATCAAGCCGGACGAGCAAAACCCCGGCATGAACCTGCTGACGCATGGCCGTGAACAGATTCCGGTCTCTGACGCGACGTTGAAGGCGATCCGCGCCAACGCCATGCATGCGCTCAGTCAGGTAGCAGCCGACGTCCGCGATGCCAATGAGCACGTGATCGGCGACTACACCGACCTGATGGAGCGGACCTTCGAGAAGCACAAGTACGTCGGTGCGATCTCCATGGTTCGCAGTGGGGAGAACCCGGCGGAATGGGAAGAAAAGCTGGTGCCGATCGTCGGCACTTCCAACCAGCTGATCAACGAGTACTCCGAACTCAGGAAAGCCGCCAGAGACCCCTGGAACGCGGCCCCGCCGTCGTTGCTGGAAATGGCGCAGAAAGTCGATGCCGGTGAACGCGTCGGCGAAGGTGCGCGCAACTACCTCGACTACAAGACCGGGCAGTTGTACGAAGGCACGATCGGAGCGATCCGCTATCTCGGCCGGATGAAAACTGCCGGACAAGTGGCGGCCAGTTTAGCCTTCACACCGGCGGGGGGCGCATTGTATGGGGCGACCGAGTCGACCCTGGAGCAGCTCTCGGAGATGCACTATGGGCAGCGCGAGCATTTTGACTATCTCGCCCCTGTCGTCGACGCCGCCTCCGCCTATGTTGGCGGCAAGGTGACAGGCGGCCTGAGCGGTCTTGGAAAGAATGCGCCGCTGTGGCTGCGCGCCGCTGCCTTCGTACCGGCGGATCGGCTGGGTGCAGCGGCAACCACGCTGACCCACGGGACCCTCGACCGGGCCCTGAATCGCAGCGATCAGGGCTTCACCGGCATCATGGGCGACACGTTCGCCGACCTCACTGACTGGAAGCAGGCGGGCTTCAACCTGGCGATGCTCGGACTTGGACATGCCGTCAAATCCGGCCGTGGCGGTAGCGCAAGGGAATTGCCGTCCGGCGCACGAGAGCAAATCGCACCGATCGCCGAACGGCCGGTCGCGCCGGTCAATGAAGCCTTGCCCGCAAGGCAAACGGGCACGGCGCCCAGCGTCAACGAACCTGCCCGCAGCGCGCGCACGACCGAGAACCCAGCCAGCTTCGGCGACACTGCATTCGATGCGATCGTCCGCGATGTGCGCAACTCTGCGTTTGGGCATCGCCTCGAGGCGGCCAAGCGTACGCCGCCCGCACCATTGCGTGAAGACACGACGCATTCACGCGCCAGGGTTGACGAAATCGCCCACCGCAACGCCCGGCGCAATCCCCCGCCCGGCCAGGTTCAGGGCGCGCAGATTCAGCACGACACCAAGACGCTCGACGTCACGCGCGACTTGCCGTCGGGAATGAATCCCCTGCACCCGGACGTGATCAACGAGAACCTGCGCTGGCTTCAGAGCCGCAGCAACCTGCCGGCGACCGAGTTGCTCATCGATCCCAACGGTGCGGGCACGCGCTATTTCGTCGACACCCTCCCGCGCGGGCGTGCGGGTGATTTCGGCATGGCGGGGCATCAACTCGAGCTGTTTCCCGAACCGCGGACCGCCGTCAAGACCTACAGCACCGAGCACAAGTTTGCCGATGCCCACCTGGAGCAGGCGCAGGCGGCAAAGATCGCCCAGGCGCGCAGGGACGCCGGCTTGCCGCCACTGGACCCTCGAATGCTCGCGATTGCTGCCGGCGAGATGACACGTTGGCAGACGACCGGACATTCGGGAACCGAACGCAGCGGCCGCAACTTCGATCTTGCCGGTGCCGCCAGTCAGCGTGCGTTGCCCGAGCCGGCATTGCCAGCGCCATCGCCGCAACTCTCCCTGCCGTTGTTCGACTACTTGCTGCGCGCCAAGCGCTCGAACTGAAATCATGACCGAGGCCGCCCAAAAATCCGCCAGCGCCGCCAAAGCCCAGCAAGGCCGTTCGCACGCGGAGAGCTTGCGACCGGAGGGACCCGAAGGCGCTCGGGAAGTGGGCGTCTTGCAGGGGTTGGCGGGCAACCGCGCGGTATCGAGCACGCTGGGCGGCGGCCAGCCGCTGCCGCAAGACTTGCGCGAAGAGATGGAAAGGCGCTTCGGCACCGATTTCGGGACTGTGCGTATCCATGACGATGCCCAGGCGCACGCGAGTGCTGCCGATCTGCACGCCAAGGCATTCACGCATGGCAGCGACATTGTCTTCAGCGCCAATCGGTTTGCGCCGCACGCGGGTCCTGGCAAACGGCTGCTGGCGCATGAACTGGCCCACGTGGTGCAGCAGCGGCGTGGCGGTGCTGCGCCCGTATTGAACGCCAACGCGTCGCACGAGCGCTCGGCCGATGCCGCGGCCAGTGCCGTCGCGAATGGACAGACAGGCGTAGCGGTGGCCGGCGCAACGGGTGTTGGCGTCGCGCGTGACGAAGATGAAAGCTGGTCCGCAAAGATCAGACGCAAGTATCGCGAGGCCAAGGAGAAGATCCCGGCCGAGTATCGCGAGAAGATACAAGAGGCGGCCGACTTCGCGGCGGACAAGGCGGTGGATACGCTGGCGATGCCCCTAGGGCCGGCAGCGACATACGCGACCGATGGCTTGGGTTCAGCCATGTTGCACGGCGTGCAGAAGGCAGCAGCAGGCGAGGAAGGCGCCACCGACGACCTGAAGAACTTCGGGCGTGACAAGGTGCAGGAAAGCCTTGGCTCCGCCAAAGGCGTCGCGACCCAGCTGACTGAAGTGATCGACACCGCCATGTGGGCCGGCAACGAATACAAGGAGTTGCGCGACAAGGCGGCGGCGAAGATCGGCGGTAAGGAGGATTCGGTCGGCAACACGATGGTCAAGCGCGCGATGAACGCCGCAGTGCAGATCCTGCCCGGCATGCAAGCACTGCCCGCACTGGCGGACGCAAGCGACGCTGCAAAAGATGCGGGCCTGGTGGATACGGAGACCGGTCAGGCGAGCCTTACCGCACCCATGTCCGACAAGCTGAACAAATGGGCCAAGGCGGCGGAAGAAAAGCTGGGGGCCACGCCGCGCGACCCCGAAATGTTCACCCCCATGGAGAAAGCCGAAATCGGTACTAGCATCGGCGTGCAGGTCGCGCTCAGCGCTACGGGGGCTGAAGAAGTCAAGATCGCAATGAATGTGATCGGCGCACTCAGCGGCCTGCGCTCAATCGTCGAAACAATCCGCAACGACGAAGGTTGGAAAACCAGCCCTCGCTTCTGGGGCCACATCATTGGCCTGGGCCTGTCGATCGTGGGTCTCAAGCACTCGATGGCCGCAGACAAGCTCACGACGCTGGTGCTGAAGTACGGCGGTGTGGCCGCAGCCATTCCGGCGCTGACACAGATGGCGGTCGACTACTACGCGTTGGAAACCCATCCGGAGATGCCGGAGGATGAGCGCAAGAAGCTCGAAGCCAGCATCAAGCAGGACTGGGTCGCTGCCATCCACATCGTCAAGGACGCGATCCTTCACGTAGCACAATCCCAGGGCGGCAAACCCAAGGGCGCCCCGCCCCCCGAAGAAGACCCAACCGCTGGCGCGGCTACGGGCAGCAAGCAAGGCACTGGGCCGATAGAAGACGTTACGCCTGCGGCCGCAACCGAAACCCCGCTTCCCGCCAAGGCCGTACCCGAGACGCCCGTCAATCCTGAGGTGCCTGCGGCTACCGCCCAGCCCGATGCACCCACTCCGATCGGCAGCGCCAAGGGCAAGCCACAGTCGCCTGCCAGCAAGGCCCTCGCCGCAAATTTGGCCAAGCAAGCGCCCGAGAAGGCTGGCAGCGTCACAGCGTTGCCAGCGCGCAAATCGGGGGACATGTTGCCCTCGGAACCGGCTAGCCAGAACGTGGTCGACGTTGCCGAGCCGGTCGCGGTTGGCCAGACGCGTGGGCCCGGCGAAGCGGTAGTCGACACCGGCAAGCCCAAGATGAGTCTCATTCCTGGCGGCAACGAACCAACCGTCGCTTCACAAAAGCCACCGGGCGCTGCGCCGGATGCAAGCGCCGCCCCCATGCCGAAGCCGACCACCAAGAGCACCGCGCCCGCGGGTAGCGTCGCCGAAGGCGCTGGCCGATCCAAGACCAAAGTGCCGTCGAAACCTGCCGCCAAATCCGGCCAACTGCCCCCGACCAACGCAACGGGTGGCGTTGGTGAAAACGCCGAGCCGCTGGTAGCAGTGCGCGTGGCTGGCGGTGGCGCCAAGAGCAAAGGGACGTATTACGAGGAAGGCACGCCCAAGTTCAACAAGGCTGCCCAGGACCCCCGGTTTGTCGTCGTGCCGAAGAGCGAGGCGGAGAGCGTCTTTGGCGCACGTCCGGTCGGTGCTGCCCACGACACCCGCATCGATCCCATGGTCAGGAATGGCGTCCAGATGGAATCGGGTGGTGCCGGAGGCGGCAAGGCCAACAAGCACGGGATCACCGCACGCGCGGATGTGCACGATGACCCCGATGTCAATGCCAGCACCTTCAAAAAGACCATCGGTGCGGCACGCAGCGAGGCGCAGGGCTATGCGTCGCTCGTCGATGGCGGCGAGTACGGCATCCAGCGACCAGGCAACGCCTCAACGGGCGGCGTGGACGCGATCACAGCGCACGTGCCGTCCGAAGGCGGCGCAACGGTCTTTCTCAATGACTTCACGACGCCCGGCACCAGCAAGCCGCCCAAGGCCACACACGCCAACTGGGTCAACGAGCTGCGCGACGCCATCCAGGACAAGCGCTTTGGATTCGGGAATGTAGAGACCGACAGGGCGATTCTCACAGCGATCAAGGACGGCCGGGTCCAAGTGCGCAAAGTGGGCGTGGAATTCGACGAGAAAGGCTCGACCGTGACCCCACAGAAGAATCCGCAAACGGTAGACGTTCCGCCTGAGGTGCGGAACGCCGCTGCTGAAGCCCTGGCGAAGCTACCACAGCCCGCCGCTGCGGAACCGGCCAACGTCGCCCCAGCGGCGAGGATACGTATCGAGACCAATCCAGGACAGAAACCAGAACCCACGCCGAAGCCGGCGACGAAGGTACGTATCGCCACGAACAAGGATGCTCGCGCCGACGATGACAGCGCGGCTACGCAGGCGCTCTCCATCGACGAGGACGAAGCCGCCCTGGAGGCCCAAGCCAAGCCGCAGCTCAAGAAGAAGACGCTAAAGCGGCCAGAGTGAGCCATGATCGACCACCTCGACGACCTCCTCCGTCAACTCCTCAGCACCAGCATCCTGCGCGGTGGAGTGCCGGTGCTGGTGAAGGACACACAACTACGCTTCCAGCCGCCCGACGATGACTGGCGTACGTTGGTCTACCTCAACGACGACCTTGCGCTAAACGTCTACCTCGTCGACATGCGCGAAAACCGCAAACTCCGCACCAACGAGCGCGAGCGCATGGTACAGGGCAGCGACGTATTCGAGGTACCTCCGCCCCGCCGCGTGGACTGCCACTACCTGATCAGCGCGTGGAGCCAGGCGAAGCCCTCCGCCGCGCTGGATACGACGCTCGATGAGCACTGGCTGCTGGCCGAGACCGCCCGCGTACTGGGCGCGCACGACGAGCTGGACCCGGTGGCCATCTACGCACTGTCGAACCCGCCGCAATTGCCGCCGCCGCCGATTGCCGAGGAACGTTTTCCGCTCACGTTGCTGCCGGTCGAGGGTTTCCCGAAGTACGCCGAGTTCTGGGGCACGATGGGCGACAAGAACCGCTGGAAGCCGTGCATCTACACCGTGATCACGGTGGCGCTCAAGGAGCAGCCGCTACGCGCCGGCCCGATGGTGACGACCACCTTCACCCGCACCCTCGTGCGTGACAACCCGGCTACCGAGAACACGCGCTTTCACATTGGCGGCATCGTCTACGACAACGCCGTGCCGCCCCTGCCAGTTGCGCTGGCCTGGGTCGAACTGCTCACACCTGCCAACCAGCGTATTGCCTTCACCCGCGCCGATGCACTGGGCCGCTTCGTATTCGCCGACGTGGCCGCCGGCGCGTGGCAGGTGCGCGCCAGCGCCATGCCGCAAGGTGTTTCGCCACCGCGCGCCATCACCGTGCCCGAGCCCACCGGCAACTACGACATCTCGTTCTGACACAAGGAGCCGCCATGCCCGTTCAAGTTTCCTATCCCGGCGTCTACATCGATGAGTTTGCCCCCGGCGCGCCGATCCAGGGTGTCGGCACCAATACCGCCGCGTTCATCGGCGTGGCGCGCCAGGGCCCCATCAACGTGCCGACCAAGGTCACATCGTGGGAACAGTTCCTGGCCGCGTTCGGCAAGCTGCCCGCCACGGGCACCTACCTCTGGTACGCCGTGCGCGGCTTCTTCCAGAACGGCGGGCAGGTCTGTTACATCGTCCGAGCCAGCACCGGCAGCTACCAGACGATGGCACTCGATGATCGCAGTGCCGCGGCGCGCCCGCTCGTGCTGCTGCAGGCGCGGCAACCCGGCGCACTCGGCGCCACGGCAACGGTGGCGGACTCGCCATTGCTGAACGCAGTGCAGATCTACCGACCCACCGGCACGCTGAAGTCGCTCGCCAACTCCGCCGACATGGCGGTAACGCTGGACGTCGATGGCGGCATCTCCGCTGACAATGTTGCCAACCGCTTCAAGCCTGGTGATGAGGTGTCGTTCTCCACCGGCACCGACCGGCGCATCGTTGCGAGCATCAGTGGCCCGATCGTGCGCTTCACCCTGCCCCTGAGCGCGGGCCTGGCAGCGGGCGCCACCATGCGGCTGGCCAACACTGCCGCGGGCGCAACCACGATCCGCCTGCGTCCGGCAGCCCCCGGACCGTTGGCGCCGGGACAACTGGTGCGCGGCACCATCCTCGAAGTGGATCAGGGCGCCAACAAAGATACGCAGATCGTGGATGCCGTCAGCACCGAGGTGCTGACCGAAGGCCCACAAGGTGGCCTTGGCGCATATACCTACCGCGTGACGTTCCGCTCGGGCCTGGGCATTCAGCTCGACATGGACCCGGGTGGCGCAGCGGCAACCGCTACCTCGCGCGAGATCGCCCTGACGCTGACGCTAGGCGCGGTCAACGTGGTGTACGACCACCTGTCGATGGACCCAGCGCATCCGCGCTTCCTTGTCGATGTGATCAACAACGACTCGGCCGGCTTGTTCAACGCCAGCCTGGTCGAGCCACCGCCGCCCAATTCAGTGGCCAATGCGATTCCCGTGGTCGGCGCGGCGGTCGCCGTGCAGCCCGGCACGCCCGAAGACCTGACGCTGCTCGCCGCGAGCCATTTCAGCAGCGCCATCGACACACTGCGTCCGGTCAAGGACGTGAACTTCATCGCGATCCCCGACCGGCCCGCCGCGGCCAATCAGATGATTACCGTCCAGCAGGCGCTGATCGCGCATTGCGAGTTGCAAGCCGACCGCTTCGCGGTGCTCGATTCGGACCCAGGTGTCGCGCTATTCGGCGGCAACAGCCTGGAATCGCAGCGCCGCGGGCTCGACTCGACGCGCGGCTACGCGGCGCTCTATGGACCATGGCTTCGGGTCGTGCCCAGCAACGACGGGCCGCCCATCCAGGTGCCGCCCAGCGGCCATGTGTGCGGCATCTTCGCCCGCAGCGATGCCTTGCGCGGAGTGCACAAGGCGCCGGCCAACGAGATCGTCAACGGTGCGCTGGGCGTGGCGCAGCACATCAGCCTGATCGAACAGGGGCAACTCAACCTGCAAGGCATCAACATCGTGCAGGTGTTCCAGGACGGCGGACGGCCAGTGCTGTGGGGTGCGCGCACCACGGCAACCGACACCAACTGGCAATACGTCAATATCCGCCGCCTGTTTCTCTACCTGGAGAAATCCATCCAGGAAGGCATCCGCTGGGCGGTGTTCGAGCCGAACAATTTAGCCCTGTGGCAAAAGCTCAAGCGCACCCTGACCGACTTCCTCACGCGCGAGTGGCGCGACGGTGCGCTGTTTGGCGCCAAGGCCACCGATGCCTTCTACGTACGTATCGACGAGGTGCTGAACCCGTTCTCCGAGCAGCAACTGGGGCGCTTGCACATCGAGATCGGCGTGCGCCCGAGCTACCCGGCCGAATTCATCATCGTGCGCATCGGCATCTGGGACGGCGGTTCCGACGTCAGCGAATCCTGACGCTCACGCTCGCCCTCCAACCGACACCGGAGCATTGCAATGGCAACCCGCAAAGACCCCTTCGTCAATTTCAACTTCCTGGTCGAGATCGACGGCATCACCCGCGCCGCCTTCCACGAGGCCGGCGGCCTCGACTCCACGGTCGACGTGATCGAGCACCGCGAAGGCGGCGAGAACATCACCACACGCAAGCTACCCGGTCAGGTCAAGTTCTCCAGCATCAGCCTGAAGTGGGGCATGAGCGACGACACCGACCTCTACCTCTGGCATCGCCAATGGGTTGACGGCGACCCGGCTGCACCGCGCAAGAACGGCTCGATCGTGCTGCTGGACCGGCAAGGGCAGGAGAAGGCGCGCTGGAATTTCTTCAACGCCTGGCCTTCGAAGTGGACCGGCCCAAGCCTCAGCGCCGAGGCCAACGACATCGCCATCGAGTCGCTCGAACTGGCCCACGAAGGGTTGGTTCGCGCCTGAACGCCAATGAGGAAAACGCCATGTTCCAGACCGAATTCGAATTCACGCTGCCCTGCGGCTACCTCGACGCCGACGGCACGCTGCACCGCGAAGGCGTAATGCGCCGCGCCACTGCCGCCGACGAGATTCTGCCGCTGAAGGACCCGCGGGTGCAGAGCAACGAAGCCTATGTGGTGATCATCCTGCTGTCGCGCGTCATCACCCAGCTGGGCAGCGTGCCGGCGATCAATCCGAAGGTGATCGAGGGGCTGTTCGCCACCGACATGGCCTTCCTGCAGGACCTATACAACCGCGTCAATCAATTGGCGGACGACGGCTCGGTGTGCGTGCACTGCGGGCGCAGCGGTGAAGCCAATCCCGCGCACGGGGGCGGGCGGCCGGGGGAGTGGTCGGCTACCCCCTCGGTCAACTGAACGAGGAGGTGGCCTACATCGCGTACCACTTCCACTGGCCGATGGAAACCATTCTGGACCTGGAGCACCGCGACCGGCGTCATTGGGTGACGCAGATCGCCAGCCTGAACCAGCGCGCCAACGAAGCGTGAGGCAAACGATGATGCGGATCAAGCTGTCTACTGGCGCCGGCCTGCCCATGCGGCGCGTCCCGCTGCAAGGCCGGATTGCCGCCGTGCGAACGCGGCTGACGCTGCGCCTGAGGGCCTTGGTGTGCGGTCACCAACGCGTTGCAGCACACGCGAATGCGCTCGACCGCGTGATGCGGCGCACCGCCGTGCACATCAGCAGCGCGGTCACCGCGCATGTGCGGCTGCTGGCGCTGCGGCCCGTCAGTGTCATTCGCCACACCGAACGGGTGGACGTCCGGCACGTGCGCACGCCCGGACTTCCGGTGGTTGGGCCTCGGCAGCAGATACGTTTCGTAATGAGCCAACGCGCGCTGCATGAGCGGCTGATCGAGCGGCTGACGCACACCCAGGCAACGACGGTCGTACCGGCCACTTTCCCTATCACGCGGGCGGCGCAGCGCCAGACGGTGCCCCGCATCCAGATGGTCATGGTGCGCGCGCTGCCACCCGAGGCAACGGCTGCGAACGCCACGACCGACAGCACGGTCGCCGCATCAGTTCAAGCGCGAGCGCACGCGCCGCAGCCACGCTTTGCGCCGCCTGCGCCGCCACTGGTGCTGCCACCGCAGGAGCTGTCGCGCCTGACCGACCACGTGATCCGCCAACTCGATCACCGTGTGCTGTCCTGGCAGGAACGCACCGGCCGCATCTGACCCCGCGCTGATCACATGACCCAGCGAGTTCGCCATGAGCCTGGAAAAAGCCCTCCTGACCAACACCGTCAACGGTGACCGGATTCCGGTGCAGTTCAACCCGGAGGAATACACGCTCAACCGCGAGATCAACTACGCGCAGGCGGCCATTCCCGGGCTCTCGGCCCCCATCCTGCAGTTCGTCCACGGCAACATGCAGACGCTGCAGATGGAGCTGTTCCTGGATTCCTACGAGCAGCACAAGGTCGGCAGCAAGACCGTCAACGCAGCGCAGTCCGACGTGCGCGTGCTCGTCAAGCAGGTGACAGACCTGATGGCGATCGAACCGACCACCCACGCGCCGCCGGTACTGCTCTTCACATGGGGGTCGTTGGCCTTCACCTGCGTGCTGGCGAACTGCTCCCAGCGCTACACCATGTTCCTGCCCGACGGCATTCCGGTGCGCGCGCGATTGACTGTCACCTTCAATGAATACCGCAACGTCGACCTGGAGGCCAAGGAGGTCAAGCGTGAGACCAGCGACTACTCCAAGCGCCATGTGGTGAGCCAGGGCGAGACGCTGTCCTCCATCGCCGGCGCCGAATACGGCGACCCACGGCTGTGGCGTGTGATCGCCATTGCCAACCGGCTGCAGCGTGCGCGCAACCTGGCACCGGGCCTGAATCTGATGCTGCCCAGCATGCCCTACCGCGACCCCGAGTCGGGCCGGGTCTATTCCTGAGGCCACTGCCATGGACCGCGCCCGCTTCGCGCCCGAATTCAACCTGCTGCTCAATGGCCAGCCGATGCCTGCTGAGCTGCGTGCGTCGATCCTGAGCGTGCGTTGCCAGACAGGCTATGAAGGGCTCGATGAGGTGGAAATCACCATCGCCAACGAAAAGCTGCGCTGGCTCGACACGCCGCTGTTCGCGCTGGACACGGGCCTGTCGCTGAAGGTGGGCTACGCGCCGGCCCCCCTGGTGCAGGTGTTCGACGGCGACATCGTCGCGCACGGGGCCGCGTTTCCATCGGGCGCCATGCCGACCATGACGGTGACGGCGCACGATCGGCGGCACAACATGTCCGATGGCAAGAAGGTGCGCTGGTTCGCCATTCCCCTGCCCTGCCCGGGCAACCTGCCGTTGCCGGATATCGCCACGGCCAGCATCGTCACGCTGGAAAACCTGATGATTCCGATCTTCGACCCGGTCGGTGCCGCGTTGTCGATCATCCTGGGCGGGGTCGATATGTTCGTCGCCGTCACCGATCCGGGCTCGGCGCAGAAGGTGATCCGCAAGCAGGACAACGAGAGCGACTACGACTTTCTCAATCGCCTGGCGATGCAGAACGGCTGGGACATCCTGGTCGAGCACGATGGCCCGGTAGGCGGTCATGCTCTGCGTTTCACCTCGTCCCTGGACAACCTCAGTGCCGACTTCACCTTCGGCTGGGGCCACTCGCTGATCGACTTCACGCCACGCATCTCCAAGGTCGGCCAGCTGTTCACCGTGGGCGGCTTTGTGTGGATTCCGGCCATCAAGATGACGTTCACGGTCACGCTGGGCTTCGACTGGGACCGCATGGCCCTCTCGCTGGCGATCTATCCGGGCGCG
The DNA here is from genome assembly GCA_963512445.1 of uncultured Ralstonia sp. Lineage (GTDB taxonomy): Bacteria > Pseudomonadota > Gammaproteobacteria > Burkholderiales > Burkholderiaceae > Ralstonia. The sequence goes on from CAUPMS010000013.1 coordinate 47,533, forward strand.
GTTCCCATCGGGATGAAGCCGGGCGACTACATGATCGAGGAGCCGCTGACGGCCACATCCCTGCCGCGCAAGCTGGTGTCTGAGCTGATTCCGCGGCTGAACAAACGGCTGACGGCCAGCGGCACCGTGATTGGGGAGCCGACGCTGCGCGCAGGCGACGTGATCCGCATCGAGGGCACCGGCCAAGAGTTTGGCGGCCTCTACCGCGCCACTTCGGTCACCCACACCATCGACGGCGGCGGCTTTCGCACCAGTTTTGGCGCGCGCAAGGAGATCTGGTTCGGCTCGATTCCGGCGCCCGACCAAGGCGCGGTCCCGGTGCGGGTTTCCTTCTGACTTCACTCCTGACGAGGCACCAACATGGCAGATGAAGCAGTCAAGTTCGGCGCGACAACCCCCATCACAACGGGGAGCAGCGTCCCGCCCGACAAGAAGATTTTCGGGGTGTCGGTGGCCACGGTTCTGAACAACATCGATTGCACCGGCCAGGCGCGCGTCATGTTGATGCTGCCGTGGCTGCCGGGCTACACCCCGTGGGCACGCCTGTCCAGCCCGATGGCGGGCATGGGGCGCGGCACCTACTTCGTGCCGCAGGTGGGCGACGAGGTGCTGGTGGCCTTCAACCACGGCGACGTGCGCGAACCCTATGTGCTGGGCACCTGCTGGAACACGATCGACCGCCCGCCCGCTCTCGCGCCGACGGACCCGGTGACCAAGCGCAAGATCCGCACCCCGCTGGGCCACGAACTGAGTTTCGACGAGGCGCTGCAGTCGGTCACGCTCACCTCCAACACCCAGTCCAGCGTCACCCTGGACCCGCTGAAGGCCCAACTGAGCACGCCGCTGGCCAGCGTCACCATCGACAAGGCCGGTGGCGTGACCATCAAAGGCGCCACCAAGATCACGCTGGATGCGCCCGTGGTCGAGATCAATGCCAAGACCTTGCTCAGCCTGAAGAGCAGCGGCGCCGCACTGCTCAAGGCCGCTGCCACCGCCTTCATCAAGGGCGCGCTGGTCAAGATCAACTGAGCCGACCGAGGAGAGCCGCCATGCCCGCCGCCGCCCGAATGTTCGACCCCACAGGCCACCCTGGCGTAGTCATGCAGGGCTCTCCCAACGTCCTGATCGAGAACCTGCCGGCGGCGCGTGCCGGCGACAAGCATGTCTGCACGCTGCCGCCGACGGCCGGTCCGCACCCGCCCAGCCCGATTGCCAAGGGCTCGGGCACCGTGCTGATCAACGGCATGCCGGCGGCTCGCCAGTTCGACACCGCGGGTTGCGGCGCGCCGATCCTGAAAGGCGCTCTCAGCGTACTGATCGGAGATTGACCATGGCTACCGATGCTGTCGCGCCCGATTCGAAAGCCTTTCTGGGCCGCGGACTGGCGTTCCCGGTGAGTGTCGACCCGGCCACCGGCGCAATCGCCATGGCGCAATACGAGGAGGACATCCGACAGGCCATCCGCATCATCCTCGACACCAATCCGGGCGAACGCGTGATGCGGCCCGATTTTGGTGCCGGTCTGCGCGCGCTCGTATTCGAACCCATCAACACGCATACCCTTGCGCTGACACGGCACCGTGTCGAGCAGGCGCTGATCCTATGGGAGCCGCGCATCGACAGTGTCACGGTGAGCGTCACGGCGCAACCGGCCCAGGGGCTGATCGCCATCGAAGTGCGTTACCGGGTGCGTGCCACCAACACCTTCTACAACCTGGTCTATCCCTTCTTCCTGCAGGAGGGCCGTGCATCATGAAATGCTCGCCGCGCCCGCCCATCCTGGTCAGCGCAGGAGCGCAGGAGATTGCGCAGGCCCTGTCGACCAACCGGAAAGGCTATACGCCAGAATGGCGCGCGAGCGCCGCGCTTGGCGACGCCGGCTCGGCAATCGATGCGATCCTGGCGCGCTATCTGGAGATCCAGGCAGACGGCCTGAACGCGATGCCCCAGCGGCTGCAACTCGAGTACCTCGATGCGCTGGGCGCCAGCGTGCTGGCCCCGCAACCGGCGCGTGCGCCGCTGGTGTTCACGCTGCTGGCCAGTGCATCGGGCGATGCCACAGTGCCCCAGGGCACGCGAGTGGCCGCCGTGCTGCCGCCCCCCGCACCCTCGCTGGTCAGTGCCACGGCCTCCACACCGGCGGCGGCGCCGGAGTTCTACACCGAGCAGGAGATCACCGCGATGCGCGGCACGCTGGCTGCGCTGTACTCGATCGATCCGCAGGCCGATCTCTACGCCGACCACGGTGCGGTGACTACCACCGGGTTCACCGTATTCGACGCGATGGTGCCCGTACCGCATCGCCTCTACCTCGGACATGGTGAGCTGTTCAAGTTCACAGACTCCGCCCAGATCGACCTCAGCTTCGACTTCGCCAATGCCGGTGCCGGCCACGCCAGCAACGCACGGCGCCCACTGCTGCTCGACTGGGAATACCTCAGTACCGATGGGTGGCAACCGTTGGCACTGGTCGAAGACAGCACCGAGCGCTTCACCGTCGACGGCAAGATCACGCTGGCCAAGTTCTTTGGCCCCGACAGCAAGGTCGGCAGCATCGGTGGCCACGACAGCTGCTGGATTCGCGGCACGGTTTCCAGCCGCACGCCGCACGCTCGCATTGCCTTGGAGCCGGCCGGCTATCTGGTGCAGTTCACGCCCAACGGCGTGCAGCCGGTCTCCGCCGGCGAAGAAGTCCACGTCAAGGGGCAAAGCGTCAAGAGCACGGTGCTGGAAGTGGTGGGCGGCCGGCTGATCCTGGCCACGCCGCTGACCGGCGCGGCAGCGAATGCCGAACTGAGAACCGACGTTGCGGCCATCGGAAACGTGCAGAGTGCACCGCCGGCATTCCGCATCGCCGTCGAAAGCACGCGCGACCTGATGCCCGGCGACGTCGTCACGCTGGATGGCGCGGCTCGCGCGACCATCCTGCAGACGGATGGGGCGAGCCTCTACCTGAGTGCCGCGCTCGCCGGCGCTCAGCCAGGGCTTACGGTGGAACTGGCCGACGCGCTGCCACCGCTGCGGCCCGACGGCGCCGACGCCGATGGCGCGCTACCGCAGGTTGACGTGATCCGTGCGCGAGTGGGCTTCGGCAAGAGCGGGCTCACGCTGGACAGCGCCTATGTTGACGACGCCAGCCTGGACATCAGCAAGGACTTCGCCCCCTTCGGCGAGCAGCCGGCCCGTTTTGCCAGCTTCTATGCCGCCTGCAAGGAGGCCTTCTCGCGCGATGGCGCCCAGGTCGAACTGGCTTTCACGTTCAACCAGGCTGGCAGCGGCAATGCCCAGGTCGTCGCAGAGTTCTTCAACGGCGCGCGCTGGCAGCCGCTCGGGCCCAGCCAGGACTATCTGGACGACACCCGCTCGCTCACGTTTCCGCAGTCCACCGATACGCTGTTTCCGCATTCGAAGATCCGCTTTACCGTGCCTGCCGGCTGGGCAGAAACCGAGGTCAACGGTGACAAGGGCCGCTGGCTGCGCCTGCGCATTGCCTCGGGCGACTATGGCCACCCGCTTTCCGTTGACGTGACCCACGACCCGGCCGACCCGACCAAGTTCATCGTCAACAGCGTTGCATCGACGCTGACGCCGCCAATCGTTGCGCAACTGGTCGTCAACTATGACTTCTTCACCAACCCGCAACCCGCAGACTTCTGCGTGACCGAGAACGACTTCGCCTTTGCCGAACACAGCGACGAAGCGCGCTGGCCGCGCAGCGCTTTTGCGCCCTTCACGCCGGTGGCAGATCGCACGCCGGCCATTCATTTCGGCTTTGGCAGCCAGCCGCCTGCCGCGCTGGTGAGCCTGTTGGCACACGTACTGGTGCCTGCCCCCGAGGGTGACCCGCAGCCCTTCGCCTGGGACTACTGGGGCAGCCGAGGCTGGACCCCGCTGTCGGTGCGCGACGCCACTCTTGGCCTGCGCCGGACCGGCCTGATCCAGTTCGTTGGCGCGGATGACGCCCTGCCGCGCGCGGGCCTGGGCGGCGCGCTGTACCGAATCCGGGCGCGCCTCAAATCCGGCCTGCGAAGCCAGGACCAGATCGTGCAATGCGGCGGCGCATGGCTCAACGCCGTCTGGGGGCGGCAAGGCCAGTACATTGCGCGCGACGGCCTGGGCACCAGCAGCGGCAATCCCGACCAGACCTTCGCGCTGGCCGTGGTGCGCGCGCAGAAGGCCGCGCCGGTTGACACCGGGAGCAGCGCAGTGATCGCGCTGAACGCCGCACAGTTCGAGCGCGCGCTCGACACCCCGCTGGCAGGCGTGCCCATCCTGGATGACGAAGTGCTGGAAGTACGCGAGTGGATTGGTCGTGGCGACGATTGGCAGACCACGCTGGCCGGCGTGCCACCGGCCGACCTGCGCTTCGAGGTCGACCCGCAGGACCCCACGGTGATGACCGCCGCCTGGGTGCGCTGGCACGCGCAGCCGAACCTGTACCGCTCCGGCCCCGCCGATCGCCACTATCTGGTGGAACGCGCGCGCGGCATCTTCTCCTTCCCCGGTGCCGCCGGCTTCATTCCGCCGGCCGGCGCACCGATCGTGGTCAGCTATGTCACCGGCGGTGGCGCAGACGGCAACGTGCCGGCCGGCGCGGTGCGCGAATTGCGCAGCGGGGTGGGTTTCGTGCAGTCGGTCAGCAACCCGATTCCTTCGGGCAGCGGCGCGGCGGCCGAACTGCTGCGCCCAGGGCGCGACCGTGGCTCGCAGCAGGTGCGCAACCGCGGTCGCGCCGTCTCGCGCGAGGACTACGAGTGGCTGGCGCTGGGCGCTTCGTCAGAGGTGGCAAGGGTACGTGCGCTGCCGCTGGAAAGCGCGAACGGGCATGGCGCGCGCGGCTGTGTCGGCATCGTGCTGGTACCGCATTCGCAGCAGGCCCAGCCCGTCGCTTCGCCGGAGCTGGAGCGCACCGTGCTGGACGCCCTCGCCCAATGCGCGCCCGCGGGCATCGCCGGCGGAATCCGCATGGTCGATCCGAGCTATGTGGCTGTCGGCGTGCGTGCGGAGATCCTGCCTCTCAACGCGCAGGAAGCGGGCCGCATCGAGGCGCTGGTGCGCACGCGGCTGCAGATGTTCCTGCATCCGCTGGCCGGAGGACACGACGGCCACGGTTGGGACTTCGGTCAGAGCGTCTATCTCTCGGACCTGGCATCGCTGATCGAGAACACCCCAGGTGTTGATGCGGTGCGCTTCCTGCAACTGATGGTGGGGCAAACCGTTTTTGGCGACAGCGTGCCGCTGCAGCCGCACCAACTCATCGCCGCCGGCGATTCCGAACTGATGATCATCGTGCCGAGCCTGCCCTATGCCCTTGCCTAAGCCCACCCTGGACAACCGCCGCTACGACCAGTTGGTCAGCGAAGGGCGCGCACTGATTCCACGCCTGGCGCCGGCCTGGACCGACCAGAACGCGTCGGACCCCGGCATCACGCTGATCGAACTGGGCGCGTGGCTTGCCGAGCAGAACATCTACCGCTTCGACCGGGTCTCGGATGAAGCGCTGCGCGCGTTCGTGCGGCTGGTCGGCATCGAGCCACGCATGCCCGCAGTGGCGCAAACCGTGGTGTCCGTCGTCAACGACAATGCTGCCGGCGTCGCGCTGCCCGCGCGCATGCAACTGACCGATGCCGCGTCGACGCCACGCTTTGAGAGCACACACGAGCTGTTCGTCTCTCCATGCCACCTGGTCAGTGTGATGACTGGCGGCAACACATTGACCGACGCGAGTGCCGCCAGCCTGGCACTGGCGCCCTTCGACGCTTTCGGCGCGCAGCCAAGGCCGGGGCACGCGCTGTACCTGGGCTTTGACCAGGCACTCGACGCACCTGGCGCAACGCTGTCGCTCTATGTCTGGACTCACCATTGGCGTGCCAACGCAGCGACACGTGCCGCATTGCAAGGCGAACACGACACGCTGATAACGCATGCCAAGCCGCACTGCCCGCCGCCAGACTGGCGACTCCACTATCGGGTGCGCACGGTGTGGGAATTCCACACCGGCGGCGGTCAATGGCAGCCGCTGGCGGAAGTCGAAGACGAAACGCGGGCGCTGTCGCTCAGCGGCTTTGTGCGCTTCAGCGCGCCGACGGCACATCAGCCGCTGGTGGCGGGCGGGCCGTTTTTCATCCGTTGTCGCATCGTGCACGGCCGCTTCGAGTGTCCGCCGCAGTTGCTGCGCGTCAGCTTCAACGCGCTGCCGTGCGAACACGCCATCAGCACCAGCGAAACCAGGATCGGATTGGCTCGCGGCCACGCGCTAGCCGCATTCGACCTCGGCCAGGCGCCGGTGGTGGCGGGCAGCGTCCAATTGCGGTTGGACGATGGCGCGGGTCAAGTGCAGTCGGACTGGACAGAGGCCCCCGACTTTGAGCGGGCCGGTCCGTTCGACAAGGTGTTCACCCTCGAGCCCGAACGCGGCCTGATCCGCAGCGGTGACGGGCTGCGCGCTGCGATCCTCCCGGCCGGCTTCCAACTGTTCGTGGCCTGGCGCGTCGGCGGTGGACCGGAAGGCAATCTGGCGGCCGCGACGCTGGCGGGCCTGCCGGCCAACCCACACAACACGGCACTGCTGCCCGCGCTGGCCGCACTGGCCAAGCCACTCACCGTGATGCAGGACTTCCCCGCAACCGGCGGCGCGGTGCGCGAAACCCTCGGGGCAGCACAAGCCCGTGCGTTCGATCTTGCCAGCACCGTCGACAAGGCGGTGACCCTGGCCGACATCGAGCGGCTCGCCCTGGGCACGCCCGGCGTTCCGGTCGCACGGGTGCGGGCCGTCACCGGGCTGGACGCGCGGCTGCCCTGCTTTCCCGCGCCCGGCGTGACCACGCTCATCGTGATCCCACCCTGCCCGCGCCCGGCGCCGCTCCCCAGCCGTGATTTGCTCGACGCGGTGGAGCGCTGGCTGGAACCGCGCCGCCTGGTGACAAGCGAGATTCATGCGATTGCACCGAGCTACCGGCGCGTGGGGGTCAGCGCCACACTGCACTTGGCGTGCGAGGCCGAGCCAGCCGCAGTGCTGCGCAGCGCGATCGCCCGCATCAGGACCTTTTTCGACCCGCTCGAAGGAGGCAGCGAAGGAACCGGCTGGCCGTTCGGGCGCACCGTGTACCGCGCCGAAGTGATGGCACTCCTGGTCAACGTGGACGGTGTGCGCAGCGTGACCGGCCTCGGCCTGCTGAGCGGCGCCGATACCGCAGGCGGTTGCGGTTGCGGCTGCGGTTGCGGCAGCAGTGCTTGCGACAGTTGCAGCGGTGGTTGCGGCTGCAAGGACGTGCCCGGCGGCGGTGCTGGCGACGCCGGCGGGCGGTGCGACAACGTCATCCTGTGCCCGCATGAACTGGTGATCGTCGGCGCGCTACGCCTGAGCATCGTGTCCGACATCGGCGGCCATTTGAGAAGGAGCGACGCGCATGAGTGCGAACAAGTCTGACGAGGCGCTGCAGCGCCTGAACTACTTCAACGGCCAGCGGCTGGCCGCAGCCGATTTCCGCGCGGAGCAAGGCCACCACGTGGGCATGCGGCACGTTATCAACCGTTCGCTGTATTCGCCGGGCATCGTGGTCGGGCTGGAGGTGGTTCCTGTGGGGTCTAACGACCCGCAGGACAAGCACCGCGTGATCGTCAAGCGCGGCCTGGCCTTCGACAACCTGGGGCGCGAAATCTTCCTGCCCGTGGACGTGAAAGTGCAGGTGATGGGCGCACCGCGCAGCGCGCCGGGTGTGGTATTCGGCAACCTGCTGGTGGTCTCTTACGGCGAGACACGCCAGTTCCCCGCGCAAAGCCAATGCACCATCGGTGCGCCGTTCCAGCCCTGCAGCGGCGACCTCGCCTGGGGCGCCCCGACTCGCATCGTTGCCGATGCCATCTTCGAGTTCGTCGACAGTTGGCCCAGCGAGGACAGCGGCAAGATCGTGCTCTCGCAGATCGAGCTGGACGAAAAGTGCAACGTGGTGCGCACTTCGCCTGGCGTGCGGCGCTATGCGGTGCCTGCCAAGCCGCAGACTGTGCGTCCGGTCAGCCTTGAGGGCGAGAAGGACATCGACCGGCAGAACGGCAAGTCCCTGTACTTCCATATCGACGGCGGCGCGCCTGAGTCCGCCGTGCTCTACCTGCGCGGACTGCCGTTCTCGTCCCTGTACTACACCGAGCTGGGTAAGCACATCCATCACATCGACTTCGCCAGCGAAACCGTGCATCACGATTTCGGGCACAGCCACACAGTGACGGGTGGCGGCACAGACGAAAAAGGCGAACACACCCACAGCTTCATCGTTGACAACGGTCAGACCAGCGGCGGCATCAACGTCAACGACACCAACAACAACTTCGTCACCGGAGCCAATCCGATCCAGCCGGCGGGCAAGCACACGCATGCGCTGGTGGGCGTGACGTTCTCCAAGGAACTGGGTGACTGGGGACATTCGCACCGGGTGCAAGGCGATACCCAGGGGACCGGCGCCTCGGACCTGGACGCGCGCAAAGGGAAGCCCGCGTTGAAGCTACTGAAGGACCTGATCGTCAGGTTCGACGGTGTCCCCATCACCGGCGCCATCTGCGACCAGTTGGAGGCTCGTGCAGGCCAAGGCGGACAGTGGCGCGTGATGGGTGGTGGCGGCGTCAACGACGTGCGGCTGAACGGCGCCACCCTCAGCAAGCCACCGGGCACCGGTGAGATCGACCTGCTCAAGCTCGGCATCGAGATTGGCATTGGCCAGCACAAGCTGGAATTCGTCGTCAGCGATCCGGACGTTGGCGGCCAGATCCAATACAACCTGTACGTGAGTTGACATGGACTTCCCGACTGCCCATGCCCTGCTGCGCGATCGTCACCGCTGGCGCGGGTCAACGCTCGGCGTCGCGCCCGATGACGACGGCGACCTGGCACTGGCACAAATTCCTGCGCCAGCGGATGGCAAGGCGGTCAACATTGCGACGTCTCTGCCTTACACACGGGAGGTCTCGGGCATTGCGGCAGGCCCGTGCCAGGCGCTGTTCGTGGCCGACACCGCGCACGACCGGTTGCTCTGGATCGATGGGCAATGCAATGCCCAGGCATGGTTGCCGCCGGCACCCGTCAATTGGACCGGCGCGCCGGGAACGTTCAAAACGCCGCGTGCACTGGCCTGTGCGGCCGAAGCGCTGCTGGTTGCCGACAGCGGCAATGCACGGATACAAAGCCTGGCCTTTCCACAACTCGAAGCCAACCTGACGTGCACGGCCTGGAGCAAGCCGGTCAGCCTGGCCATCGACTCCAAACAACGGGTACTGGTCATCGATGCCGCCACGAAGACGCTGCACCGCATGAGCGCCAGTGGCAAAGCCGATGCCGCGTTCGACGCCGCCGTTGCCGCATCGGGGCGCCTGGCGCAACCGCTGTTTGTCGCCTGCGACAACGATGACCGGGTGCTTGTGGCCGATGTCCAGCACAATGAAGTGCTCGTTTTCGACACGAACGGTGCCGTGCTGCACAGCTTGCCCGGCACCGCCGGCTGGTTGCCCGGCGCGCTGGCCACCTGGGGCGCGCAGGTCTACGTGGCAGACGCGTCCAGCGGCAGCATCGCTGTCTTCACAAACAGCGCCACCGCAGCACGACACCTCGGCAATATCAACGGCTGGCAGGGCCCGGTGACCGCGCTGGCGGTGGGCGCCGACGGTACGCTCTACGTCAAGCCCGGTCTGGATGCGCTGTTCTACCGCTTTGCCAGCAACGCAGCTTATCTTGCCAGCGGCATCCTCAGCGCCGGCCCATTCGACGCGGGCGAAGACCGTCAGTGGGAACGCGCATTTGCCGATTGTGTCGCACCCACCGGTACATCCGTCGCTTTCGAGGTCGCCACCGCCGATTCTGATGCGGTTGCGCCAGCGCCCGGCGACTGGGTGCTGCTGCCAGCGCCCGACGCGCTGCTGTCACGCTTCACGCCGGGCGGACGGCGCTTTGCCTGGTTGCGACTCACGCTTGCGAGCACGGACAGCACCGTGACGCCCCGCGTGCGCCAAGCCCACCTTGCCACAGCGTCCGAAGACTACCTGGATTACCTGCCCCTCACCTACCGCTACAACGACGACGGCCCCGACGGATTCCTTTCGCGCTGGCTGCGCCTGATACGCAGTGAGTTCAGCCGCATCGAAGCGCTGCTGGACGACATACCGCGAGTGGCCGACCCGCAGTTCATCCCCGCCGAATCACTCGCCTGGCTGGCACAGTGGTTCGGGCTGGAACTGCCGCAGATTGCTGACAATGCGCAACGCCGCGCACTGGTCGCTCGCGCGGTGAACCTGATGGCACGACGCGGCACCCCGCAGTCGATCGCCACATTCGTGGCGCTGCACACCGGTATCGAGCCGGTGATTGTCGAAAGCTTTACGGACCGGCGCATCTGGGTGTTGGACCAGAACTCGCTTCTGGATTTCGACACCCGGCTCGCACCGCTCGACCCGCTGGGCATGATCGTGCCCGACCCGGCGCGGGAGGCTGGCTGCTGCCCCGCAGCCGCGCCGCCAACCGTTGCAGAGCCGCGCTCGCCGTGCGCCAACGCACAGGCCACGCCAGCACAAGCCGTACCGGTGCTGGCAATCGGCCGTGCAGTGGTTGGCGAAAGCGGACCGCTGGCCGAGTACCAGATCGGCCTGCCGCTGTTTGCGGAGGACGCCCATCGGTTCTGTGTCGTGGTCGACGCTTACCGCGCCTCCGATCCGCAGATCGTTCTGGAGATCCGCCGCATCGTCGAACGCGAGAAGCCCGCGCACACCGATTGGCGGCTTGATCTGATCGCGCCCGAATTGCGCGTGGGGTTCCAGAGCCGCATCGGCATCGACGCCATCGTCGGCGGTGATCCGCCACCGCTTGCGCTGGGTAGCGCGCAACTTTGCATCACAACCAACCTGCCGCTGTCGGACGTCGCCCGCGTTGGCAACGCGACGCTGGACGGCTCGCTCAGCCTGACTTAAAGGAGCAACGCATGGATCTCTACGACAACGCTGAAGCCTTGCTACGGATCCTGCGTGAGCCGCGCCGGAACAAGTACTTCTACGGCAAGCGCATGGATGTGCAGCATTTCCAGATGGAGCAGGACTACGGCAAGCTCAAGCAGTGGCTGCTCAATCGCCTGACCCTTGGCAAGGGTGTGCTGTGCGGCCTGAATGTCACGGTCAGCGGGGGCCGGGTCTGCGTCGACCCGGGGGTGGCGATCGACGGGCTGGGCCGCGAGATCATCGTGCCGCTGCGCTATTGCGTGGACCCGGTGGTCGTCGACGATGGCTGCTGTGGAATGCACGCCCCCAAGACCACACCTGCGCCCACGCCAACCGTCGCCCCGACGCGGGATGCAACGTCGCTCCCAGCGCCCGCGCCCGCACCCACGCCAGCACCCAACCGCGTGGTCGACGGTCTGTTCACATTGTGGCTGTGCTACCGAGAGTGCCTGACAGATCAGCAGCCGGTGATGGTGTCGGAATGCGGCACCCGTGACGAATGCGCGGCCGGCACCATCGTCGAAACCTTCTGCCTGAAATTTGGCCAAGGCATGGCGCCGCCGCTGGGGGATCCCGACTGGTGCGCGAAGCTCTGGGGCACAGGCACAAATCAACTGGCGATGGATGTGCCCGCTGACCAGCAAGCCGTCGCAAAGGCCGCGACCAGCAGTCGCCGCCATCTGCTGTGTGAGTTGCTCGACGACAACTGCATGCCAATGGACGGCGATCCCTGCGTGCCGCTGGCCCTCGTGCAAGTGAAGGACGGCCAGGTGACGCTGGAGGAATGCCTGGTGCGGCCGCGCATCTACAGCAACCAACGGCTGCTCGACCTCATCCTGTGTCTGGCCGACAAGATTGACGATTGCTGCGGTAACCACGCCCCAACGCCAACTCCAACTCCAACTCCAACTCCAACACCGACGCCAGCACCCACGCTGCTGCACGTTCGCGGCATCGAGTTTCTCGGATTCAATAATCAGGTCGTCGGTATCTTGAAAAGCCCGGACAAGCCGGTAGAGCTGCACACACAGATTGCTGCGATCCGCGTCGCCTTCGACAAAGCCCTCGCGACAGCGGGCGCCAAAGCGCCGAATGTAGCCGGACTCGGCGACCCGAACTTCAAGACCCACAACGTACAGCTGCGGGTGTCTCCAGAACTGGCGCAACAACTGGGTACGCCCTTCGTCGCAAGCAAGTTGTCCATGGAGGGCACGCAGGCCTTCCGCCTCAACTTCGAGCCGGGCACCCGCCTGATCAACCAGGATGGCCGCTGGCCTCCCGGCCTGCGCATCGACTGCGAGATATTCCTGCGCGGCACCGCAGATGCCGACGGCCCCGAACTGGCCGACGTCGACGGCCTCGCGCTGGACGGCGAGCCGCACCCGCCTGCTGGTGGCTTGATATCGGGCAACGATGTCGCGGGTGGCGACTTCACCGCGCAGTTCACGGTGCTCATCCAGGGCTAAGACCGGGCCGAACCGAACCAGGAGAATCCAGATGTCCGACATGTCCGACCTGAAGTGCGCGTGCTGCGGCGAGCCCCTTGAACGCGTGCGCTATTTCCCCCGCCAGCTTCTGACGGCCGACGATATGCGCTGCGAGCAGGAATACTTCCGCGAGAAAGCACGACGCCACAACCGTTACCTACATGGCTGGGGTGTCGTGTGTGGCTGCACCGTCGAAGTGGTGGCGGATGCCAAGACGCCCACCGTGCGCGTGTGCCCCGGCTACGCGGTCGGGCCGCAGGGCGACGAGATCTACATCGACTGCTGCATTGATGTCGACCTGAAAACCGGCGCCCCCGATCAGCCGTGCTCGGTACGCTGGCCCTGCCCACCGATCGGCGACGTTCCCTCAGTGCGGGGAAACAAGGCCACGGTCTACATCGCCGTGCGCTATGCCGAATGCTTCACACGCCCAATGCGCGTGCATCCGGCCGGCTGCGGCTGCGATGAAACCGGCTGCGAGTATTCGCGCGTACGCGATGCTTACGAGATCAAGGTGTTGTGGAATCTCCCTCAGTCGCACATCAATGCCAAAAAGGACGACGACAACTGGTGCAACACCCTCCGCAAGGCTGCAGGCAATTTGCGCGGGCACCAACATACCTTCCCGGTGCCGCCGTGCCCGGAATGTGAGACGGATCCGTGGGTGGTGCTGGCGACGGTCTCGTTCTCGACCAACAGCGATGCGGCATCCCACAACGGAAACCAGGTGGCTGTGCAGTTCAACGACCGACGCGTGCTCTTGGCAACCCAGCGCCTGCAAGTGGCGGCATTGTGTTTGCCCTGAAGCGCGGTGGTCACGGGCTGAGGGGCAACGTGCTTTTGCCCCTCAGCCCAGTCATCAGAGCGCTCTCGCCACATGGTTTGCCAGGCTGAGACGTGACAAAGCAAAACTGGCCACGAGGTCGCGCCTAGCTTGGAGGCGTTCCTCGCGGTTACGTCGCTACTACACCGATCAAGACTACTCAAGGTGCTCGCGTCAGATTCCAGTGCCCGACCTTAGGCTCGTGCTGACAGCAGATGATCAGGGGTGCCGCAAACGGCTCTCCCCAATCATGATTTCCGGCAAAGGCTTGTCACGCCTGGCCTCGACAGACTTTATTTTCGCGGATCATCCACTTCCGGACCGTACTAATTCCGGTCCAGGGTCACTATCATGGTGCCCGCGCTGCCCTTGGTCTCTGACCGCATCGACCATCTCAGGCTGCGCCGTTGCGATCCGTTCCACTACCACCCGAACTCGTTGCGAGCTGTATGACTTCGCGCCCTTTCCCCCCGCCCCCTGAGGACGAGGCCACCATGACCGCCGCCCGACGCGTGTATCTGAGCCTGCGCGAGCGGATTGTCGAGATGGAACTGCTGCCCGGAACGCGCATCGTCGAGAAGGATCTTGCAGAAGAATTCGGCACCAGCCGCACGCCCGTTCACGAGGCCGTCCAGCGGCTGGCGGAAGAGGGCCTGATCGAAGTCCAGGCACGCGTCGGCACGTTCGTGTCGCGCATTCCGCTCAATACGCTGGAAGAAGCGATGCTCGTGCGCGGCGCGCTGGAAGTCGCCATCATCGAAAAAGCCGCCGAGCGCATGACGCCGGAAGGCATCCACAAGCTCAACGTCGTGCTCGAACGGCAGGCGCAATGCGTGCGTGAGAGCAACCGCCGCGGGTTCTTCCGCACCGACGAAGCCTTTCACGCCACGCTGGCCGAGCTGTCGGGCTACCCCGGCGTCTGGCAGATCATCCTGGAAGTCAAAACCCAGATCGACCGCTACCGGCTGCTGACCCTCCCCCTGGAAGGCCGCATGACCGAGGTGCTGGCCGAGCACCGCGCCGTGATCGACGCCCTCGCTTCCAACAACCCGAAGCGGGCCGTGCGCGCCATGCGCGACCACCTGGACCACGTGCTGCCGGTGCTGGAAATCACGCGCCGGCTGCGTCCAGAATATTTCAGCGTTTAGCGCAAATGCGCCAAATACGCGGCGCCGGAATCGCCACGCGGCACACAGCTTGCTACGTGGATTGAGTTGTCGGTAACGCGACGGCGGCGGAACCTCCGTTGCGCTGGCGTCGTCCACTCTGCGTGAACCGTTCTTCGTCTTCCCTTCTGAGCATCCAGGCGCTGCGGGGCTTTGCCGCGCTGTATGTGATGGTGTACCACTCGGGGCTCGCCCTGGCCCATGCCGACATCCCAGCCCTTGCATGGCTGACCACGCATGTGATCAAGCGCGGGCATGTGGGTGTCGATGTGTTCTTCGTCATCAGCGGCTTCATCATTGCGTGGGTGGCCATTCTTGGCCCAAAGGGGCCGGAGCCAGCCGGCGAGTTTCTCGTTAAGCGCGCGTTCCGGCTGGCGCCGCCTTACTGGCTGATGTCGGTGCTGCATTCCGCGTGGCTCAACCCCGTGTCGGCGGGCGTGCTGCTCACCTCGCTCGCGTTTGTGCCGCAGGCCAACGTGGATGCGCCGTACTTCGGCTATCCCGCGCTGTATGTCGGCTGGTCGCTCAACTACGAGGTGTTCTTCTATGCGCTGTGTGCGATAGGGCTGGCGCTGTTCGGCCGCCGCGCGCTTGTGCTGGTCGCACTGACATTGTTCACGACGACGATCATCGTGCCGTTCTGGCACAGCGGTGTCGTGCAGCGCAACCCGGAAGCGCTGTACGACTGGGCCACGCCGTTGCAAGCCATGGCAGCCAACCCGCTCGTGTTGGAGTTCCTGCTGGGCGCTGGGCTGGCGTGGTTGTATGCAGCACATCGGCATTGCCTGACACCCGCCTTTGCGCGCGTGCTGATGGCAGTGGGCATGGCGACGTTCGTGATGTCGGTCACGGGCCCGGTTCCCAAGTTCGATCTGCTTGCACGCGGACTGCCCGCAAGCGCGTTGCTGATCGGCATGGTGGCCATGGAGCATTGCGGCGAATTGCGTGTGCCGCGCGTTGCAGTGTGGCTGGGCGAGCTGTCGTACGCGCTGTACCTCGCGCACCCGAGCGTGATCGAAGCCACGCACCGCCTGGTAGGCCAATTAGCGCCCGAATGGATCGGCATGCAGTTGATGCTCTTTGCCGTCAACTTTGCGCTCACGCTGGTGCTGGCTGCATTGCTGCATCGCTATGTCGAGCTGCCGTCCATCGCACTGGGGCACCGCACCACCGAGTGGATGCGCGACCGGCGGCACGCGTGGCGCACGCGCCTGGGCCCGCAAAAGCCTTGAGCGGCGCGCTGCTGGCAACGCCGTGCGAGGGCATCATCGGCGGTTGGACGGCGGTGCGCGATGCTGACCCGCGCCGCACCATCACGCTGATCACGCACCCGACGCTCGTCATTGCCGGCGAGTACGACACCGTGACCTCCGCCCGCCACGGCGAGGAAATTGCCGCCGCCATCCCAGGCGCACAACTGCGCATGCTGGACACCATGCACCTTGCCAACGTGGGGCAGCCGGACGCGTTTCTTGAGGCCGGACTGGATTTCCTCGCCATGCCGGATGCGGCCTGACCCATCGAGTCAGCATCGGGTCAACATCGACACGGCAGGACCCCGCCGGTTAACATGGCGGCCATCCAATCGATGTGCCGCCAGACATGTCCCGCGTCAAGAACGAAGACGAATTCGAGCTGCGCCGCGAAAGCGTGCTCGACACCGCTGCCGAAGCCTTTGCGGCCGACAGCTACCCGAGCGTGTCGATGAACCAGCTTGCCGCTGCGTGCGGTGGCTCGAAATCACGCCTGTATCACTACTACGAAGGCAAGGAAGCGATCCTGTTCGACCTGCTCGACCGCTACACCAAGCAGCTCGCCGATCTGGTTGAACGCGCCGAGAGCGACGCGCACCACGCCAAGCTCTCGGCCCGCGCTACGCTGCATCTGCTGATCCGTACATTCCTGGCTGAATACGCCACCTCGCGCACGCGGCATGTGGCCTTGCTCAATGATGTGAAATACCTGTCTGCGGAACAGCGCGACATCGTGCTTGCACGCGAACGGGACGTGGTGGCCGCCGTGGGCCGTCAACTCAGCGCGGCTTACCCAGACAACGTGGACGAAGCCAACCGCACGCCCATCACAATGATGCTGTTCGGCATGATGAACTGGACGTTCACCTGGCTCAAACCCGACGGGCCGCTGTCGTACGAAGGCTATGCCGAAATGGTGATCGGAATGCTGGAGAACGGGCTGAGCGGCACCAGCCACACAACCTAAGCGGCTGAGCGCTTCAGCCGCATCGACACCGAAAAGCCATCCGCCGGGTGCACCGTCACAGAGGCTTCGAACATCTCACCTTCCGCGTCCAGATATCGGCGGACGATCTTCAGCACCGCACCTCCCACTTCAAGATGCAGCGCGCGGGCGATGTGCGCATCCGCCAGCGTGGATGCCCGTACATCCTGATGGATCTCCGCAATCTGCCGGCCATAGTGTGACTCGATCAGCGCGCTGACCAGCGTGCTGGGCGAAGCTCGCATCATGTCGCCGATCTTGCTGTAAGCAGGGTCGATGTAGACGTCGGTCCAGCCCATCGGGGCAGCGTCCTTGCCGCCTTCCATCCGCAGGCTGGAGATGCGCAGCCAGCGCGCGCCGGTGGCCGAGCCGATTTCATTGGCTACCGCGGCGGACACCGCCACCTCTTCCACCGTCTGCACGGCGCGCAAATGCTCCGTGCCGAACTGCACCAAGTCTTCCACCGACGCCAGCGTGGGCCGGAATACGGCCTTCGGCTGCGTCGCCTCCACGCGCGTGCCCACGTTCTTGCGGCGAGAGACAAGCCCCTGCTGCTGCAGCTCCTGCAATACCGCGCGAATGGTGTAGCGGCTTGCCTGGAACTGCTCGCACAGTTCGAATTCCGTCGGCAGCAAGGTGCCAACCGGGAACCGCCCGGTAGTAATCCCGTCGAGAAGCTGCCGGGTGATGTCCGTTGAAGTGGATTTGCTCATGAATGGTGCTTGGGTCACATAGAGACGAGTGCGCGGGTTAACCCTCATTTCGCCAATATGTTCGAACATATTTAATGCCGATATCTATATGTTCGAACATATTAGCCAGCCCGCATCAACCTCACAAGGTAGCATCATGTCCCTCCAATCCCTGTCTCCGCATGCGATTCCGGCCGCCAGCACGGTCGTCGATTCCGCCCTCTTTCGTGATGCATTCGGCACCAAGGCGATGCGCCAGATCTTTTCCGACGGCGCGCTGGCCCAGCGCTATATCGACGTGGAAGTCGCGCTGGCCAAGGCCGAAGCGCGCATCGGCGTGATCCCCGCGGAGGCCGCAGCAACCATCGCCAGCGAATCGCGCATCGAGCGCATCGACTTTGATCACATGCGTGAAGAAACCGACATCGTCGGTTATCCGATCCTGCCGCTGGTGCACCAGCTTGTGGCGATGTGCGGCGAGGCCGGGCGCTACGTGCATTGGGGCGCGACTACGCAGGACATCATGGACACCGCCGTCGCGTTGCAAGTGCGCGATGCGCTCGACAACATTGATGCGGACGTGCGTGCGCTGCGCGGCATCCTGGCCGACCTGGCTGCCAAGCATCGCAACACCCCGATGGCCGGCCGCACACACTTGCAACAAGCGCTGCCTGTGACGTTCGGCTACAAGGCGGCGATCTGGCTGGCGATGTTCGACCGGCACCAGCAACGCATTGCCGAGCTGCGCCCACGTGTGGCGGTGGTGGGATTTGGCGGCGCGGCGGGCACGTTGGCTTCGCTGGGCGATAAAGGCTTCGAGGTACAGCGTGCGTTGGCCGAAGAGCTGGGCCTGGGCGTGCCAGCCACCACGTGGCACGTAGCGCGCGATGGTTTTGCCGAGGCGGTCAACCTGCTGGCGCTCGTTACCGGATCGCTTGGCAAGATCGCGCTCGACATCATGATCATGGCGTCGACGGAGTTTGCGGAAGTCTACGAACCGTTCGTGAAGGGGCGTGGCGCGAGCAGCACGATGCCGCAGAAGCGCAACCCGATCTCGAGCGAATTGATGCTCGCCGCATCCAAGGCCGTGCGCCAGCACGCGGGCCTGATGGTCGACGCGATGGTGCAGGATTTCGAGCGCGCGACCGGCCCGTGGCATGCGGAATGGATTGCGATTCCTGAGAGCTTCATCCTGACCGCCGGCGCGCTCAATCAAGCCAGGTTCGCGCTGGGCGGGCTGATCGTCGATACCGATCGCATGAAGCACAACCTTGGCATCAGCCGCGGCCTGATCGTGGCCGAAGCCGCAATGATGCAGATGGCGCCGTACACGGGGCGGCAGCAGGCGCACGACATCGTGTATGACGCCTGCCGCACCGTGAACGAGCACGGCGGCACGCTGGCCGAGGCGCTCGCCGCACTGCCTGAGGTCACGCAGCATTTCAGCCGCGAAGCCATCGACCACATGACCGACCCGGCCAATTACCTCGGCCTGGCGCCGCAGATGGTCGACCGCGCCATCGAACTGTCCCGCCAGATCTGACCGGCCACGGTGGAGGAGCACACATCATGAACAACGACCAAGCCTCAAGCAAAGAGTCGAGCGCCCCCGCAGCCAAGCGGCCCTGGTATCAGAAACTCGGCATGCAGGTGCTGGCGTCGCTCGTGCTGGGCATAGCCGCCGGGCTGCTGTTTCCGAAGTTCGGCACGCAGCTCAAGATTCTGGGCGACGTCTTTCTCGCGCTCATCAAGGCCGGTGTTGCACCGCTGGTGTTTCTCACCATCGTGCACGGCATCGCGTCGGCCGGTGACATCAAGAGCGCTGGGCGCGTCGGCTGGCGCGCATTCGTCTACTTCGAGGTGGTGTCGACCATCGCGCTCGCCGCTGGCTTGCTGGCCGGCAACCTGCTCCAGTCGGGCAAAGGCATGACCGCCGTGGGCACAAACACCCTGCCCGCAACCGCAGCCAAAGCTTCACCTCAGGGCTTTGTCGAATTCGTCATGCATCTCGTGCCGGACAACTTCATCGGCGCGTTTGCCAAAGGCGAACTGTTGCAAGTGGTGGTGCTGGCGGTCATGGTGGGGATCGGCATCCTGGCGATCCCAGAAGGCCGTCGCGCGCGCATCAACGAAGGGCTCGACATGGTCTCCGAGGTGCTGTTCTCCTTCATCAATCTGGTGATGAGACTGGCACCGCTGGGCACCTTCGGCGCCGTCGCGTTTGCGGTGGGCAGCAACGGGACCACCGTACTGATCGCGCTGGCGCAGCTCGTGCTGAGCTTCTACGCGGTGGTGGCGCTGTTCATCATCGTGGTGATGGGGCTGATTGCGCGGCTGGCGGGTTTCAGCATGTGGCGCTTCCTGCGGTACATCAAGGACGAGATCCTGATTGTGCTGGGCACCGCGTCATCGGAAAGCGCACTGCCGCGTCTGCTCATCAAGCTCGAACGGCTGGGTTGCGCCAAGCAGACGGTCGGGCTGGTGCTGCCGACAGGCTATGCGTTCAACTTGGACGGCACGTCGATCTTCATGTCGATGGGCATCATGTTCATCGCCCATGCGTACAACGTGCCGCTCACGCTGGAACACCAGATCGGCATATTGCTGTTGATGCTGCTGACCTCCAAGGGCGCAGCAACGGTATCGGGCGGCTCGTTCGTGGTGTTTGCGGCAACCGTCACATCGACTGGCATCCTGCCGGTGGAAGGGCTTGCCGTGATCTTTGGCGTGTACCGCTTTATGTCAATGGCGATCGCCACCTGCAACACGATCGGCAATAGCCTCGCCACCGTGGTTGTTGCCCGTTGGTCAGGTACCTTTGATACAGCGACGGCGCAGCGCCACCTCTACCCCGAGCCCGATCCGCAAACCGCGCGTGCCGACGCCGGCCTGGATGACGGCAACCTGTTGCCGGAAGATGCAAGCGACGCCAATCCTCACCCGAGAGGCATTTCGCTCACCGCGAACATGCCGCGCTGAACCGCGCAAGCGTCTGAGAGCAGCAGCTCTCGGACGCCGTTTTCGGCAAGCCTTAGCGCTCGTCGTAACTGACCACGACGCGCTGGGTCAGCGGCCGTGCCTGGCAGGTCAGCACGAAGCCCTTCTGGATCTCCCAGTCTTCCAGCGTGAAGTTCTTCTCCATCTCCACACGGCCTTCGAGCACCTTGGCGCGGCACGTGCAACACACACCGCCCTTGCAGGCGTAAGGCAGGTCGAGCCCGGCACTCAACGCGCTGTCGAGCACCTTGGCGTCACCTGCCATCGGCACTTCGTGCGATTTGCCATCGAGCACCACTGTCAGCGCCACATCGCCCGCCATGGTGGCGCGTTTGCGCGGCTTGGCCGCTGCCGATGCATCGCCCACTGGCACGCCGAAGCGCTCCGCATGCACGCGCTCGCGCGGCACACCGCGTTCGAGCAGTGCGGCCTCAACGGCATCGATCATCGTCGACGGGCCGCAGATGAAGGCGGCGTCAATATCGTCGGGCGGGATCAGTGCATCAAGAAAGGCGTGCACCTTCGCACCGTCGAGCCGGCCATTGAACAGCGCAATTTCCTGCGCCTGACGCGACAGCACGTGATACAGCGCAAAGCGATCGAGGTAACTGTCTTTCAGATCTTCAAGCGCTTCGCCAAAGATGATGCTGTCGACGCTGCGGTTGCCGTAGACCAGCGTGAAGCGGCTGTGGGGCTCGGCAGCCAGCGTGGTCTTGATGAGCGACAGGATAGGCGTGATGCCGCTACCCGCCGCAAAGGCGACATAGTGGCGCGCGCTTTCGGCGGCCAACGGCACGTAGAAGCGGCCATCGGGCGGCAGTACGTCAAGCGTCTGGCCTGCGCGGATGCGGTCGTGCAGGTGGTTGGAGAACACGCCCGCATCGACACGCTTGACTGCCACACGCAGTTCGCCGTGCGCGTCGTAGTCCTGCACTGCGCAGCAAATTGAATACGAGCGTCGCAGCTCGTCCTGTCCGGGCAATTGCCCGGACGGCACACGCAGCGTCAGGAACTGGCCCTGCGTAAAGCGGTACGCATCACGCAGGTCGTCCGGCACATCGAAGCGCACGGAAATCGTGTCGGCCGTCTCGCCGCGCACTTCGGCAACGCGCAGGGGGTGGAATTGCGGGGTCATGGCGTGCGTCGCTCAGTACGGTTTGAAGTAGTCGAACGGTTCACGACAGGCACGGCAACGGTACAGCGCCTTGCACGCCGTTGAACCGAAGGCAGAGATGCGTACCGTGTCGTGCGAGCCGCATTGCGGGCAGGCGACCTGCTCGGCCTGCGCGGGGCGCACCACGCGGATCGGGCGGACATCACCCGCCGCAACTACATGCGCAGGCGGTGCGATGCCGAAGTCGCGCAGTTTGCGGTGTCCTTCTGGCGTGATCCAATCTGTCGTCCACGCTGGCGCCAGTACCGAACGCACGCGATACGCGCCCACATCGGCCGCCTGCAGCGCGCGGCTCACATCATCGGCAATCTGCTCCATCGCCGGGCAGCCTGAATACGTGGGCGTGATCGTTGCCACCAGCGTGCCGGCCTCGTCCACTTGCACATCGCGCAGGATGCCCAGCTCGGCAATCGTGACCACGGGAATCTCCGGATCGGTCACGGCCTCCAGTGCAGCACGTGCGCGGTTCAATCGCTCGCTTACCACGACGCCCCCGGGAACTGACGCGCCAGCCCCTGCATCTCTGTCAGCAGATAGCCCATGTGCTCGGAGTGGATGCCCTGCTTGCCGGTGCTGACATAAGCGCCCGGCTCTGGCCAGACGAGCGTCGCCTCGTTCAGTGCGTCGCGCACCGTGGCTTCCCATACATCGTGCAAATCTGCCGGGCGCACGCCGATGCCGTCTTCGACCACGGCATTCTCCACCGCATCGGTGGCAAAGCACTCGTTGGTGTAGGGCATCAGCCAATCGAGCGCGGCCTGGGCGCGTGCATGCGATGCCTCTGTGCCATCACCAAAGCGCACCAGCCAGTCGCGCGTATGGGCGAAGTGATAGCGCATCTCCTTGACCGACTTGGCGGCAATGGCAGCCAGCTCGGTATCGGTCGAACGGGTCAACGCCTCCCACAGCGGCACCATCAACGCGGCATACAAGAAGTGCCGGACGATGGTGACGGCATAGTCGCGTGTTGCGGCCGAGGTCGCGACCATCGGCCCCGCATGCGGCAGCTCAAGCAGCGTGTAGTTGCGGAAAGCGGGCTCGGTACGCCAGTAGGCGTAGTCGTCCTCCGTGCGTGGCGTGCCGGTGAGCGCGGCTTCGATCTGCCCCGCGTGCGTATAGAGCAGCCGCGCTTGGCCGATCAAGTCCAGGCTCAGGTTGGACAGCGCGATGTCTTCTTCCAGCACGGGGCCGTGGCCGGTCCATTCCGCATTGCGCTGGCCGAGGATGAGCGCGTTGTCAGCCAGACGAAGAATGTATTGCAGATGCGCGTCGGAAGTCATCGCCGCGGCTCACATGTGGTTGACTTCATCGGGCAGCCGATAGAACGTCGGGTGCCGGTAGATTTTGTCGGCCATCGGGTCGAACAGCATGGGCTTGTCGTCGGGCTCGCTGGCTGTGATGGCGGCCGAGGGCACGACCCAGATCGAAATGCCTTCCTGTCGGCGCGTGTACACATCGCGCGCCATCTGCAGCGCCTGCCTGGCGTCTACCGCGTGCAAGCTGCCGCAGTGCTTGTGCTCCAAACCCTGCTTGCTGCGGATGAACACCTCCCACAGCGGCCATTCGTGTTGATGCATGGTGGGCTCTCCTTCCGGCTCAGGCAGCTTGTTCGGTGGCGGCGGCACGTTCGGCCTGCTTGCGTGCATAGGCGAGCGCGGCTTCGCGCACCCACTCGCCTTCTTCATGTGCGCGCTTGCGGGTGGCAAGGCGCTCTCGGTTGCACGGGCCATGGCCATCGAGCACGCGCTTGAATTCAGACCAATCGAGCGGCGAGAAATCGTAGTGGCCGCGCGCTTCATTCCACGTGAGGCCGGGGTCGGGCAACGTCACACCCAACACGCGCGCCTGCTCGACAGTCGCATCAACAAAACGCTGCCGCAGATCGTCATTCGAGATGCGCTTGATGCCCCACGCCATGGTCTGCGCGCTGTTGGGCGATGCGGTATCGGGCGGCCCAAACATCATCAGCACCGGGAACCACCAGCGATTGACGGCCTCCTGCACCATGTCGCGCTGCGCCGGCGTGCCGCCCATCATCGTCAGCAACGATTCGTAGCCTTGGCGCTGATGGAACGACTCTTCCTTGCAGATGCGGATCATGGCGCGCGCATAGGGGCCGTATGAGCAGCGGCACAGCGGCACCTGGTTCATGATCGCCGCGCCATCGACCAGCCAGCCGATCACGCCCACGTCTGCCCAGGAGAGCGTCGGGTAGTTGAAGATCGATGAATACTTGGCGCGCCCCTCGTGCAGCGCGTCGATCATCTCGTCGCGCGAGCTGCCGAGCGTCTCGGCGGCGGAATAGAGATAGAGGCCGTGACCCGCTTCGTCCTGCACCTTGGCCAGCAGGATTGCTTTGCGCTTGAGCGACGGCGCGCGGCTGATCCAGTTGCCCTCGGGCAGCATGCCCACCACCTCCGAATGCGCGTGCTGCGAAATCTGCCGCAGTAGCGTCTTGCGATACGGCGCGGGCATCCAGTCTTGCGGCTCGATCTTGTGGTCGGCACCGATGCGCGCATCGAAGCGCGCCTGCAAACCGGCGTCGCCTTGAGAGGCGGCAGCCAACTCTTGCTCTGTGGGCAGGCCACCGGGCTGGTCAAGGCTTTGGGTGTACATGCGATCCTCCGGCCGCTTTCGTGCTTTCGTGGCGTGTGCACGGCACATCGTTCGTGCCATGTTTGGGATGGATCGATTATAAACCGTCCGACCGGTCGGTCAATGAAGAGTTTCGCCGTATGCCTCGCTTGAGACATGCGGTGAGCCCTTTTTTCCGGTGTGACTTAGACGGAAGCGGCGGACGATGCCTCGCCCTGCGCCGCGCCATGCGCGCGGGTGCGCACAAACACGCCCGCCAATACCGAGGCAAGCAGCGCCGCAGCGGCGCCCAGCAAGAAGGCAAGGTGGTAACCACCGTTGAGCGCGGTCGCGGCATCGGCGCCCGCCGCGGCCAGACCTTCCGTGCGCGCAGCGGCCAGACTCGCCAGGATGGCCAGCCCCAGCGCACCACCCATCATGAACGACGTGTTGACCACGCCCGACGCCAGCCCCGATTCATCCGGTGCCACATCGCTCATGGCCGCCAGCAGCACCGGGTTGAATGCAACACCGGCGCCCAGACCCAGCAACAGCATGCCAGGCAGCACATCCAGCACGAAGTTGCCGCCGGCCGGCGCGCGCGCAAACAGCATCAACCCCACCGCCGCTACCAACAGCCCCAGCGACAGCGGCGCGCGAATGCCAAAACGCATCACCAGCCTGGCCGACAAACCAAGCGAGAACACCGCCATGATGATGTTGGCCGGCAAGAAGGCCAGCCCGACCTGCATCGCGCTGTAGTTCAGCACGCGCTGCATATAGAGCGCCGAGATGAAGAACCACGCGAACATCGCAGCGGCCCACAGCACGCCCACCACGTTGGCCGTCGCCACATTGCGCAGCGCAAACATAGGCAGCGGCATCAACGGATGCGACACGCGCGATTCGATGATCAGGAACGCGGTCATCAGCGCAATGGCGACGCCCAGTTGCGTAAGCGTTTGCTTGGAAGTCCAGCCGGCTTCGTTGCCATGCACGACGGCGTACACCGCCAGCATCAGCGATGCGGTCACGGCAATGGCACCTGCCACGTCCAGCTTCGTGCGATCGGCCAGCGGCTTGCCCGCGGGCAGCAAGGCCACGCATGCGGCATACACCGCCACGCCAATCGGCAGGTTGACCAGGAAGATCCAGTGCCAGTTCAGCGCGCTCGTCAACAGCCCACCGAGCAACACGCCGATGCTGCCACCGCCCGCGCACACAAAGCCGTAGATGCCCATCGCGCGGGCGCGGTCTTCGGGCGATGTGAACAGATTCATGATGAGCGACAGCGACACCGCCGACACCACCGCCCCGCCCAGCCCCTGCACGGCACGCGCCGTAATCAGCAACCCCTGAGAATTTGCCAGCCCGCACGCAGCGGATGCCAGCGTGAACAGCGTCAGGCCCAGCAAGAACAGCTTGCGATGCCCGAACAGATCACCCAACCGGCCGCCCAGCAACAGGCACCCGCCAAAGGTCAGCATGTAGGCGTTGACCACCCACACCAGGGAGGTTTCGGTAAAGGCCAGATCTGCCTGAATAGACGGCAGTGCAACGTTCACGATGGTCGTGTCCAGCACGATCATCAGCACGCCCAGGCAGAGCACGATGAGGGCAAGCCAGCGCTTGCGTTCGTCAATGCCATGCGTCATGGAACGACTCCTATGACTAGGATTTGCCGCCGCGCCTGAAACACACTCAGGATTGCGCAGCCGATTTGAGATTGGCGAGTCCGGCCTCGAAATCCTTGCCGATCATCGCGTCCATGCTGAAGAACAGGCCCATCACCTTGCAGATGAACGGGCTCGGGTCATACATGGCCCAGATCACGCAGGTGAGGTCGCCTTTGGGTTGCAGCGTGAATTCCGCCGGGTTGTGGGCTTCGAAGGGTTTCAGGAAATCCAACTGAATCTGGATGCGGCTGGGCGACGTCGAATCGACGGACATTGGTAAGGCCATCGGTGATGGCGCAGTCCAGCACCGCGCCATCACCCTGCGCCAAGGCAGTTTTCTACGGCTTTGCATAGAACGGCCATCGCCCGATGGCCGTTTGCACAGACACTGCAACTACATCGGCTTGGGTGCAATCACCATCCACGTGATGCCAAAGCGGTCGGTCACCATGCCGAACGCGTTGGCGAAAAACGTCTCGGACATCGGCATCGTGACTTGGCCGCCTTCGCCGAGCGCCTTGAACGTACGCTCGGCGGCGGCGTTGTCGGACACGCTTACAGACAACCCGAAACCCTTGAAGTCGGTCTTGCCACCGGCCATGCCATCAGAGGCGAGGATCTGGGTTTCGCCCACGCGGAACGCGGCATGCATCACCTTGTCGAGCGGGGGCGCCATGCCGCCGCATTGCTCGGCGGTGGGCTGCGCATCCTTGGGGGCATCTTTGTAGTGCATCACCACATCGACCTTGGCGCCAAGCGTCTTCTTGTAGAACTCGAGCGCTTCTTCACAACGACCTTCAAAGAACAGATACGGTTGAACTTGCATCACAACTCCTTGGGGTGGACTGGGGGGGGACTGCAAAGCCGCGCATAGCGCCACGCGGTCGGGGGAAAAGCGCATTCATCTACACGCCGGTTCGGGCACTGGCATCGGCACCGAGGCATGCTCATGCACAACCTGCCAACGGCCATCACGCTTGCGCAAACACACGGTGGCACGCGTTTGCGCATCGTGCTTGGCACCGTCGCGATAGCGCGCACGCAAGCGGTTCACGCTAAAGCAATAGGCCAGATCGCCGCTCACCTCAAGGTGCAACTCTGTGAACTGGAAATCGGCCTGACCTTCCAGCGCATCGAACCAGTCTTGCCAGTTGCGGCGGTATGCGTCCGCGCCTTTTACAAACAGCGGCGGCATCACGTCGAATACCACCACATCGGGCGCGTAATGGCGCATCACGGCGTCGACATCCTTGGCGCGAACGGCGGCAGCCCATTCGTTGATCAACGCGCGCAGTTGCGCTTCATCGTCCGCAGCGTTTGTGGCGTTTGTGGCAATCGTCATGTTGGCCTCCGAAGAGTCTGTCGCAATCAGGGCTTGGAAATTTGCGCAACAGCATCTACGGTTGATTTGTGAACACTGTCCACAAAAGATAGCAGACATAATGGACGGCGTCCACATAGAACTTGCGGAGATTCTTTGCATGACCCAGGAACCACCTCGACCGCCCGTGCGCACCACGTATCGCCATGGCGACCTGCGGCGCGCGCTGCTCGACGCCGGTATTGAACTGGCGCGCGCCGGCGGGCCCGACGCCATCGTGCTGCGCGAAGCCACACGCCGCGCTGGCGTGGTGCCCAATGCCGCCTACCGGCACTTCGAGGGGCGACAGGATTTGTTGCAGGGTGTGCGGGCCGAGGCATTGGCCGCGTTGGCGCGCGCTATGGAAGCCGAGCTGGACGCCATCGACCCGACATGGCCCGACGATGCACGCGCCCGCGCATCGCTACGCGCCGTTGGCGTGGGTTACCTGCGTTTCGCGCAGATGGAGACCGGCCTGTTCCGCACCGCCTTTGCGGTGCCCGACGAAGTGGAAAACGATGCGGACCCAGCCAAAGCCGGCAACAGTGGTCTGAACCCGTTCCAGTTGCTGGGCCTGGCGCTGGACCGGATGACCGCCGCCGGGGTATTGCCGGCCGAACGCCGCCCGGGCGCCGAATACCTCGCTTGGTCGGCGGTGCATGGCTTGGCCCTGCTCATCATCGATGGCCCATTGCGCGGGCGGCCGCCGGAGCAAACCGGCGCCATTGCCTTGCGTGTGGTGGAGATGGTGGAGAACGGCCTATAGAGACCGCCGACCGCCGGGCCGATGGAATATTGCTTGCGCCCGAAGCGTTTACCATCAGGACAAGCCACTCCGGAGAACCACCATGCAGATGCGACCAGGCAGATGGATCAGCGCAGCCGCGTTCGTGCTGAGCGCATGCGCATCGCTCACACCGACGCAAACGGGCCAAAAGATGGTCGGCCAACCCGAAAGTGCCGTACGCGAGACCTTTGGCGCGCCCACCGAGACGTACCAACTGGCAAGCGGCACACACCGCTGGATTTACTCCAAGCAGCCGATGGGGCACGAAGTCTATGCCGCCGACTTTGACGCGGGCGGCAAGCTCACCAACTTCCGGCAGATGCTGACTGAAAAGGAAATCTACGAAGCCCGGCCCGGCGTCTGGACCAAGCATGACGTGGCCGAGCGCTTTGGCATGCCGCGCGAGCCAACGCAGTACTACCCGCTCATGAAGCGCGAGGCATGGTCATACCGGATGTACGTCATCGGGTATCAGCAGGCGCACTTCAATGCGCTCTTCGACGACAACGGCGTACTCGATCGCACGATGATCGTCGTCGACCCGCTGGGCGGCGACCACCAAAGCCGCAAGTAATGCAAAGGCCCGGCGGCGCGTTGCACGCCGCCCGGGCCTTCAACGCTTAACCCAGCGCAGACGCGATGGCCTGCGCGAGTTCGTTGGCTTCGAACTTGGCGACGTAGCCGTTGGCGCCAACGCGGCGCACGTGGTCTTCATTGGCCGAACCCGACAGCGACGAGTGAATCACCACCGGAATCGACTGGAACGCCGGTTCGGTCTTGATCTTGCGCGTGAGCGTGAAGCCGTCCATCTCGGGCATTTCCAGATCGGTCAGCACCAGCGCGATCTTGTCGCGCACGGTCTTGCCTTCGCGGGCGGCATCGCGTGCGATGTTCTGCAGCGTATCCCACGCTTCCTGGCCGCTCTTGGTCATCACGTAAGGCGTGCCCATTGCTTCCAGGCCGTTGGCGATCAGCGAGCGCGCGAGGCCCGAATCGTCTGCCACCAGCAACTTGGCACCCGGGGGCAGCTTGATCGGACGCTCGTCATTGTCTGGCGCCAGATCGGTGCGGCGGGTCGGGAACACATCCACCAGGATCTGTTCCACATCGATCACCTGCGCCAGGCGCGAGTTGTCGGCGTTGCCGTCCAGGCGCGCCAGACTGGTGATATTGCTGCTGCCCACGCTCGCCTCGGCCGGGAAGACCTGGCTCCATTCCAGACGCACGATCTCGTCCACTTCTTCCACCGCAAAGCCTTGGGTCGAGCGCGCGTACTCGGTAATCAACAGGATGTTGGCATTGCCGTTCTTGGTGCCGATCACGCTGGCCAGGTCGATCACGGGAATGATCTGGCCACGCACGTTGACCGCACCGAGGATATGGGCGCCGGCATCTGCCACATGCGTCACAGGCGGCATGACCATGATCTCGCGCACCTTGAACACGTTAATGCCGAACATCTCGCGCTGATTGGAGCGCGCAGATTCGCCCAGACGGAACAGCAACAGTTCAAAGCGGTTGTTGTTCGTCAGATTGGTCCGTTCATCGACTTCGTGCTGCGACATCGTCTTCCCCCGTTCAAGCACACGTTATGTGGCGGTAAACGGCAGGGTGTAGGGCAACTTGAAGGGGGTTTTGCGAATGTGAGCGCCGCGCCCTTCCAGGGTGGGGGAACCACAGCCCAGGCAATCTTCACATGTGCGACCAGAAAATCCAGAAACGCCCGCAAATGCGCACCTTGACCGACATAGACGGCGTGGATGTCCTCGGTATCGCCGGGGTTGCAACCCGCCAGCACCGGTACGAGGCGGCTTCCCGGCAACCTCGCCGCCGATGCCCCCTGCCGGAAATAACCAACGCCGGCCTGCTCGCCCGCTCCACCATGTGGTCTACCACAGACCCGCGCTGCGTCAACCAGGCGTTCAACATCACCGGTCGCTCGACACCGTCATGGTCGATCAGGCACCGCCTTAGCAGAAGATGATCGCCAAGCATGGTTTGGCGAACACGCCATACCGCGGTGTGTCTTCGGGGCGCTTTGCTGACTTCGTCTTCTCGAGGGCTACGACCGTTTGGCGACAGCTCCAAGACCCGCCGCTTCGGCCTTCACGAATACGTCGAGACGGAAGCGAGGTTCATGCGCATCTTCGACGACTCGCGCCAGCGCAGGATCATGCCGGGGTAGAGCATCCGGATGCCTCATCCGGCCGTGCTCACTGGCCGATCCGGCTAGGGAGATGTCCCGACTCGGGTTTCTTCAGGAAGGGTCGATATAGTGAACGCGGGACGGTAGCTCATGGGTCGAGCGGCAGCGGCCAACCGTTGCAGGCAGGCAGGTTCAACTCCTGTACGTCCCACCAATTTGTGATTCGTTGAGAATCAACGAAATTCAAGAATCGCTGTACTACAAGGCTTTGCGGACAATCGTTGTCCGCTAGCGTGCGCTGCCATTCGTTGGCAAGCACAAGAATGTGGGGGCAACATTGGGGGCATCTTTGATCCCTCAAAATGAGTTGCCCCCAAAATGTTCCTCACCGACATCGCAATCCGCAATGCCAGGCCGGCCGACAAGAATCAACGCCTGTTCAATGGCAATGTAGGAATCCAGCCATCTTTAAAATCTTGATCTTTGCGCTGCGCTGCAGAGCAGCAGATCAGCCGGCCCAGGCGCGACAGTGCTCGAGATACTGGCGCTCGTGCAACCCAAGCAGATCGACTATCGAAGACCAGAGCCAGAACGGCGCGTTGATGGAACGTCCGTGGCGCGCCTTCAGTTCCCGGTACCAAGCCGTGGCGACATCCCGCGGCATCTGGCTGCCATGCGCGAGACCAACGATGTTGCCCAGATAGGCGGCCAGCACCGTGGCGTCCTGATGCTCCAGCTTATCGACAGACAGCTTCAGATCTTGCGGTTGCAACTCGCGTATGAAAAAGCTGCTGCCCAGCATGCGCCCCCATGCCATGCGATCACCCAGGTCGCGCGAAAGATGCCGCGCACCCGTCACCACGCGCTCGCCATTGAGCCGGGGCATCTCACCTGCGCAGGCACTGGGCGCTGCAGCCTTCCCCGCCTCCTTGATATCAATCAGCCGATACCGCGGCCCGCGATCCTGATCGACCGCGAGCAAGACGGCATAGCGTCTCTGCCCGAGCGAGCTGCATCCTTTGACCCAATACGCCGCATCCACAATGCTGGCAGAAGCTTCCCCAGGCATTTCGTAAAGGCGCGCCACCAGGGCCAGCATCTCATGCTGGCTCACAAGGTGTTTCAGTTCGCGCTGCTCTTCTTGTGAGAGCGGCCAGAAATGGCGCCCCAGAGGGATGGACGCAGACGTGCCATTGAGGCATTCCTTGGCCAGTTGCTTCCACGTACGCGCAGTCGCCGCCTTCATGGCGGTACGCACGGACGACGGGCGCGGCGGCAAATGCAACGCCGCATCCGGATCGATGCCGTGCAGGTACCCCGCCATCAGCGCTTCCACCATTCTTGCAGTCACGATGCCCGGGAGGGCTGACCCGCGAGCGGCCGTCGCCAGCGAGACGCCAAGTCGAATCAGATCATGCGCGGGATTGCCAAGCACCGTCTGATCCAGATCCCGGATTTGTATGCGCGTGGCGCCGAAGGCATCGCCAATCGGGCCCAGGTTGCCGACATGGCAATCGCCGCAAATCCAGATGACAGGCCCCTCTGGGAACGTGTGCGGTTGCACCTCGCTCAGCCACTCGTAGAAACGGACGGTGCTGCCGCGAACATATGCATGAGTCGAGCGCGTCATTTTGGATTGACGCAGCCGGGCGAGCACGGGCGCGCGGTTTTGGGGGCTCACGACGCTTCGCGGCGATTTTCGTTGGGTCATGTCTGTGCTGAGTCCCGGACGTTTCGGCTGGTTGATGGATGCCCCCGAACCCTATGCAATAAGCGTTCCCTGGCCGCTGCACAGCGGAGATATCAGCTCAACGACGCCTAACCTTTGCTATGCTTGCTCGAAGCGCGCTGCACAGGCGTCGCTTCCATTGAATGGTCAACTTTACCCAACCATCTATTTCCACTATGGCCACCAAAACCAAGACCGCTGCAAAGAAGGCCTCGCCGGCAAAGAAGCCTGCCGCAACGACGCCGACCATCAAGCCTTTGAAGGACACGTTCACCAAGGCGAGCCTGGTGAGCCATCTGGCTGAGCAAGCCGACGTCGACGCCAAGTCGGTGAAAGCGGTGCTGCTCCATCTGGAGAACACCATCGTGGCTTCGCTGCACAAGAAGGGCGCTGGCGAATTCACGCTGCCGGGTCTGTTCAAGGTGATATCGGTCAAGGTGCCGGCAACCAAGCGCCGCTTCGGCAAGAACCCCTTTACCGGCCTGGAACAGTGGTTCGAAGCCAAACCGGCGACCGTGCGCGTCAAGGTCCGCGCCCTGAAAAAGGTCAAGGACGCAGCTGTCAACAGCTAACAAGCGCCGCAAAGAAAAAAGGAGCCTCGGCTCCTTTTTTTGTGTGCCTGCCCGTTCGGGCGATGCCCTACGCCGAGCGTGTTCGACTGCTGGGCGGGCGCACGCCGCGCTGCTCGATTGCACAACGGCCGATGTTCAGCGTGGCTGGCAACCACGCCCTCAGCGCACCTTGCTCCGCGCCGCCTTTGCGCCGCTGCGGGCCGTATCCTGACCACCAGCAGCGGTGTCCCCGCTCATCCGCTCCAGCCACGAAAGCGCATCCACATACGACAAAAACTGCCGCAGATAATCCGGCGATACCTCGCGCATCAGCAGCAGCGACCGATGCACAAGACTGCTTGAATTAAGCGGACCGGCATTCACCGGCACCTTCTCCAAAGCATCGCGCAACTGCTTCTCGGCGCTGACGCGAGACCAGGTGTCCCGCGCGTCTTCAAGAATCTTCAGCTCAGGGAATGCGTTGGGATGGCGCCCAGAACCGCCGACGACAGCATCGCCGACATCCCCGCGCGCACGGCTGGCAATGTCGCTCAGTAGTTCGGTCAACGCGCTACCGGCAGACGCAGTTGAACCGGCAGCATCGGGGGCCGACGTCGCGCGATCAACGTCTTCTGCATAGGCAGCGACAAGCTTGCCCAGCCGCGCATCCAGAATGCGCCGCGCCGCGCCGGTTTGGCTGACCGTGCGCCGATGCAGCGCCTCGATGAAGTGGAAGCGCACACGGTTCAGCCGATCGGCGCCGCTTGCACGCCAGTTGTCGAGCACCGCCTGCGTGGACGAATCAGCGGGGCTCACGATGTCCACCGTTGGAAGCGGCTTGCCTGGGCACAGGCGCGATCTCCACACGCCGGTTCTTGGCGCGGCCCACGTCGTCCGCATTGGAACTCACGGGCTGTTGCGAGCCGAACGCTGCCGCAAACACGCTCGACGCGGGGACACCCTCGTCAATCAATGCGCGCGTCACGGTCAATGCGCGCTTGGCAGACAGCTCCCAGTTATCTGCAAATTGGCGATTGCCGGCCCGCACCTGCTGGTCATCAGAAAAACCGCTCACCATCAGAATCTCTTCACGCGATGTGAGATACGCAGCCAGCGGCCCCGCGAGGCTCTTCATCAGCGTGCGGCCCTCGGGTTGTAGCTGGTCGGAGTTGATCGCAAACAGCACGTTGCCATTGATGCCGATGCGCCCGTTGACGAGCGTCACGCGCCCCGCCGCCAGCGGGCCGGCAAGCGCCTGCTCCAGCGTCTTGCGGCGCTGCGCCTCGGCCTCGCGCTGCTTGACCTCGTTCTCCAGCTTGGACGACAACTCCAACTGCACGCCGATCACGCCCACCAGAATCAGCACGAAGGCGCCCAGCAGCACCGACATCAGGTCGCCAAACGCGGCCCAGACCGGTGCGGTGGCCTCAATGCCACCGGCGCCCTCTACCCCGCCTACGCCGCCGTCAATCTCGTCGCTCATGCCGCTTCGGTTCCAGCCAGGGCACGCTGGTCACCCAGCCGTTGCAGGTCTTCCAGGATCTGCTTTTGAGACAGCATGCTCAGGTCAATCACCTCACGCGCCTGCGCCACGTAGTAAGCCAGTTGTTCGTCGCTGCGCGTGAGCGACTTGTCGAGCGCCGCTTCAATGCGCTGCAGGTGCGCCGCGAGCTTGTCGTTCGATTCGCCGAACAACTGCACGGCCACGCCAAATGCTTCGCCCAGACTCGCCACCTCGACCGCGCTGCCGGTTACCTGGGCGGCCACCGCACCAAGCTTGCCGGTCTCGGCTTCCACCCGATCGGTAAATCGTACGCCAACGCGTTCCAGCAGATCCGCTGACGTTGCCACCAACGCATCCACCGCCGTCCGCTGCTCGGTCGAGGCGTGGTTCACCGCGTCGAGCAGCGTTTCCAGCGTGCCCAGCAGGCGCGCTCGCTCGTCCAGCATCGCGGTATCGCGCACCATGCTGTCGGACAGTTTCTGGCGCAGCTCGGCAACCACTTCGGCTGCGGCCTTGGGCGCTTCCGATGCAGCCTGCACCAGGCGCGAAATCTCGCCGATCGTGTCTTTGGCGTGCGCTTGTGTTTGCGCGGAGATGTCGCGCGCGGTCTGCGCCAGCGCATCACAAATCTCTTGCTGACGGCTCGCGGTATCGGCACCTGCCGCCTCCCACGCCTGGCTCAGCTTGGCGCCCATTGCGCCGAGGGCATCGGTCCAGGCGGCCAGACGTTGCTCGTCTCGTGCTTCAAGCGCGGCTTGCAGCGCCGTATGCGATTGGCGCGACGCGTCCTGCAGCGATGCGGCGTGTTGCTCGAACGTCGCGGCAGCGGCTTCCAAGGCGCGCTGGTTCCGGCCAGCCAATTCTGCGTGAGCGTGTTCTTGCCGCGCAAGCGCATTGTTCCAGGCGCCGGACAAGGTGCCCGCCGTCGCCTCCAGGCGTTCCGAAACACCATCAAGCAACCGGGCCGAGCGTTGCTCGAATGTTTCGGCAAAGCGATCCAGTGACGTGCCCACCTGCCCAACGAGCGCTTCGCTTGCGCGCTGATGTGCAGACAAAGCGTTGTTCCAGATGCCCGAAACGGTCTCGGCCGTGGCCTCGAAGCGCGTCGACAGACCATCCAGCTGGCGCTGCACTGCGTGCGTCACCGTCTCCTGCAGCGCGGCCGATTCACGCGCGAGCCCCGCCATCGTGGTTTCGACCACGGGCTGCAGCGCCGCACTGGCAACGCGCGCGCTTTCGGCGGCGCTGTCCTTCAACGACTGGCCGACCGAAGAAGCCAACTGACCGTAGGCAGCTTCCGCCTTGTCGAGAAACGCCTGCTGGCTGGCGATCTGCCGCTCGCTGCTGGCCGCGCCCTGCTGCTCCAGCGACGCCATCATCGCCTGCAGGCGGTCAACCAGCGCGGGCATCACATCGGATTGCCGCTGCAAGAGCTTGAATGTCTCTTCACGCTGATGCGCGTGCGAATAGATGCGCAGCGTGGTGGCAATCCTGGCGTCGAGCGCCTGGACCGCCTGAAGCCGCTCGCGCCGGCACAGCGCGGAGAGCAACCCCAGCATGGCAGACGTAGCCACGCCAGCAATCGAGGTACCGAACGAGAACCCCAGCCCCTGGATTGGCGCGGCCAGCGATGCGCGGATCGCCTGCAGGTCTGTCGCGCTCTCCAGTGCCGCGCCTGTGCCCTTGAGCGTGACCACCATGCCGAGCAACGTGCCCAGCATGCCCAGCAGCACCAGCAGGCCCACCAGATAGGGCGTCAGCACGGGCGCCGGCAGCGCAACGCGCTCGCCTTCCACGCGCAGGCGCACAGCATTGCGCAGGCTCGGGTGCAGTTGCTCCAGCCACGCGGCCAGCTTGGACGGCGGCTCTGAAAGCCCCGCCACGGCCCGCGTGACGGTGCCGGTAGCGTGCCGATAGCGGCGCAGTTCCATCGCGCCCGCCACATAGGCGGCACCAATCACAAGCGTGACGGCCAGCGCCAGCGGATTCCCGCCAACGAGGTAGCCGATGGAAATCCATCCCAAGGCCGCCAGCCCGACAGAAAAAACGATGAGATTCAGGTGATGTCTGGACATGAAGGGTGTCTGTCCCGCTTAGCGGGGGCGAAGGGCTGCAAGCAACCCATCGGCCGGTTGAAAACGAACATCAAGCTCGGCCAGGAGCACGCTCTGCATATCCTTGCGGAACGCGTCCAGCCAGGCGCGGGATGTGGCTTGAGTCGCCGGGCCTGCGGCCGGCAGTTCGGCCTGCCGCAGTGCATCCGCCGCGCGCAATCGCTCAAAGTACGGCGCCAGCATCAACGGAATGGCCCCCAGCAGCGAGCGTTCGCGCGCCCCCAGTGCCTGCTCCATGCTGGCATCAAGCACCGCCAGCCGCGCGAGGTCGGGCGTCCTGGCGGCCAACAGACGTCGCAGGCGGCCACGCAGGTCGCAGATCTCCAACTCCATCGTCTGCTGCATCAGCAGGTAGCGCTGCCGAAAATCGGCGTAGTCGACCACCACCGGCGCCGATGCGCTCTGGATCGGAGCGCGTGACCCGGGCCGGACATCGGGCGCGCAACTGGACGCGATGGACTTCGTCAATGCGGCACGCACGCGAGCACCGATGGTCTCGGCGTCCGGGCCAACAGGCGGCATGTTGGAGGCAATGGCAGGCGGCGCTGCGTTCAGCGCCGACGAAAGCGTGATGGCATCCGTCCAACTGAGCCATTGGCTCAGGCGGTCTGAAAGCGGCTGCGCGGATGCGGAAACGTCGACGTCCGTCAGGCGAGCAAGAATGCGGATCAGCGCAGGGCCGCTGAGCGCCCTGCGTTGCTGGGCGTGCGCCATGCTACGAGTGCCGAAAAAAGGCTGGAGTTTACACTGCCTGCCGCATCGGGCCATCTTCCTTGAGTGCCCGTTAATTCACTCGTCGCATTGTGCGATCGGGCCGCCGGCGGTATCGTGTCGCCCACTACCGCACCCTCCCCCGTTTTCTGCATCCCCCCGTGACCGACCATCCCACCCTCACCTGGACCGACGACCGCCCTGAAACCAGCAGCGACGCCGTCCACACCGCCCGGTGGCGCTCCGAAGCCGGTAACCCGCCGCCCAAGCGCGTCGTCATCGCAGACGACCGCATCACCGCCGACGCCGCCTACCGCCTCGCCTGCGAAGGCACGGCACTGCTCTGGCAAGGCGACTTTCAGAACGCGCGGCAACTGCTGCAGGCCCTGTCCCGCCGCACCGACCGTAAGCCGCGCAAGGAAGCCGCCTCGCCCATCGACCTGTTCAACCTGCATCGGCAGGCCCAGTCGCAGCGTGCACGCACGCTCGGCATGCTGTTGATTCCGCTGGACGCCGACTACACCATCCCCCTGCGCCGCGCCCCCGACGTGCGCCAAGCCTGCACCGAGGCCTACGGCGCCAGCGATGCAGCGTCGGTCGCTTCGGTTGTATCGCTGCGCGAACTGCTCGGGTTGATCAGCGCGCACGAATGGCGCAAGAAAGGTGTCGAGATTCCCGCGCTGGGCGGTGAGCGCATCCACCCGCACTACGGCGTGTTCTCGCCGGTTCGCGGGGAATATATCGATCTGGTGGCGAAGGCGCCGTTGCCCTCCAAGGCATTGGCATTCGACATCGGCATCGGCACCGGTGTACTCGCGGCGGTGCTGGCCAAACGTGGTGTGAAGCGCGTAGTCGGCACGGATCAAGACCCGCGCGCGCTGGCTTGCGCGCGCGAGAACCTTGCGCGCCTCGGGCTGCAAACCCAGGTCGACGTCGTTGAAGCGGATCTGTTTCCTGAAGGCCGCGCGCCGCTGATTGTCTGCAACCCGCCATGGTTGCCGGCGCGGCCCAGTTCACCCATCGAACGCGCCGTCTACGACCCGGACAACCACATGCTGCGGGGCTTCCTGGGCGGCCTCGCCGCGCACCTTGAGCCCAATGGCGAAGGCTGGCTGATCCTGTCGGACTTTGCCGAGCACCTGGGCCTGCGCACGCGCGAAGCGCTGCTGGCGATGATCGATGCGGCGGGCCTGCAGGTCGTCGGCCGCGACGACATCAAGCCCAAGCACCCGAAGTCTTCCGACGCCACCGACCCGCTCCACCAGGCGCGCGTTGCCGAGGTCACGTCGTTGTGGCGCCTGAAAGCGCGGCAGTAACTTAGCGCCTCAACGCCTCAATGCCGCCAGATAGTCGAGCACGCCGTGCCCCGCCGCGGCGCCGCTCGCAAAGCATGCGGTCAGCAGATAGCCGCCGGTGGGCGCTTCCCAGTCGAGCATCTCGCCTGCGCAGAACACGCCGGGCAAGCGCTCGATCATCAGGTTCGCATCCAACGCTTCAAACGCAACACCACCTGCGCTGCTGATCGCCTCGTCAATCGGGCGGGCGCGGGTGAGCCGCAGCGGTAGCGCCTTGATGGCCTTGGCAAGTTGGGCCAGATCGGCAAATGCCTCTTTTGACAAGCATTCGCGCAGCAGCCCCAGCTTCACGCCCGTGATGTTGAGCTTGCTCTGCAGGTGGCTCGACATCGAGCGTGCGCCACGCGGGCGCATCAGCTCGTCCGACACGCGTTGTGCGCTCCAGCCAGGTGCCAGGTCAAGCCAGATGGTGGCCTCGCCGTCTGCCAGCAGCGCATCGCGGATGGGCGCTGATAGCGCATAGACGAGGCTGCCTTCAACGCCCGTCTGCGTGACGACGAACTCGCCCTGGCGGAATTGCAGCGCGCCGTCATCGCCAGACGGCAGACCGATGGCGACCGATTTAACCGGCTGCCCCGCAAAGCGCGCCTGAAAATGCGGGCTCCAATCCGCGTCGAAACCGCAGTTAGCGGGCTTGAGCGGCTGCACCTGCACGCCGCGCGCTTCCAGCAGCGGTACCCAGGCGCCATCAGAACCCAGGCGCGGCCAACTGCCACCGCCCATGGCCAGCACCACGGCATCGGCTTGCACCAGCCGCTCGACATCGGGGGTCGCAAAGCGCAGTACCTGCGCGCGGCTCGACGGCTCTGCCCACCCCACCCAGCGATTCCGCATGTGCAACTGCACGCCGGCTTCGCGCAACCGATGCAGCCACGCACGCAGCAGCGGCGCTGCCTTCATCTCGGTCGGAAACACGCGGCCTGAGCTGCCGACAAACGTGTCGATCCCCAGCCCGTGAATCCACGCACGCAGTGCGTCGGGGTCGAAGCGGTTGATGAGCGGCTCAATTTGATCACGGCGCGCGCGATACCGGCCGAGAAACGCATCGACCGGCTCCGAGTGCGTGATGTTCATCCCGCCGATACCCGCCAACAGGAACTTGCGCCCCGCCGACGGCATGGCATCGAATACCCCAACGCGCACGCCTTGACGAGACAGGATTTCGGCGGCCATCAGCCCGGCGGGGCCGGCGCCGATCACGGCAACAAGCGGGACGTTGAGCGGTTCAGACATGCGGAGATAGAAGGATGGCGCGCAAGGCGGGCGAGCGGGCCGCTATTGTCACATCCTGATCTGGCACGGGCAAACCAGGTGGCCTATCGCGCTCATATGGTGCCCTCGCCGTCGCCCGACCTGCTTTTCGGTAAACTCACGCCTTCATCCCGTTTTTCTCCGGGCTGCCGCACACAACGTGCCGCACGCCTCCAGGCTGTCCTGACGATGTCCAACAAGACCCACGAAATCCGCCCCAACCAGTCGATCGAGCTGCTCAAGGAACTGCACATCCTGACGCGCGACGGCAAGATGAACCAGGACAGCCGCCGCAAGCTCAAGCAGGTCTACCACCTGTTCCAGTTCATCGAGCCGCTGCTGGCCGACGTCCAGCAAGCCAAGGGGCACGTCTCGCTGGTCGATCACGGCGCGGGCAAGTCGTACCTCGGCTTCATCCTGTATGACCTGTTCTGCAAGGAACAACCCGGCGATGGCAACTCGCACATCTACGGCATCGAAACGCGCGAAGAGCTGGTCACCAAGTCGACCGAGCTTGCCGCGCGGCTCGGCTTCAAGGGGATGTCGTTCCTCAATCTGTCCGTGGCGGAGTCCATCACTTCGGACCGCCTGCCGGCCACCATCGACATCGTGACCGCACTGCACGCGTGCAACACCGCCACGGACGATGCGATCCGCTTCGCGCTGGAAAAGCAGGCGCAGTACATGGTGCTCGTGCCGTGCTGCCAGGCCGAGGTGGCTGGCGTGCTGCGCAAGAACAAGGGCAAGTCGCTCGGCAATGCGCTCACGGAAATCTGGCGCCACCCGCTGCACACGCGTGAATTCGGCAGCCAGGTCACCAACGTGCTGCGCTGCCTGCAGCTTGAGGCCCACGGCTATCAGGTAAGCGTGACGGAGCTTGTCGGCTGGGAGCATTCGATGAAGAACGAGCTGATCATTGCGCAGTACAAGAACCTGCCGCGCAAGCGCCCGACAGAGCGGCTGCAAGAGGTGATCAGCACGCTGGGGCTGGAAGAACTGCATGAGCGGTTTTTTGCGCCAGCGTAAGGACGCCTTGCCTGCCCTGGGACGTGTCACCCACACAAAAAAGAGCTTGAACCTTTTGGGTTAAAGCTCTTTTTATCCAGTACGTTGAGCCAACGCTCAATTGTAGGTGAACTGCAATGTGGCAGATGCATTCGCCGTGCCCGCCGCAATGTCGCCCGTGCGGTAGTAGCGGGCGGCGATCGGTACGGTCAGGGTGGCACCGGCTCCGCTCGATACGAATACCCCGCTTCCAATGGTAAGCGCAGCATTGTTTCGGAGAATCTGCACACCAACACCTCTGGCGGTGGACGCTGAAGTCAGGGCCAGCACGTTGGGTAACGTGCCGGATCTAGCACCCGACATCGTCATGATCACCGATGGGTTGTTCGAGCACGACAGCGACACGTTCTGCGTGCCACTTGTCGGTGACACCGAACCAACGCTAGTCAGCGACGATGCTGCGACAGCACCTAGATCAATGGCGACGCTTCTGGTCGAAACCGTACAGGTTGGCGTTGCCGCAATCACACGCGTCTGAGAGTTAGCCGCGGAAGCCCCCCACTCATGGACGTTCGCATGAAAGCTACCTACAGTATTAAAACTAGCTCGTATCCAGTTTCCGCGCAGGGTGAAAGAGGTGGTTGGCTGAGATAGCTTGATGTACTCCATCCTGAAGGTGGTTGCTGGGATGGTGACGCGCCCGGGGCCGATCCTCGTCGACGTGATAAGGCTGGTGAGCTGGGT
This sequence comes from uncultured Ralstonia sp., assembly GCA_963512445.1. Classification (GTDB taxonomy): domain Bacteria; phylum Pseudomonadota; class Gammaproteobacteria; order Burkholderiales; family Burkholderiaceae; genus Ralstonia. The sequence goes on from CAUPMS010000013.1 coordinate 88,588, forward strand.
ACCGTTCCGGTAGAAGCGGATGCCAATGGCGGCATTCCCAGATGAAAAGACACCGTTCGACACCGATCCCGACCCCGTGTCCAAGACCAAACTGGCTGTCCTAGGTCCACACTCCGCGACGGTCATGCTAGGAAACGACACGGTCTTTGAGATAAGCACCGTATTCACAGGGTCACTCGGTCTAATCGTGATCGATGCCGGCATGTCGTAGGTCAGCACTCTAATCGAAGAGTCAGGGTACGGAGTGAACGCTGGGCATGACTGCGCGTATGCACCGGAGGCGAATATCAGCCCTCCTATCAGGCAGAACATACAGAACGCTAGGCGGCGCAATGCACCTTCACTCATCACCACAAATCGCCACATAAAAATCTCCGGTCATTCAATTCAATATACAAAACCAGGTAAACGGCTTGCTCAGCTCGCCCTCATGAATCAATGTGATGAGACCTACGTTCACAACCCCACGACAAACCGGGCGATAGGCAGCGATCAACAAATATCGACTAGACGGCGCTGATAAAAATGAGATTCTTCTGATACCCAGACGCCGCAAACACACCGCCTGACGTGTTGGCGCATATTAGAAATACGTGTGGGCGACAGTCCATCGGAGTAGGCCTATTTGCATTGATGGCTTTGCATTTTTTTGTTCAGCTTGGCGGTCATGCAAGAACGACGTTGGCCCTTGCCCGCAGCGATTGCGTCAGGCCCCATTGCATAGGTACGCACGGGCGGCATCTACCGCGCCAAGTCTCCACCGTACGTGGCTACAGGCCACCGAGGTTTCGGGCAATCTCCTTGTTGCCAAGACCACTTACGATGCCGTCAAAGACCTCTCTTTCACGCGCGCTCAATGTCGCAATGCGCTCGGCTCGCGCTTGCTGGCCATCGTTGCCGTTGCATCACTGGCACCGGATGTGGATTGCCTGCTGGGCGGCGACGATCGGCAAGTTGTAACGGCCGCTCACGTGATCAAGCAGATCGAGGCCGCTCGTGCCCGACATGTGAATGTCGAAAGTGCCTAGCCGAGTGTGCTATCACCGGCATCCGCCATGAAGCTGCTGGCATAGGAATAGCAACGCGTCTGCCGCCCACCATCGACGTGGTGACCACGCAGCACGCGTGCAATGCCGCTACCGACGATGCAATCCGCTTCGCGCTAGACAAGGTGGCTGGCGTGCTACGCAAGAACAAGGGCAAGTCGCTCGGCAATGCGCTCACGGAAATCTGGCGCCACCCGCTGCACACGCGTGAATTCGGCAGCCAGGTCACCAACGTGCTGCGCTGCCTGCAGCTTGAGGCCCACGGCTATCAGGTAAGCGTGACGGAGCTTGTCGGCTGGGAGCATTCGATGAAGAACGAGCTGATCATTGCGCAGTACAAGAACCTGCCGCGCAAGCGCCCGACAGAGCGGCTGCAAGAGGTGATCAGCACGCTGGGGCTGGAAGAACTGCATGAGCGGTTTTTTGCGCCAGCGTAAGGACGCCTTGCCTGCCCTGGGACGTGTCACCCACACAAAAAAGAGCTTGAACCTTTTGGGTTAAAGCTCTTTTTATCCAGTACGTTGAGCCAACGCTCAATTGTAGGTGAACTGCAATGTGGCGGATGCATTCGCCGTGCCCGCCGTAATGTCGCCCGTGCGGTAGTAGCGGGCGGCGATCGGTACGGTCAAGGTTGCGCCAGCTCCGCTCGATACGGATACCCCGCTTCCAATGGTAAGCGCCGCATTGTTTCGGAGAATCTGCACACCAACACCTCTGGCGGTGGACGCTAAAGTCAGGGCCAGCACATTGGGCAACGTGCCGGATCTAGTACCCGACATCGTCATGGTCACCGATGGGTTGTTCGAGCACGACAGCGACACGTTCTGCGTGCCACTTGTGGGTGACACCGAACCAACGCTAGTCAGCGACGATGCTGCGACAGCACCTAGATCAATGGCGACGCTTCTGGTCGAAACCGTACAGGTTGGCGTAAGCGGAGCCACCTTTACCCAGTTGCGCGCTTCTACATTATGAACCTTAGCAACATAACCGCCCCCCACATTCAGCCAAAAATACAAATCCAACCACGGCAACCTAGTCGAATAATTAGAAGTGGGTTGTTTTAGTTTGATGACGTCAATTTTATAAGTAGCCGCTTCGGCGTAGACGCGCCCAGGCCCGATCGGAAAAAGCAATGGCCGACTGGTTATCAGGGTGCCATTCCGGTAGAGTCGCCAGCCAATATCCTCGCTCAACTTCATGACACCATCTGGCCCCATGTCCCCAGCACCATAAAGATACATGCTATCTCTCTGAAGCCCGCACTCCGCGATTAGTTTCCTGGGAAACGTTACGGAGTATGTGAAGAGCACCGTATTCACAGGGTCTTTCGGGTTTATCTTGAATTCAGCTGGCCCGTCATACACCCTGTAATCGTTCCCCTCAAACGGGTAGGAGGCTCGGCACTCCGCATATGCTCCACTAGCGCATGCAAGCCCTCCTGCCAAACAGATCACATAAAACACCCGGCGGCACAATTTTCTATTACTCATTAGAAATCGCTGCATAAAAATCTCTGTTCATTGCGCTCAATATAGAAATCCAGGTGAACGGTTTGCTCAGCTCGCCCTCATGACTCAGCGCGATCACCTACTGCGCCCTGCCAATACGATGCCCTGATACAGCCCCCACCTTGAAGATGGACAAGCGCGAGCATAATCGGATCATTCCAAAATCTGCGGCACAACCGCCTTCTTTCACTCATGGTCAGTGCTTTTTGTTGGGCAATCACAGTGCGAAAACGCAGCCTGGCAACCCGGCCGGCCATGGAAAACGTCAATCTGATTACAGGCTATCGCCAATACAATCCGCAACGATCAGCACTTCACCCGAGTCAGGGTTAAGGTTTTCTCCACCGCAGCACTATCGAACCAGAAATAATGCCGACATTGCAAACAACGCCGGCATATTGATTATCAAATCAACCCAACGCGATCAGTTGAACGTGAAATTCAGCGTTGCCGTACTATTGACCGTGCCAGCAGTTGGCTTAGCCACAAGCGCATAATAACGAGCCGCTACAGGAATCGTGACGGTGGTACCACGTGTTAGCGCCACATCGGTATTCAACCTCAGGACCGTCGCTGGTGCACCAGCACCGTCGTGATAGAGGAGTTGTATGCCAACACCCGTGGCCGCATCCGTGCCGGCAGCGTTGGCAAGCACGCTGTCTGGCGCACCACTACCTGCACCCGTCCCTGTCATCCGCATCGTCACGCCTGGGGGGGCCTGACAGGTGAGCACGATGTTTTGTGCGGCGCTCTGGCCGCCGGTAGCACCAACGCTCCCGAATGCACCAGTGTCCATCGGATCGAGTGTGAACGCGAGCGTGCTTCCTGAACTGATTGAACAGGTGCCTGTAATCCGACCAGTAACGCTCACACTAGTCTGCGCAAACGACACACTTCCCGCGCCGCCCACTACCAGTAACGCTGTCGTGACCGCCGACTTTATATAACGCCCGGATTTTGAAATCACTTTTAAAACATCCTGTGAAGCGATTTAAGTTGAATAATGTCACGGCACGCCAGCATGGATATCATGAGAATGCACCTGAATTTAGACCATCCATCGTCAATCACCTAAGCACCCGACATCGCTTGAAATCCTCACCTTGACTGAGTTCCAACGCGAACGACTTCCTAGTTGTATCGAATGGCAAATGTGATGGCCGACCCCACCGTGCCCGCCCGAGCGCTATCAACCACCTTCCAGTAACCCGCTTGCAAGGGCAACGTAATCCGGGTACCTGACCGGCTTGCCACCCGTTGGTTGTTGGGGTCGTTGGCGCCGATCGTGGCACCGTCGCTCGACTGCAGTTGAACGGCCACTCCAGAGGCGGTGCCAGTATTTCTGTAGCGCAGCGGATCGGTAAGATCGGGCGTTCCTGAGAAGCTGAACACTGCATTGGCTGTGTCAGTCGAACAGTTGGTCAGTGAGAGATTGAAGGTCTTCACACCAGCAACCTGCCCCAACTTGAGTGTGCCGAGGTTGATCGGATCCAGGCCGACGCCAATATCCCCACTCTCACCAACCTCCCATTGACAAGTGGACGCAGTGAGCCGCCCAGAGACAGTCACGCTACTACCTTGCGCCATGGCCACGCCTATCGCAGCGCTGCACAAGATAAGTGCAGCCAGCGAAACCCACTGCTGCCGGCCCCATAAAGAAGAACGTCGCATAGTCAACCCTGCATTTCAGTGCGCGGTAACAACGTCGACCGCAATGATGAGAAACGGGCTTTCGTCAGCACCGCACCATTAGGCTCCAGGGCCTTACCAAAGGCGTCGGAAACATTCAGAGGGCCTGCCATCGGCGCATCAGGCTCACACACTGCATCAAGGCGTTCGTAACCGCTGGTTGCCGGCTTATCTGGCAAAGCCACCTTGATGTGGCAGCTGTTTTCTGCACCCTCACCCCAGCGCACCGTCACACTGCCCGAACGCAGCAGCCCAGTAGCGATGACGCGACTGGCCTGCCCAACCACACCAACATTCATGCCGTGATCATCCAGAACATCAGCGCCAAACGGCAGCGGGTGTCCGTCGGCCTTCTGACTGTCGATAATCACTGCACGTCCAGATTTCGTCTCGTATGCCAACTTGACCACCGAGCCCGCGCGTGGCGCGACGCTCACCGTGGTTGCCTTCAACTCAGTGCCGGCAGGCATTCCCTTGGGGTCGAGTCCCACCGTATTGAGAATGTACGGCTCGAGATTTGACACGACTGCGTAACCGTTTCGGTCAACCACGGCACCGTTACCGCCCTCAACACGTGCCCCTGAGGCATTGGGGGCATGCACCAAGCCAATGGTGTCACCCAGCGTCGGGGCCAACGTCACACCGCCACCATGCACAACTACGCCGCCGGACGCGCCAACACCAAACTGACGGAATCCGGAGCCCTGGCTGTAGTTGGCGCCAAATTGCCCATAGGCACTGTTGTAGCGGGTATTGGCACTCAGTGACTGGCTACCGGTGTCGCGGCTCACAGTTGCGCCATAGCCGATGCGGTTGTCCTCGCCCGCGCTGCCGGAAATGCCAACCTGGCTGTTGTTGCCGCCACGCGACGAATGGTTTTGTGTCGCCATCAGCGTCGGTGAACTGGCCTTGGAGCCCAGCGGAATAGCGACCGTAAAGAAGAGCCGCGTATCCCAGCGCGCGTTGACCGTTGGCGGAGTGGTGTCGATGCCCCCCGGGATTTGGTTGAAATCAGTCCACCGCTCTGGGTTGGCAATTGATTCCCGCGTACGTTGCGCGGTGATGCTGTAAGTCAGATTGCGCCACCGGTTGGAATAGCCGATGGTGTAGTCCAGTTGACTGCCACGGCTTGACCAGTAATTGCGCATCGAGGCCGACGCGTTGAGCGTGCCGGCCGTCTCGCCCAAAGATTGAGCGATGTTCAAGTCAACACGGCTGCGCTGACGCGCGATCACATCCGTCGGCAGGCCACGTGCTGCAGCGTCACGCACGGCAACCATGTCGCCCAACCCCACAAAGCCGCTGGTGGAATAGCGGTAGGCCGCGACAGCCAGGTTCGTGCCAGTATTGACGATGTTCTTGTTATAGCCCACACGCACAGAAAAACCGTTCGAGTTGGGCTGTCCAGATAGCGATTGATGCGCTTGTGTGACATCAAGCGAAAATGCGCCAACACTCGTATTTACGGCGCTGCCGGCGAGCAACGACTGATAACCTGAGGCCAGCGTGGCCCCGCCGTAAAGCGTCAGCGTGTTCGTGATACCACGCTGATACGTACCCTGCAAAATGTCGGGAACATCCTGCAGGTTCATCCCGCTCACGCGGCCGGCAGTCACACTCCAGCGGCCCACACCCGGACGCAGCAGCTGCGCAACCGTTGAGAATGGAACAGTAAAACGCTTGATTCGCCCGTCGGCCTCAATCACCTCTACGTGCAAATCACCGCCATACCCATTGGGGTAGACGTCGTCGATAACGAAAGGCCCTGGGGCCGCACTGGTTTCGTAAATCAGGTACCCATTCTGGCGAATGAGCACCCGCGCGTTAGTCTCGGCAACCCCGCGCACCACCGGGGCAAAACCGCGTAGCGATTGCGGCAACATGCGATCTTCCGTCGCCAACCGCACGCCGCGCACGCGCACGGAGTCAAACAGGTCACCGGCTGTAAACAGATCACCGGCAATGAACTGCGCCCGCCATGCGGGCAAGTCATGCTGCAGGTAGGTGGCTACAGATTGGTAGTTTGCCCCCGCAACGGATGACAGGCTCAATGCACCTTGGTGGTAGAGGTGCCAAGACCCACTGTGCGCGGCAGCGTTGATGCCCAGGTAGCCTGTGGAAACACCCGTGCCGCCGGTATTCGTATAGGCGTTGGCGTTATAGCTGACGGTTGCTGCGGTGGTACCCGCATCCCATTGCGATGGATCAACATAACCGCGAGCCTGACGTTGCTCGTAGATCTGGGGCACCGTGAGCGTCAGCTCCTGGGTTCCCATGTCGAAACTCATGGTTGCGTCGGGGATGTAGTGGCTCAGAGGCGCGCAGAAACGCCCCTCCGGCAGACGCTCGGCCTTGCCTTCCGCAGCCGCCATTGCAACTTTCCAGACATCCACGCCATAGCGTGACAACGATTGCGCGTCGAGGCACAGTTGACTCTCTCTCGAGCCCGCTTCCGCCACAAAGGTGACGTCCTCGCGAGCGCGCCACTGCTGATTCAGGACCACATCGGCACGATACGTGCCGGGAGTGATGTAACCGCTTTTCTCGAAGCGGGAAAGATCAAGCTGGGCTCCTGAGCCTTTCGGGAAAAAATCCGGATCGAACGTCACCGTTCCTGACGAAACCGAAGGCGCCGAGGGACCCACATCCGTCTCTACTGGCTCGCCATAGGCCCTAGGAGCCACCGCCGCGGCAATCATTGCGGACAGCACGTAACCGCGCGGTACGCTCACCGCTCGCACATGTCTTCTCATGGCGTCACGAGGCAACATCCTTACCTTCTCCAGATAAAAGCAGCAGACAGCCCTACCACCTCACCTGAGGTGGTATGAGCAATAACACTTGGGAAATCTCCGAATGCGTGGCCGGCGTTTGCCTAATCCCGGGCAAGAGCACCTACCGGCCTGCAGCCGCCTCACACAAAGCGGCTACCGCGTAGAGCAATAGATAGGGTCAGCGCGTAATCGGTGACGTCTTTTGAATCACCGAGCCGAAGTCAGTAATGACCGAGAAATCGGCTTTGATATCGCCCGGCGGCACATGGGTTACGCCCTTGAGCGGAAACGTTGCACTCTGCCCAGGCGCCACCATGCCGCCACCCTCATCGCCCACGGTTTTCTCGTTAATACCAAGACCCACCTTGGCAAAGTTGGCGTAGTACGGCGTGGGGTTGGAAACCTGCAGCGACACTTCTTCGCCGGCCTTGGGAGAAATCAGCTTCCAGCTGAGTTTGGCCGCGGCATGCTCGACACCTTCGGCCAACTTGGCCGGGCGAAAAAACAGTTTGATACGCGTACGAAATGCAAACTGCAGCAAGTTGCGCCCTTCTGGGTTCTCGACCTTGGGAGGCACTTCCAGCACGTTCAGCCAGAACAACGATTCTTTGTCTGCTGGCAACTGCTCGCCGGTGTACATCAGCCGTACCGCCTGCCCTTTACCACCGTCCATACGAAAAATCGGCGGAGCCACCGTAAAAGGAACCTTGGCCGAATCCGGGGTCGATTGTTCATCGCCATCGTCCAGCCAAACCTGAACCAACCCAGGAGTCTTCCCTTCGTTGCTCAACTTGACCGTGACTTCTTTTTCGTCGGACGGGTAGACGACGCGCGTACCGCCAATGACCACCGTGGCGTTAGCATGAGCAGAAAGCAACCCAACTACAACGGCCGAGCTAGCAGCAATAGAACGCAACACGTTGTTCATACAGTACCTTGCTAGATATTGAAAACAGCATCGGCGCCGCATGCGACACCGATGCCTCTACTACTTGCTATCGGGTGACTTAGTTGTAGGTCACGCCGTATTGCACGCTGGTGTCAACCAGACCAGGCGTTGCCGCGCCCGTGGCGTAGTACTGCGCGCCCAGATCGATCGTGGCGGTGTTGTTGGCGATTGCCGGACTGTCAACGCCGTTGGCCGGGCTGGCCAGGTTGATTGCCGTGCCAGTGCCGTTCGTCATTTGGATGTTGGTGTTGGTTGCCTGACCAACCAGTGCGTTAGTCAACGTGCCCGTAGCGGCATCGACACGCGGGCTGGCAACGTTGAACGACAGACGAGCCACCTTACCGTCGACGCATGAACCTTGGCCCGGACCGCCAATGATCAGACTGAACGGCTTGCGGTTGGCAGTGTTACCCGCTGCAGCCAGCGACACTGCAGCAACCGGATCCAGAGCCACGGCAACGTTGCCCGCGCCAGCGTCGGTGCCAGGACCACCGGTGATCGTGCAGGTTGCGTCAGTCACCGCACCAGTGATACGAATCGTGCCGCCGTTGGCCGACTGAGCCTGAGCGCTACCCATCACCAGGATGCCAGTTGCCATTGCAACTGCGGAAACGAACTTGATGCCCTTCATGAGATTGATTTCCTACTCAATAGATAAACATGTCCACTCATCAATGTGATGAGACCTACGTTCACAGCCCCACGACAAACCGGGTGATGAGCAGCGATTAACAGAGATCGACTTATCAACGAGACGGCATTCATAAAAATAAGATTCTTCTGATAGCCGGATGCCGCCAACACACTGTCTGACGTGGTGGCGCATATTAGGAATGCGCGTGGCTAACAGTCCATCGGAATAGGCCTATTTGCATTGATAGATTTGCATGTTTTGTTCAGCTTGACGGTCACGCAAGAGCGACGTTAGCCCTTACCCAGAGCGATTGCATCAGACATGCGTCACCTCATTGGTGAGAACGGGGTAGAAGTGGCCTGACCAGCCGGCGCGCGCGCAGCGCGGGGGATGCGGAGATAGACGACCGAGGGGTCTCAGCGGACGCTCAATCGTACCGACGGCAGCGCAAATGGACGGGCCCGCGATTACGAACCTGATTGTGGAGACAAGTTGTCGCAAGTGTTATCAGACGGTTTCTAACTTTAGAGGCATCATCGCGACCCTTCGACTGGGAGCGCGATGCCGGCTGGTGCGCCCTGCGCCGACAAAGCCACACGTTTCTCAGACGGGTGTTTCACAGCAAGGTAGATCAATCCTCCTCCGCGCCAGCCTGAGAACCGATAGCCCCAGACGGAAGCGCCGAAAGGTCGATCCGGTCGAAGCGCCCGTCGGGAGCACACCGCCAAAGGCAAGAGCGGGGGCACCGGAAAACCGGAGCCCTTTTTCATGGTGCGCAAGACACAGCCCAATGCCATTCGGCATCGGCACTGACGCATTTTTAGGACGCTTCCGCTTTCCGGGCGGGGTGCCCGACCATAGAGTCTCGGTCCGGTCCCGCCCCTCATCCGGCTGCGCATGCCCCGCCAGCGCCCCACATGGGCGCGCCGCACCAATCTGCAAGCCTGTGAAAAACATTGCAATGAACCCCGTAATCGTCCGCGTCGCGGTAGCTGACGACCATCCAGTCATCCTGCTCGGCGTGGAGCATGAATTTGCCACCCACCGGGAAATCCGGGTCGACGGCCTGGCCCGCGATTCCACTGAACTCATCCAGTTGCTCGATCGCACTGGCTTTGACGTACTGGTGTGCGACTACACCATGCCCGGTGGCGAATACGGTGATGGGCTGGTCTTGCTTGCCCTGATCCGGCAGCGCTATCCGCATATTCGCGTCGTCGTTCTGACCATGGCGGAAAATCCCGCCATCCTGCAGGTGCTGATGACAGAGGTACGCTGCATCGTCAGCAAGTCAGATCTGACGACACACCTGTCGCTGGCCGTACATGCGGCATTTGCGCGCGGGCATTACCTGTCGCCCGTGGTCGAGACCATCCTGCGCACGCTACCGCCACATCAGCGGCGCCCGCATGGGCGAGCACCGCTCACACACCGCGAGCTGGAAGTCGTGCGGCTGTTTGTGTCGGGCATGACCGTCAATGAAATTGCCAACCAACTGAGCCGCAGCAAGAAAACAATCAGCACGCAAAAAAGCACGGCCATGCGCAAGCTGAACATCGATCGTGATGTCGACCTCGTCCGCTACGGCATTGAAACGGGCCTGATTTCGTCTGCCCTGCGCGCCGGTCAGACCAGTCCGATGGACAAACCTGCGGGCGATTTCTAACGTAGCCACCAACGCGCCATGACGCCGGCGCGGCAATCACCAATCACCAATCACCGAGACGATGCGCGTCACCGCAGCGGGAGAGCCACATCATGAAGAACACCGAAAGAGAGAAAGTGCGGCAAATCCTGATCGCCTTTGCAACGCTGGCAGGGCCGTCACGCCAGGCGTTTTTGGGCGCGATGGACGACTTCATGTTCGCGTCGCCACAGCGCAGGCGGCTGATCGTCAATGCGTGGAAGCAGCAGGATTGGCCCGAGGCCGACGAGCAAACAACCAAACCTGCCACTTGAATGCATCCGGGCCAAATAGCGACCATGGCACACATCAGGCACTGCGCCTCGTCAACGCTTCGTGCGTCAGGCTTGCCAAGTGGTCAAGCGCGGGTTGCAGCCCGGCGAGGTCGTCCCCTTGTTTTACCCGTTGCTCCATCGCCGCACAGGCGTCGGAGACCGTCTGCTCATGAATCATCGCGTACGTGCCCTTCATGGCATGCAGGTCGCGCAGCGCGGTTTTGCGGTCGTCAGTGGACAGTGCAACACGCAGCGCGGCCAGCTGCTCACCGGTCGAGCGGTTAAGCGCGGCAAGGATGGCATCGGGCAGGCGCCCCTCTCCAATGCCCTGACGAGGCGCCGGCTTGGGTGCGACTGGTGCAGCCATGGCCATGCGCAGCATGTGGCGCAGCTTGGCATCGAGCGTCTTGAGCAGCACCGGTTTGACCAGCACAGCATCAATGCCCGCCTGCGCGCTGCGCTGGTGCTCCTCGACTTCCGCATTGGCGGTCAGGGCGACAATGGGCACCTTGGCGCCCTGTGCGCGCAGGCATCGTGCCAGTGCGTAGCCGTCCATGCCTGGCATGTTGAGATCGGTCAGCACGAGGTCATAGTGCTGCTCGTTGAAGCGGCGCAAGGTTTCGCCGCCGTCCGCTGCCATGTCGACGTGGTAGCCGAGCGCTTCGAGCTGCATGCGGATGAGCTCCCGGTTGGCGGCCTGGTCGTCGGCGGCCAGTACGCGCAGGCCGTGCAGGCCCGGCTGCATGTCGCCTGCTGAGGGCATCGGTGCGGCATTGGCTGGCACCTCGGCAGCGGCCTCAATCGGCGTAAACGGCAGCGTGACGATGAACCGGCTGCCTTCTCCGGGGGCACTCTGCACGTCGATGGCGCCACCCATCAATTCCACCAGCCGGCGACACAGCGCGAGCCCCAGCCCGCTGCCCCCGAAGCGGCGCGTGATGGTCGAATCCGCCTGCGCGAACGGTGCGAACAGGCGGGCCTGCTGTTCGGCGCTGATGCCGATGCCGCTATCGCTCACGCCAATGGCAACGCCGGGCTTGCCCGCTGCGTCTTCCCTGGTCCAGATCTCGATCAGTACATCGCCCTGTTCGGTGAACTTGATCGCGTTGCTCAGCAGGTTCGATGCGATCTGGCGGATGCGGGTCGGGTCGCCCAGGTATGCGGGTGCAACGCTATCGTCGACGATGCAGTCGAACTGCAAGCCCTTCTCGTGCGCAACGGGTGCGAAGATGGCAGCCACATCGCGCACCACGGCAGCGGCATCAAACGGGATCGATTCGATCGACAGTTGTCCAGCCTCGATCTTGGAGAAGTCGAGCACGTCGTTGATGATGCCGAGCAACGCATTCGACGAAGACGTGACGGTGTGCAGCCGCTCGCTCACCGCCGGTTGCAACGGCATGCGCTGGATCAGTTCGAGATTGCCGAGAATGGCGTTCAGCGGCGTACGAATCTCGTGGCTCATCGTCGCCAGGAAGACGGACTTGGCGCGGTTGGCGTTATCTGCGGCCTGTTTGGCTTCACGCAGTGCAAGTTCGACGCGCTTCTTGGCGGTGATGTCGGTGAACGCGGTCACCAGCACATTGGTATTGCGATAGTGGGCGGGCGCCAGATTCACGGCCAGGTCGATCTGGCCGCCTTCTTGCGTGGCGAGCGCGAGGTCGTCTCGCATCACGCCCGTGCCAGTGCGTTTTGCGTAACGCTGCGCAAGCTCGGCGGACAGCGACGGCGCGCTGACCTTGACCTGCTGTGCGATGTCGGCCATGACTGGGCTGCGCAGCATGGGCTCACCGGTATTGGCGTCGATCACACCCAGGCCGATCGGGGCGGTCTCGATCAGCATGCGGTTCAGGCGCTCGGTCTCGACCACGCGCTCGGAACGCTCCAGCATCGGCACGAACACGCGGCGGTTGAACCACCACAGCAGAATCCAGAGCGCCGTGATCAGCCCAGCCGTCAGCACCATCGTCAGACGAACTTGCGGCCACGCACCTACCAGTGCATCTCGCCAGGTGGATGCGTAGACCAGCCGCCAGCCCGTTGTGCCGAACGGGCCGCTGGCCGTGAATACGCCGTTGCTCGCTCGGCGCAAGACGATGCCATTCGCCGCACCTGAAGATGTTTCGCGCACGGCTTCCACGATGTCAGGCGATACGGCATCGCCGGCACTGGTGGTAATGAGCGCGCCATCGCGGCCCACAACAGCGAACGTGCCCGCAAATCGATCCGCCGACAGCGCACGCAGCATGGAGCCAAGCGGAATCTCCGTGACAAGAATGCCGAACGGTTCCCCGCGCGTATCCAGCGCGTGAATCGACATGCGGATCGACGACACACCGGTTAACGGATTGCGATACGGCTCGATCCAGCGGACGGTGCGCAGCCCTGTGCGCGGGTCTTCAATAGTGGCGGGGGCGATCGAGCCGTTGGCGTCTTGCGTGAATGCATCAAATAACGCAGGCCGGTTGGCGAGTGCCGCATCCAGATGCGCTTGATCCGGCCACGGCGACAGCAGCGCCGCCACGAAATCGCGCGACGGCGTGTAGAGATACGAAGTGAATGGATACCGCTGCTGGGCAAGCACGCGCGAGACGCGATCCGCAAGGGCGATGACCCGGTCGAGGTCCGGCATTGGCGTCTGCGGCGTCACACCGGCAAACAAGACGGGTTGCTGCGCGCCTTCGCTCTGCCGTACCAGACGCGCGCCATCCGCCTGGAACTTGGCAGCGGCACCCGTCGCAGCTGCAGCGTGCTGGCTCCACACCAACTCGGTCATGTAGACCGTACTGCGCAACGTCATCTCCGCCAGCATGACGTCGCTGGCGATGCGTCGCCCTTCAATGGCAAGTTCGCGCTGCTCGCTGTAGACGTGGGCGCGGATCATCGACGCAACCGCTATCCCAAATGTGACAAGCGCCAGCACGGTGAGAACGATGCCCCCGCCAAACAGCGCCGACCTCTGAAAGCGGCGCATGGTCGAGAGCACGGTGGACGACTTGGCGTGAGGCATGGTGTGGCAACCCTTTGGCGGCGCGGGATAGTGCGCGCCATATTACGTGAGGCACAAACAAACAACCCGCTGCGCGCATGCCAGCGGGTTGCACATCCCGATCATTGAGACTGGCGTGCAGCGGGCAGGCGCCGTGCGCCAGGACCTCATCACGGCGTCACCATGCCCAGCGAACGCCTGCGTTGCCCATGAGCGTGCGCTGATGCTCGCCGCCCAGGTTCGTCAGATAGCTGATCGTGGCATAGGCACTGGCACGCTTGGTGACCTGCGCCACGAGGCCAGCGCCGATCTGCCCCGCCGTCTGGCCGATCTGCGTGCCGATGGTTGTGCTGCCGCCGAAGGTGGTCTTGTCATCTGCGCCAAAGGCACGCAGCACATTCAGGCGCAGATATGGTTTCCATGTCACGCCATTCGAATCGAACGCCCATTGCAGACGCGCACCCACGCGGCCCAGGAACGTGTTGCCGTGGTTCCAGCTCACATCGGACGCGCCATCGTTGAGGGCATTGAGCGACGTCCATTGCCACACGAGCTGCGCCTGCGGCTCCAGCGTCAGGTTCTGGGCAAGCGGAATCGGCAGCCCGGCCTCGACCGAGCCGGTCAACGCGTTGCCGTTGGCTGAGCCCTTCACGTTGTCGATCGAACTCGTACGCACTGTCAACGCGCTGCCCATCAGCACGGCATCGGTGTACCAGCCCGTCGGGCTGACGTGCGTCCAGTAGCCGCCCAGGTTGTAGCTGTTCACCTGCAGTGAACCGACACCCAGATCCTGCTGCGCCAGCGCAAAGCCCTTCACATCACCCACCGCGCGCGAAAAGCCAAGCAGCAGACCATAGTGATTGCGATGACCATTCGATTGCGTGTCCGCATACAGGTCTTGCCCCACCTGCATGCCCCACACCGTGCCGTCATACGACGGGTGGACATCACCCTTTTGATGCATGTTGGTGGAGCCACCCCACACGCGGCCCCACGATGCCGGCAATGATCCGTTCTCGGTCAGCAGCCCCTGTTCACCCTGGCGGTCATGAAAGGTATCGATCTGCAGCAGCCCAAGCTGGCGAGCAACGGCCGGCGCCTCGGCATACAAGGCGACTTCCGGACGATAGATCGGCATGGGATCAGCGCCCGGTACGGCATCGGCCACGGCTTCGATGATCGACGTCGGCGTGCCTTGGGCAGGGGTGGCAGATTCCGTCGATGTGATCGTATTGCGCAGGTACCAGCTCTGGTCTGTGCCGCCTGCCACACCGCCCCGCGCGAGGTAGTACGCAAAGGCGCCGGCGCTGATTGTGCCGCCCGACAGCGTGAACGCATTCGCCGCCGTGGTGCCGCCATTGGCTGTCTGTACGACCTGGATGCCGTTGCCGGTGGTCTGTGCACCCGGCCCGCCAACGTTTGCCACTTTCAGCGTGCTGGTGCCGCTCGCCGCGCCACCGCTGATGACGAGCTTGTCCGATGCGGAGCCATCTGCGCCCAAATACGTATTCAGCCCGACAGTCGCGTTCTGGCCCGTGTAGTTGCCCGCCACCGTGAGCGTGTTGCCCACGCCACTGCCGCCAATCTGCGCTAGGCCGGCGTTGGTCAGGTTGCCGTTGATCTGGAAGTTGCCGTTGGCGCCGTTGGCCAGGCCCGCCACCGCATTGGCCGCCGCAATCGTGCCGTTGTTCGCCACATTGCCGCTCACGCTGCCGTAACCGCCGAGCGTGGCGCCGCTGGCCACCGATACCGCGCCGCCACCCGAGAGCGCTGCCGATGCGCTGGTGCCATCGCCCACAACCACCGTGCCGGCGTTCACATTGGTGCCGCCTGCATAGCTGTTCGCGCCATTCAACGTGAGCGTGCCGCTGCCAAGCTTGGTCAGCGAACCAGCACCGGTGATGTTCTGCGCAACGCTCGAGTTAAAACCCTGCGTATCGATCGTGCCGTTGTTGGCCGTGATCGACACCGCTCGGCTCGATGCCAGGTTGAACGCGCTGCCGAATTGCAGCGTGCCACCGTTCAGCGTCAGCGCGCCTGACGATGCGCCGAATGCGTTGTCCGCCGCCGCCGACAGCGCGCCTTGCGTGATGGTCGTGCCGCCCGAATAGGTGTTGCTGCCGGAGACCGCGAGCGTACCCGCGCCGGTTTTCTCAACCGCGCCGCTACCACTGATCGTGCCGGTGTAGGTACCCGCGCTGTCCTGCTGGAAGCGGACGAGGCCGTTGTCCGTGACCGACAGCGGCAAGTTCGACGCGTTCGCCTGCAGCGTTGCGCCATTGTTGACGGTCGCCACCACCGATGCCGTGCTCGTGCCAAGCGTGCCGGTCAGGTTGAGCGTGCCGGTTTGCACCAGCGCGGTCGAGAACGTGCCGGTGCCCGCCCACGTCCAGTCCGTCCCGGCCATCGTCAGGCTCTGGAAGTTCGTGAATGCGTTGGATGCGATGCCCGTGCCTTGCAGCGTCACGGTGTTGGTGCCAGCGCCGCCGTTGGCGGTACCGATGATCTGCGAGCCAGTCTGCAAGATCAGCGTTACGTTGCCGTTGCCGCCCTGGATGGCTGTGCCGCCACCGCCCTGGATCAGCCCCGCGTTGGTAATCGTCGTCTGCCCATTGGTGGAGCGCACGCCGATGCCGTTGTTGCTAACGATGCGCCCGCCCGCTTGGTTCGTGATCGTTGCGGTGAATAAGCTGCCGAGCGTGTTTGACACAACGGCATCCACGCTGCCGCCGCTGGATGCCGTACCCGTCGTCTGGATCGTTCCGCTGTTGACGAGCGTGTCGTTGTTGCCCTGCATGTAGACAGCCGGCGCGTCACGGCCGTTGGAGGTGAGCGTGCCACTGTTGGTGACGGTGCCATTGCCCCCGAGCAGCGATACCGCCCGCGCGTTGTTGCCGGACGTCGTCACCGTGCCGGTGTTGGTGATCGTATTGCCTGAGGCGCCGGGATTGCTCTGCCCCCACGCTGCCGTCATCCCGTACGAGTTGTTGCCGGTGGTTGTGATCGTGCCGTTGTTGACGAGCGCGTTGTTGTTGCCGTTTGCCGCAATGCCGTCGTTGTATGCGCCGGTGGTTGATATCACGCCGCCTGCGGCGTTGGTAATCGTGTTGCCGTTATTCACGCCCAGCAGCACCGCGCCACGATTGGTAACCCCCGTGCCGTTGCCCGACATCGACAGGTTGCCGTTATTGGTAATGGCGCTGGTTGTATCGACTGAGAATGGCGTGGGCGTGGTCGTCAGGACATAGCTGCCGGACGCCGTGTTATCGATATTGATCGTGACGTTGGTGCTGCCACCGGCTGCCACAACGGAAGGAACGCCTGCGCCGGAGCACGTTACCGTTGTGCCGGTTGCCGGCGCTGTCGATGTGCAGGCTGCATAAGCGCCCACCGGTATTGCACCGGTGATAATCGCCATTCCTCCAACGCCAAGACTCCACGCATTATTTTTCATTTTTTCTCTCGCAATATGACGGGGGCTATTGCTATTTATTGTTGCGTGGACTGTTATAGCACCTGGACTGTGCTGTTCGCAAGAACCGAAAAAACACGGAAGCCCGTTCCCCAAAGATCTCCCAGCCCTATCCGAGAATAACGCCCGATGCCAACGCGATTTGTGCGACATGATGGGCCCGTTCAAAAAATTATTGGATTTGCAGTCCGAACCGCAACGCTCTAAAGTTTTCAGCCCTGGCCGTAAAATCCGATTCCGTCACCTTCCGCGGTTACCCGCCATTTTCCCCACGTAAACGGAAACGCCCCGTGGCGTATTAATACCCCGGGGCGTAAAACCAACGCAGAGAGTTATCCGCGTGGAGACGATGCATCCATCTTGAGCCCGTTCTTAGAACTTGTAGCGCGCGCCCAGATAGATTTCATGCGACACCAGATTGGCGCGCAGCATTTCGTCCTGCATACCAACAGCGTTGGTGAACGCGTTCCAGCCGCTTTCTGTCTTGCCCATATCGACGTAACGGTAGCCCAGGTCGAGCGTCAGCTTCTTCATCGGGGAGTACGAAACACCCGCACCCAGCGACCACGCCAGATTCGTCTGGCTTGCCGAGTTGAACGGACCGCCAAAGCCGTTGGCCGGGTTGATCTGAGCGCCTTCCGATTTCAGCATGGCCAAACCCAGGCCGCCCATGGCGTACACCGACACGTTCTTGGCAACCGCGAAGTCGCGGTACACGTTGGCCATCACGCGTTGCGATTTGATGTCGTGATAGTTGTTGCTGGGCCAGCGGGTCGAACCGCTCACGAAGGAATCCGTACGCGGCAGGGTGTATTCGCCTTCGACACGCCAGCCGTTGGCGAAGTCGTAACCCAGGGCGAACGCGCCCGTGACGAGATTGGCGCTGTCGTCGATATGGACGAACGAGCCGATACGCGGACGCGCAGTGGAATCCATGTTATTGGCTTTGTGCTTGGCACCCACGATGCGAGCCGCACCGTAGTAGCCTTCTTCCTTCGAAGCATCTGCAGTTTGCGCGAACGCAGCGCCCGAGAACAAAAGCGCCAGCGCGCTCGGCAGAGCAAAAATCTTGATCATGAAAACGGTCCTTAAACGATGGGAGGAAAGAGACTTCCATCGTAAAAAGCACGCCGTCTTCGTTGAACCCGGTTGCGTACAGGATGAGCCTCCGTAGCATTACGGAGATCAGCACATCCCGAACGTAGCGATTCAGGAGCGCGCAGAACCGGTCCTGGAGCACGGGTTCTGTTTACGCTGCGCGGCAGCGTCGGCGACCCTCTTGAGATCCACGCTGGAATAGAAAGTGGAACGCGAATCGCAGATCGCTCAGTTTCTCAGCGGAATACACCCAAGACACGTGCCCCTGATCGACATTACCGATCCAGGCTGACCTCCGGTGTCGGTGTCGAAAGCGCTGCGTAGTCGCGCACGAGTTCAACCACCGAGCTCACCTGCAATTTGTCGAACACATTCGCACGGTAGGTCTCGACAGTGCGCGGCGACAAGCCAAGATCACGGGCGATCTCCTTGTTGCTGAGGCCGTTCACGATGCCGTCGAGCACTTCCCGCTCCCGCGCGCTCAATGTCGTCATACGTGCAGCACGACGCTGTCGTGCGTCGTTGTGCTCGCGCGCGCGCGCGCCCTGGCGGATGGCTTGCTGAACCGCGTCGATCAGCTCGTCGTCATCCACCGGCTTGCGCAAGAAGTCGAATGCGCCGCGCTTGAAGGCGCGCCGGCACGCGTCCAGGTTGCCGTGAGCGCTCAGCACGATGATCGGCAGATGGCGCCGCTCGCGCAGACTGTCGAGCGCATCGAGCCCGCTCATGCCCGGCATGCGAATGTCCAGCAGCACGCAGTCGAGCGCGCTGTTTCTGGCGTCGTCGAGAAACGTGGTCGCATCCGGGTAGCTGCGCGTGCGTAAGCCCACCGTGCTCAGCAACAGCGCAAGGCCGTCGCGCACCGCGTCGTCATCGTCGACGATTGCCACGAGAGGTGCCGACATGGCTGCATTGATACGTTCGTTAGCGTTCATGCAGAAGTCTCGGCAAGCGCAAGCCACAGCGTCGCTTCAGCGCCGCCCGAAGGCAGGTTGTGCAGGGTCAGCGCACCGTCCAGGCGCTGGGCCAGCGTCTCGCACAGCGGCAAGCCAAGGCCCAGCCCGCCGGCGCGCGTCGTGAAGAATGGCTCGAACAGGTGTGGCAGCGCGTCAGCCGGCACGCCCGGCCCGTTATCGATGACGCTAAAGCGGTAGCGCCCCGCCGCGCGGCCGCCACTCACGCGAATTTCCCGGCGCGTCTTGCACGGCACGGAGCTCAGTGCATCTCGTGCGTTGGCGATGAGGTTGTAGAGAATCTGCTCGGTCGCCACCTGCTCGGCAAGCGGCCGCTCGCGCGGTGTGGCGTTGTGCCATGTGAGCGCGATGTGCTCGCAAGCCAGCTCATCGCGTAGCAGGAACTGCAAGGTGTCCATCAACGCGTCGGGCTGGAGCGCCACGCGCTCATCTGCGCGCGTTGACGTGACGGCGGCACGCAAGCGGTCGAGGATGGCCGCCGCCCGCTTGGCCTGCCCGACGCTCGTCTGCAAGGCGCGCCGGATGTCGTCAGGCTCCGCCCGAAGATCCAGCATCCGCTCGGCGGCGCGGGTGTGCGTGATGATGGCGGTCAGCGGCTGGCTGAGCTCATGCGCCAAGCCCGCGGCCATCTCACCAAAGGTGTCAAGACGCCCGAACCGATCGATCCGCGCGCGGGCACGTTCGCGCTGTCGGGCTTCCCTCAACCGCCAGGCACCGCAAGCACCCGCAACAACGACCGTCGCGAGCGCGTTCCAGAGTGCAATCGTCAGCCAGGGCAAGTCGGCGAGGGTCAACGTTCGGGTGGTGGCAAGTACAAACGCCTGCGGCTGTACGGGAAGATGCTTTTCGAGGCGCAACGTCCAGGCCGCCGTCGCGCCCGATGCTTGACGCTGCAACAGGTCGAAGGTGTGATTGCGCAGCCGCAGGGTGGCGCTTGACAACGATGCGGGCCAGTCGCCTTCTTGCAACATCTGCGACGGATCGACACACACGGCCCATCCGGCATTGGAGATCAGCCAGTAGGCCGCCGTACCTTCGAACACAAGCGTGAGCGCGCCATTCTTCGTATGGAGTTGCGGTGCAGCGGGCGGGTCGGCGCCTTCACCGCGCCACCCCACTCCGGGCTGCCAGTAAGCGACGCCCGTGAGCTGCGGCATGCGCTCTCGCAGGCTATCGAGCATGTGCGGCGGCGGTGCGGAAAGCGACGTCGCGCCCAGCGTCTCAAGCATGGCCACGTGCTGTGCCGACTTCTGGCCGAGCAGCCGGATGGCGATGCTCGAGTCCTGAAAGAATCGGTTGTCGGCTTCAGTCACGGCGCGCGAGACGATCAGCGCAGTGCCCGCCAGGCTGAAGGCAAGCCAAGCCGACAGCATGACAACCCAGGCGCGGTTCTTCATGGTTGGTTGAGGACCTAGCCGGCTTCTGTCCCGACCTGGGTGCCACGTGCCACGGTCTGTGACGCCGGCCCCGCCGCTGCAAGCTGTGTGCGTGCCACGCCGGCGGCTCGTTTGAAGGCGGCCAGTTGTTGTCCCTGCAATGCCGGCGCGTTGGTCTTTCGTATCACGGCTAGCGGATCAATCGGGCGATTGCCGTGCTTGACCTCGAAGTGCAGGTGCGGCCCGGTCGCGGTGCCTGTGCTGCCCACGGCGCCCACACGTTGCGCACGAACAATACGCATGCCCTTGCGCAGACCCCGTTCGATCCTGGACAAATGCGCGTAGTACGAGAGGTAGCCATTCGGATGCTGGATGACCACGTATTTGCCGTAACCGCCGGGTTCGTTTCCGATGTGGAACACCACGCCATCGGCGGATGCATGCACTGCCCTGCCCGTCGGCGCTGCGAGGTCAACGCCGGAGTGGGTGTGCCGCACCCCTGACACCGGATGAACACGCCCGCCAAAACTGGAGCTGATGCGCGTCGGCTCGACAGGCATGGCAAAGCGCACGCCGTTCATCAGCGTGCCGTCAAACCGGTAATAGTCGCCTTGTGGGCGCGCCTTCGTTGCAAACCATACGCCGGTGTGGTGCCTGCCACGAAACCGCACGTCGAGGGCCGTCACGCGGAGCTTCTGCTCGCTGAACTCGCCGTCGATCGGCTCATACACCACGCGAAAATAGTCGCCGGCCTGGCCCGGTGCCGACAGATCGACCGTCTTGCCCAGCAAGCGCATGATCTGCTGCGAGACATCGCCTGGAAGATCGGCCTGCACGAGCGCACGGCGGACCGTGGTCGTAATCTCTCCCGCCCGGCTGGCTGGCCGCGAAGGGGCAAAGGAAGGCGCGTCGAGAAGATCGTTGACTACGGGCGCGGACAGCGACACTGCGGGCGCCTTGGGTCCGGACATCACACCGAACACGGCAACAGGGATAACCGCAATCACGAACCCGGACAGCAAAGCCAGACTCGCCCATGAGCGCCGCGTACGACGTCCTTGGGCTGCGCTGCTCGGCAGTCGACCTTGTTCGCGTGCGAGACGGGAAAGCAGATCGAACCGCATGGCGTCAGCACTCGTTAGAGAATCAGGAGAAATTCAGGTCATGCCGCATCGCCAACGTGGGGTCACGTCACAATTCGGCACGAGTCCAACTGTACTGACGCACTGTCTTTCGACGTATCAGAACCGTCTGATTCTGAGCCGGTGGCCCCGTCGAATGGCGAGTACGTGCGCTGCCTGCTACTGCGCGCGGTAGTGCTCGCTCATGTAGTCGACGAAGGCGCGCACCTTGGGTGCGACATGGCGCGTTTGCGGATACAGCGCGTAGTCAATGCGCTTGCCCAACGCGCAGTTGGGCAGCACGCGAACAAGATGACCGCACGCCACGCTGGGCTGTGCAGTATTCCAAGTGAACGCGGCTATGCCCATGCCGGCCACGGTGGCGGACTGGGCTGCGTTGCAGATGCGCTGGAAGCCATGGTCGCCGTGAGCGACATGCCGGTAGCCAGCATTTTTACGAAACGGAAGAGATGGAAAGTCATAACGGCTCCTGAGTAAAAGATCAGGAACGCAGTCTGTCAGCGCGGCTGGGTCAGAACCAGACCAACTGGGCAACAGGATTTGTGCGCAGCTTGCACAAATGACATTGCTTATGCCGGACGCCCGCTCTCATGCTGAATACGCTTGTCGTCGTACATGGCGGCGTCGGCTTCGCGCAGTGCCTCTTCCAGGCGCTCGCCTTCGTGGCACGTGGCGCTGCCCATGGAGAAGCCAAGCGTTGCGCCCGGATAGAACTGGTTGTTGAGTTCGACCAGTTTGCGCAGGCTTTCCACCAGTGCCGCGCCGGCCTGGGCATCGGCGCCCGGCAACAGCACGGCGAACTCGTCGCCGCCGATGCGCGCCGCGAGCGCGGGCTTGTCGATGGCCTTGCCGAGCACCTCGCCGGCGCGGCGCAGCAGCGCATCACCGGCGGCATGGCCGAGCTGGTCGTTCACGGTCTTCAGATCATTCAGGTCGATCATGATGACCGTGACCGGGAACGGACCCTTGCGCTCCAGCCGGTTGACCTCGTCCACGTAGAACGAGCGATTCTTCAGCTTGGTGAGCACGTCGTGCTTACCGAGATATTCGAGGTAAGACTCCGCCTTCTTGCGCGCGGTGATGTCGGTCAACGCGAGCAGCACCATGTCCCAATCCCGCTCGCGGCCCGGAAAGACGGAGAACTGCAGGTGGATGTTCAGCGGGTGGCCATCGAGCCCGTAGTTGACCACCTCGCGCTGTTGGAAGAGCTTGCCTTCCCACAGGTCGATCAGTTGCTCGCGAAAGTGCGGACGCATGTCGTCGCGAAAGACTTCGGGCAAACGGCCAAGCAGGTCATTGCGGTTGCGCGCCTTGAACATCTCCAGCGTGAAGCCGTTGACGTCGAGCACCTGGATCTCCTGCATGCAGCGCTCGACAAATTCGGGGTGCACGTCGGTAAAGGTGCGGAAATCCGTGATGCCCTGCATGCGCACTTCGTCCAGCAGCGCCTTGATGGTGCTGAAGTTCTCCACCCATAGCGACACCGGTGCGTGCTCGAACACGCCGCGCGCATAAAGCTGGCTGGCCGCGGCACGGCGGCGGGCGTCTTCGAGTTCGGTGATGTCGTCCACGGCCACAAGCACGCGGTCCCACGGCTGATCGTGGTCGGGCAGGAGTACGCCCTTGAGCAGGATGTCTAACCGGCGGCCATCCAACGTGTAGTTGACGCTGCGGCTCTCAAACGATCGCCCGCCAGACCACATCTGCACAAGTTCGCCCACGTGGGCTTCAAGCATGTCGTCGCGCAGCACGTCGGCCAGGCGCG
Source organism: uncultured Ralstonia sp. (assembly GCA_963512445.1). GTDB lineage: Bacteria > Pseudomonadota > Gammaproteobacteria > Burkholderiales > Burkholderiaceae > Ralstonia. The sequence goes on from CAUPMS010000013.1 coordinate 111,966, forward strand.
CGGTCAGGGTCTCGGCATCCGGGGCGCCGTACATGGACAGCGTGCGCCGGTTCACACGCAGCACCTTGATGCAGGCAGAACACGCCGTCACGCGCGATACGTCTTCTTCGAGAAAACGCTGCAGATCGGTGACCCCGGCTTCGCGCCATTTGGCGAAAAGGCGGTGGAGACCGCTGTAGTCCTCCAGCCAAAGCGAGGTCGGAGTGACATCGAAAAAGTCGATCAGGTCGACCCCCACGGCAGCCGGGCTGCTAACGCTATCGGACGCGGATTGCATGCAACGCTCAACAAGAGAACAGGTTCACGAACGCTGCGAGCGTACAGGTTTTGTGCACCGCCGCGCGCAATGCTTGCCTCATCCGGAAGAATTACCCCCGACCGCGATACCCCGAACGTCATCGCTAGAAAATCGTCAGGGTTTATCCAGTGAATTTCCGATCCGCATTATCGACAGGCGTGGCGCGTACAGTTTTGTTTTATCCAGCATTGTAATAACGCGCCGCTCTATTTTTATGAAACCGCAATAACCGAATTTTTCGCTTCCATTTTTCAACGCGCTTTGCAGGAATCACACACGCAACCTGCATCGCTCGCCAGGCGCGGGGCATGTTCAGCCGAAAACTACAAATAGCCGGCCTGCCAATTGGTTCTCGTGAATTAAAAAACTTCGTCTCGATTCAGAGAACTTTTCCTCCAGAATCCGTGCATCCCTGAGCGGGACTGTGACGGAGCTGTCACGCAGTCTCGTCGTTTTTGTCCTGCTACTGCGGGGTTATTCCTGTCCCGATTCGGTGGTCCTTCCCCCCAAATGTTGACGAGCCCTGGGCTGCCGATTCGTTTCCACCTGAGGAGAAATGCAATGCGGGATTCGACCACTATCCGTCGTGCGGGCGCTACAGGCGCCAAAAGCAGCCCCGGCAACGCGCGCCGATCATTCAAGCTGGCCCTCGTGGCCCAGGCCGCGGCGGCGATGATGATCCTGGCTGCTTGCGGCGGCGGCGCAGACGATGCGCTCACCCCGGCCGGCGGCAAGCTTGGCGCCAACGGCTCGCAGCAGCAGGGCAATACCAGCACGGGCAACACCAACGCCGCAGCGCCGGCCGTTGATGCATCCGTGCCACCGGTGGAATTGCCGGACTACATCAGGCCCGTCAACTACAAGCTGTGGTTCCGTCCGAGTGCAGACCTGAACAGCTTCTCGGGCCGCGCCGATGTCGAGATCAAGGTCACCAAGCAGACCGGTGCCGTCACGCTGGCCGTGCGTGACCTGAAGCTCGATGCCTCGCGCCTGACGCTCACGCCTACGTCCGGCAACGGTGCGTCGCGCGTGCTGGTGCCGATTCCGCAATCACAAGGCGCCTTCTACGACCTGCGCGACCCGACCAGCGACATCAAGCCCGGTAACTACGTGCTGCACATGGAGTGGACAGGCACGATCAACTTCACCAAGGCCGAGGGCATCTTCAAGCTCGGCCTGCAGGCCGCAACGGGTGAAAGCTCCGACGCCATCGTCACGCAGGGCGAATCGAACTTTGCGCGCGAATGGTTCCCGAGCTGGGACGAACCCGCCTTCCGCAACACCTTTGAGGTGACGGCGGAAATCCCAGGCGACTGGAAGGCTGTGGCCAACGGCAAGCAAACGGGTGCGACCAAGCTGCCGGATGGCTACCAGCAGGTCTCGTTTGCCAAGACGCCTTCGATGCCGGCTTACCTGCTGTTCTTCGGCGGCGGCAAGTTCGACATTCTGGAAGACAAGTTCACCAACCCGCTCGATGGCAGCAGCATGCGCCTGCGTTGGTGGGTGCCGCCTGGTGAGGCGCACTCGGCCGTGGCCGGCATGCAGTTCACGAAGGAAGCGCTGAACCACTACTACAACTATTTCCAGATCCCGCTGCCGTTCGACAAGATGGACACCATCGTCGCCAACGACAGCTACAACAACAAGAACGCAGGCTTTGGCGGCATGGAGAACTGGGGCGCCATCTTCGAATTTGCCGACCAGGTGCTGGTGCCACCCGATGGCACGCCCACGACCGTCCACTCAATGGGCAAGGCGCGCTCGTTCGTGGTGGTGTCGCATGAGCTGGCGCACCAATGGTTTGGTGACCTCGTGACGCTCGACTGGTGGGACGACATCTGGCTGAACGAATCCTTCGCCAACTGGTTTGAGAACGTCACAAAGATCGCGCTGCACCCTGAGTTCCAGGGCAACACGTGGCAGGACTACGCGGCGGTCAAACAGCGCGTGATCACGCTGGACCTGCAGCCGACGGCCGTGCCGGTGCAGCACAACCTGAGCGATGCCGGCTCGATGGATTTCCTCGACCGCTTTGCCTACAACAAGGGCGGCCACGTCTTGCAAATGCTGGAGAACTACATCGGCGAGGACGCCATGCGCCGCGGCCTCCAGAGCTACCTGAACAAGTACAAGTTCGGCAACGGCACGCCGCCGCGCCTGTGGGCCGAGCTGGAAGCGGCCAGCGGTAAACCCGTCGGCAAGGTGGGCGACAGCTTCGTGCGCCAGACCGGCGTGCCGCTCGTCAGCATCGACGCGCAGTGCAATCCGGCCACCAACCAGAACGTGCTGACCATTTCGCAGCGCGCGTTCCCGAACAAGAACGTCTACTCGGGCTATCAGTGGAACGTGCCGCTCACGCTGGCCTATGGCGACAACTTTGGTCAGACTCAGACCATCGTGCTGGACCAGCAGACCGCGCAGGTCACGCTGCCGACGTGCTCGGCCGTGCTGGCCAACCCGTCGGGCCTGGACTACTACGTCACCAGCTACAGCCCGACGCTGTGGAGCACACTGCTGGCGCAGGCCGGCGCCATCAGCAACGACGCAGCCAAGACCAACATCGCGGGCGATGCCACGCAGTTGTACAACGCGCAGTTGATCACCAAGGCGCAGTACGACCAGATTGTTGGCATCAAGAACTTCCAGCCTGCCGTGGCAACGCTGGCCGCACAGTCTGTGAAGCCGACCGGCTCGCTGCGTCCGCAGGCGGTGCAGCTGCAGGAAATGCAGTCAATGGATCGCCCGATCCATACCTTCCGTTACGAAGGTCTCATGAAACATCTGACCGACATCAAGCGGTAAGCGGGAAGTACCAAGGCAAGCGGGCTGCTTCCCGCGCGTATTGGGAAGCAGCCCGCCGCAACGTTGGCTCCTGGTTTCCGGCGGACATGGTCCGCCGTTTTTCATGCTGGCATCAACCCATGCGACGGTCGAAGATCCGAAGACGAGGTTGACTGCACCGCAAAGTGTATCTACCATGGTTACACTTTGCGTTGATCACCATGTCTACCAGCAGCCGCTTCGCCGTCGCCGTGCACATCCTCACCCTGCTTGCCAGTGCGCAAGGGCCGGTGCCGTCGTCGCTCATCGCGGGCAGCGTGGGGACCAACCCGGCGCTCATCCGTCGCCTGGTGGCGCAGTTGGCCGATGCCGGCTTCGTCACATCGCAGATGGGCGCAACGGGCGGCGCCACGCTGGCACGGCCGGCAGACCGCATCACGTTGCTCGACGTGTTTCGCGTGGTGGAGTCGCCGGTGCTGATCGCACTGCCGCCCAACGCACCCAATCCGGCGTGCGAGGTCGGCCGAGAGATCACCGGCGTGCTGGAGAGGGCGACTGAACGCGCGCAAGCCGCGCTGGAAGCCGAGCTTGCCGCGCAAACCATCGCCAGCATCCTCAGCGAGGTGGGACACGCACAACGCCGCCGTCGGCGGGCGTAACCAAGCCAGCATGTCGGCGCATTTTTTTATCCCAATATGTAACTGTATTAATTACATATAGCGTTTCAACGGTGCAAGCCGTTTCACAAGGAGTTGACTATGAAGATTGCAATCATTGGCGCCACCGGGCGCGTTGGCACCCGCCTGATCGACGAAGCCCTGCGCCGCGGCCATCAGGTGACGGCCATTGCACGCACGGCGTCCAAGCTGCCGGCACGTGCGGGCCTGACTGCCAAGGATGTCGATGTGGCCGATCAGGCCGCGCTGGTTGCCGCACTCGCGGGCAACGATGTGGCCTACAGCACCGTGCGCTTCCTGCAAGCCAATGCAGACCAGATCGTTGGGGCAGTGAAGAAGGCGGCCGTGCCGCGCCTGCTGGTGGTGGGTGGCGCCGGTAGCCTTGAAGTGGCTCCGGGCGTGGCGTTGATCGACACGCCGCAATTCCCCAAGGAGTACTTTGAAGAAGCCTCGGCCGGCCGCGATTTCCTCAACGCGCTGCGCAAGGAAACAGAGCTGAACTGGACGTTCGTGTCGCCGTCGGCCATCTTCGAACCGGGCGAGCGCACGGGCCGCTTCCGCGTCGGCAAAGACGCGCTGCTGGTGGATGCCAACGGCAAGCCCTGGATCTCGATGGAAGACTACGCCATCGCCTTCCTTGACGAGACGGAAAAGCCGGCGCACCCGCGCCAGCGCTTCACGGTCGGTTACTGATCAATCGCTGGCAATCGACACGGCCGGTGCCATTCAATAGGCCGGCGTGTCGGTCACGCCCGGTGGCGCGTCATCGGGCTCGATCGGTTCGGGCGCACAATCCAGCGCAGGCAGGCGAATCACGATCGCGCAGCCCCGTCCATCCGCATGGACCAGGCCGTCTTCAATGGCCACCGATCCATTCCCCAATTCGACGATACGGCGCACGATCGCAAGCCCCAGGCCGCTGCCCTGCGACTGACTGGTGCGCGGGCGGTAGAAACGCTCGAACACACGATCGCGCTCGTCGGGCGGGATACCGGGGCCGGAATCTTCAATGCGCAGTTCGACCATCGGCACCGTTGCGCCATCCTTGCCTGGTTCGATACGCCGCACTGCCACGCGCACTTCGCCACCGTTGGGCGTCTCACGCACGGCGTTGTCGAGCACGTTTTCCACCAGCGTGGCGGCGTCTTCATGCGACACCGACACCCACGCCTGGTTGGCGCCGTCGTACGACAGCGTGATGTCGCGCCGCTCGGCACGCGAAGCCTGCTGGATCACGCCGCTGCGCGCACAGCCCGCCAGATCGGACAACGCGCCCTGCGCGAGTTGCGCCTCCACGCGGCGCGCATCGAGCCGCGCGATGGCCAGCAGCTTGGCCAGCGATTGCGTTGCGCGTGAAATGCCACGATCGAACTCGCGCAGCGCAGTGGAGCGGTCGTCTTCGCTATCGGAGTGCGACACGACATACGCCTGCGCCTGAATGGCAGCCAGCGGCGTGCGCAATTCGTGCGCCGCATCTGCGAAGAAGCGGCGGTCCGCCTCGATACCACGGCGCACACGCGCGAACAGGCCGTTCAGCGCATCGACCAGCGGTTTCAGTTCGGCATGTTCAACGCTCTGCACGGGGTCAAGATCGGCAGAGTCGCGCGCCTCAACCTGACGCGTGAGCGTGCGCAGCGGCTTGAGGCCCTGGTGCGCAGCCCAACCAACCATCACCATCAGCGCGCTCGCCAGAATGGCCAGCGCCACCGCCACTTCCTGGAAGAGATCGCGAATGGCGCGTTCATAGGCAGACAACGGCTGCGCCACCGTGGCCGAAAGTTTGCCGTCGATGCTATCGACCGTGTAGCTGCGCCACGGTTTGCCTTCCAGCATGATCTCGACAACGTTACCGTGCGCCTTGCCGCACGGCATGGTGGGCGCACCGGGGAAAGCGGTGACGGCATGGCCGGCGCGATCACACAGCACGTAGCGGAATTCGCCAGGCAGGATGTTGGGCAGCGACAGACCCAGCTTGATGTGGGTGAGCCGGCGCAGGAATTCTTCGCGGCGCGGCACGTCATCCATGTTGAGCGTGGTGAGGTCCGCATAGGCCTGCGCCGACATGCGCAGATCGCTCACCACCTGGCGGCTGTTGGTGCGCGAGATTTCCAGGTGCGCGATAACGAGCTGCACCAGCAGCATCAACACCAGCGCCAGCAGGATCAGCACATACAGGCGGAACGACAGCGAGCGGACTCGCAGGATCGCCGGAACCGCCAGCTTCATTGGGTGGCCCCGCGATTGCCGCCGATCATGTAGCCGACACCGCGAATGGTCTGGATGGTTTCGTTGCCAAGCTTGCGGCGCAAGTGGTGGATGACGACTTCGAGCGCGTTCGCGCTCACGCTGTCGCCCTCACGATAGAGCGCGTCCATGAGCGTTTCGCGCGGCACCCAGCGGTGGGCGCGACGCACGAGTTCAAGCAGCAACTGGTATTCGCGCGGCGTGAGTTCAATGACCTGGCCCTCTTGTGTCACCCGCTTCTGCGAAGGCTCCACTACCAGGTTGCCGACGTTCCACTGGTTGGTGCTCTGCCCCGCATGGCGGCGCAGCACGGCGCGCAGGCGAGCGATGAGTTCATCCACCGGGAACGGCTTGACGAGGAAATCGTCCGCGCCGGAATCCAGCCCTTTGAGGCGTTCGGACAGCGCATCGCGCGCGCTGGCAATGATGACGGGCACGTCGCTGTGCGCGGCACGCAGTTCTTCGAGGAAGGTGTGGCCCTCACCGTCGGGCAACCCGAGATCGAGCACGATGGCCTCGAAGCTGTTGGTGGTGATCCATTTTTGCGCGTCGACAAGGCGGCGCACCCAGGTCGCGTTGTAGCCGGCCTGACGCAGCGCGCGGGCCAGTGCGGTGCCCAACGGCAAATCGTCTTCGATAAGGAGGATGGCGTTCATGCGCAGGAATCTCGGCGGCGGGAATGACGTAAACGGACAGCCGGCGCTTGTAAAACAGGCGCCGGCGAAGGTCGAAATCTACCGCAACGGACTGAGCTTTGCCTTAAATGTGTGGAGACACGCGGCGTGGAAGTCGCCTCGCAAACATATACCGGGCATGGTTCTGGGTATGGAAGTCAGCATTTGGCTATCGTTAAGAAATTCCGATTGCATTTTTCCTCGATAGATCGTGCGTGTTCCACCTGCCCACCGCCGCCACTGCCCCATTTTGTCCGTCCGAAGTGCGCGGCACCGTTGCCGTGCCGCCCGGCCTGCCGCTGTGGAAGCAACTGCTGCGTTCTGCGGGGCCGGGGCTGCTGTTCGGCATCGCGCTGATGGCGGCGGGGCAAAGCGCCACCTTTACCGGCACCACCGCCGGGCAGATCCTGATGGAAGGCTTCCTTGATCTGCGCATCCCCTGCTGGCAACGGCGGCTGATCACACGGGCGCTGGCGTTGATTCCCGCGTTCATCGGCGTGGCGATGCTGGGCGACCACGCCATTGGCAAGCTGCTCGTCATCAGCCAGGTGGTGCTGGGCCTGCAATTGCCATTTGCGATGTTTCCGCTGATCCGCATGACGGGCGATCGCACGCTGATGGGTGTTTTTGTTAACCACCGATTAATGTCGCTGCTGGCGTGGGGGTTATTCGTCTTCATCAGCGTCGCCAATATCTGGCTGGTGTGGCAAGTGCTGGCGGGCTAAGCGGTAAGTTGCGGGATTCCCCCCACTAAAAATCCGCGCACGAGGCGGCATACCGCAATTAGAATGCGCGCTTTGTTGCGCAATCCGGCCACGCCCGCGCCCGCATCATCCCGTCGCGCCCGAAGGCCTTTCTTGCCCTGCCTTGAGCGCGAACCTGCCTACCGTCTCCGACCTGCCCGACGCACGCACGCCCTCGCGTGACTATCAAGCACGCCATTTCGTGCCGATGATCCTCGCGCTAAGCAAATGCGGCGTGCTCGGTTATGGCTTCGCAATCATGCTGGGCTGGTCGGTCGGGCTGCTGCATCGGCCAGAGCCGCTGCTTGCGCTGCTCGTGCTGCTGATCGCCATCGTGCTGACGGCGCAGCGGCATCGGCATACCGGACTGTGGGGGCCGCTGGCGCTTACCCATCTGCTTGCCGAAGAAATCGCCATTATCGCGTTTGGCCATCAGGCCGGGCTCGAATGGGTGCTGCCGGCGTTCTACCTGATGCCGCTTGCCACCAGCCCCGCATGGCTCACCCGACGCGATTTCTGCATTGCCATGGCGCTGTGCACCGCCGGGCCCATCGCCGCGCTGCTCATCGCCCCAGAACCCGCCACGACAATCCACCATGGATGGTTGGGCCTGGTGCTCTATCTGCCGATCTGCATTGCGGCGGCCGCCGTCATTCACCACTACCTGCTGCGCGCCATGGCGCGACACTTCGCAGCCGAACGCAGCCTGGCCGATCGTGCCAACACCGACCACCTGACCGGCATGCTCGCGCGGCAGCGTTTTTTCGAGTTGGGCAGCTTTGCGGTAGAGCGCGCGCAGCATCATGCCGAGCCGCTCTGCGCGTTGTACCTCGACGTTGATCACTTCAAATCCATCAACGATGCGTGGGGACATGCCGCCGGCGACGAAGCACTCGTCGCACTGTCCGACGCGCTGGCGGGCGTGCTGCGCCCGGCTGATCTGTTCGGCCGGCTGGGCGGCGATGAGTTTGCCGTGCTGCTGCCGGGCTGCGGCCTGACCAGCGCGCTTGCGGTGGTCGATCGGCTCAAGACTGCCGTGGCCGACACGCAAACGCCGGTAGGCCCGTTGACCGTGAGCGTAGGTGCCGCGCCGCTGCGCCCGGGGCAAGATCTGGCGCGCCTGCTGGCCGATGCCGATATCGGCCTGATGGAAGCCAAGCGCCAAGGCCGCAACCGCGTGTGCGTACCGGCCGACTTGCGAGGCGTGGCAGATCAGCCACGCTAAAGCAGAACCGCGCTCAGGCTGGCACGTTATGTGCAGCGCAACATCCCGTGTTCTTGCACGGAGAGTCCCATGGAGTGGCTTAACGCCCACACCTTCCTGCGCGTGCCGGCCCGCGACTGGGCAGCCGCAGCACTTACAGTAGTTGCCACGTATGCGCTGTTGTCCAGCGTGTTGCGCCTGATCGGCAACCGGTTTGAAGCCCGTGCGCGCCGCACCGGTTATCGCTTTGACATCCTGGCTTCGGCAGTGCTGCGCGATACGCATCCGCTGTTCATCGCGCTGGCCGCGCTGCTGGCGGGCTCGTACTTCATTGACCTGCCCACGCGCATTGCCAACAAGCTCGACCACATCTGGTTCGTCATCATCGGCTTCCAGATGGCGCTATGGCTCAACCGCGCCGTGAAGCTGTGGGCGCGTGATCGGCTGTCGACGCAAACCCACGCCACGCGCAACCCCGTGATCACATCGATGACGGCGTGGGTGCTGCGGTTTGCATTGTGGTCAATGCTGCTGCTGGCCATTCTGGCCAACGTGGGCGTGAACATCACGGCCTTCGTCGCCAGCCTGGGGGTAGGCGGTGTGGCGGTCGCGCTGGCGGTGCAGAGCATCCTGAGTGACCTGTTTGCCTCGCTCGCCATCGGGCTGGACAAGCCGTTCGAGATCGGTGACTTCATCGTCTTCGAATCGATTGCCGGCACGGTGCAGCACGTGGGGCTCAAGACCACGCGCATCCGCAGCCTGTCGGGTGAGGAAATCGTCGCTTCCAACACGGCGCTGCTCAAGAGCACGATTCACAATTACAAACGGATGTCGGAACGACGCATCGTCTTCGCTTTCGGGGTGACCTACGATGCGCGCGCTGCGCAGTTGCAGAAAATTCCGGACATCGTGCGCCACGCGGTCGAAGCTGCGGGCAACACGCGCTTCGATCGCGCGCACTTCAAGGAATTTGGCGAAAACGCGCTGAACTTCGAGGTGGTGTACTTCGTCACTGATCCGGACTTCAACCTGTACATGGACATTCAGCAACGCATCAACCTGACGATCCTGGAGGGGCTGGAGAATCTCGGTACGTCGTTCGCACTGCCGACGCGCACGATCCAGCTTGTACGTCGTGACGGTGAGCCTGTCGATCCCGAAGATCTGGCTGGCGGCAAACCCGCGCAAAGCGCGCAGCGCATGAGAGTGCCGCTGGGCCGCACAAGCATCGCATGACGGGCCGCATCGATGCTGCGCCACGGGGCGCCATTGGATGATTCCGACGTGCTGTGAAGCACGCTCATCAATGATCACACTGGAGCAAGTCAAGCTTGCTTGAACAGTCCGCCACACCCCATCAGTTTCGCCTTCGAAGTGTCACCTGGATGGGGTATGATCGCCGTCGGCGCGTTGGCGGGGGGAACAATCAGTCAACGGCCGGTTGATGTGCAGGGCTTTCCATTTTTGTGAAGCCGCACACTCGCTAGCAGTGAGTGTGTTCCAACTGTACCAGTCTTCGAATAAGCGCACGGCCAGCCGGTCTCCGGCATGAGCCTCCAATCGCGCAATCACCTCGCCGACCGGGGCGTCAGCGACGCTCGCACCGGTTCGGTGCTCAGTGTGCCAATCGAGTCACACCACATTGATATACCGCACAGGTAGGTCGGCGCTTGTCCATCGAAAACATGGGCGCGTCACCTTGCGCCCGAGGGAATAGAACATACATGCACAACTACAGAGCACAGAGAGCAACGCGCACGAGCCAGCGCGCCATCGTAGGTCTAACGGCAGCGGTCGCGCTGCTGGTCGCGGGCTGCGGTGGCTCAGGCGACTCGGGCAGTGGTAGCGGCCAAGCCAGCCCCAGCGCCCAGGTTCAAGGCCACGGCAACAACGGCAACCAGAGCGGCACTAGCACCACTACCAGCACCACCAGCACTACCGGCACCACCAGCACTACCACCAGCACCCAAAGTGCCACCGCACTGCAGATCGCGAACTTCATCCTCTCGCAACAGGATGTCAACGGCGCGATCCCCGACCAGGCCGGCAGCAATACCGTCAACACGGACTCCAACATGGAGTACGCGCTGATCGGCTTGGCCGCCGCGTATGGCGCAACGCACGACCCCAAATACCTGACCGGCCTCGAAAAGGGCATCGCCTGGCTGGCCGCCCGCGAGGAGATGAGTGATCCGACATGGCAGGGAAGCTGGCGCTACGTCTACTCGCTGACCCCGCCGTACAACCCGATCCCGACGTCGCCCGGCACCGGCATCGCCGACGTGCGCGGCGTGGATGCCACGTCTGCGCTGTTCGTCTACCTGCTGTACCAGCACAGCGTGCTGACCGGTAGCACTACGCTGGTCAATCAATACAGCGCCAACGCTCGCGCGGCACTGGATTTCGTCCTGTCCAAGAACATCAACCCAAGCGGCTTCTCGGGCAGCTCATGGCAACTACCCACCGGCAGCACCACTTGGCAGTTCTGGCCGTATGAATACGCTGCCGACCAGGGCGACGTGTACCTCGGTATGCATGCGGGCGCACTTCTGTTCCCGGACAACCCGCAATACGCAACCACGGCGAACTTCCTGAAGGCCAACGTGCCGTCGCAGTTCTACATGGCGAATGAGCAACGTTATTCGGTCGGCCGCGACACCGGCTCGCCGCTGGACCCTAACCTCGGCATCGACACGAACTTCCCGCAGGGCTATGTGCCGTGGGTGTTCGGCTCCAACGCGCAGAGCTCGGGCTCGGTCCAATGGCTGATCAACCAAACCGCCGCCGACGGCAGCATCCGTTCGCCGTCCACCGACCCCGCCTATGCACTCTCCGACGTGATCCTGCTGCTGGGCGCCGATACGCTGGGCATGCAACCGCCAACGACGACGCTGCCGTGGATCGTCAACAACGTGCTCGACAAAAACACGTTCGGCATCCACGACTACCCCGGCTCGCCCGACCAGGAAACCAACGTCTCTGGCTTCGCGGTCGCGGCACTACTCGGGATGAAGGCGTTCCCCTGACGCCCCCGTGATGCGTCCCTGACGGCAGCCAAGCCCGGCCGGTAGCCACAAGCACCGGCCGGGCGCACATTCCATGTCGGCCGCCGCAAAAGGCGAAGATCACGAAGGGGGGGGGGGGGGGGCGTCCGGGGGGGGGGGGTGGGGGGCGGTGGGG
>CAUPMS010000014.1:0-119610 GCA_963512445.1 uncultured Ralstonia sp.
ATGACCGCTGCTTCGTCAGAGCGAGGGTGTCACTATAAATCACAATTTGGCGGGGCTCTTCTGGGGGCTTTGGTCGGGCTGTTTTGGTTTTTTTTCTTTGTGGTCCATCCCCTGTTTCATCCCCTGCCGGGGCTGACTCACTTTCTTTGTCTTGCCAAAGAAAGTAAGCAAAGAAAGGCGCGCCCGAGATGGCGACCCCCTCCTTGAATTTTCGTAACCGGGCGGAGACGGGAAAAACTCGCTTCGCTCAAACAGTTTCCCGTCTTTTTTCCGCCCGCTTACAAAAATTCAAGGCGCCATCAAGGGCAGGAACGGCCAAACCAACTGGGCACCGGCCGTGGCGCTGGGTGCTTGCTCTTGCTGGAAGCTCAAGACTGCGTCATTGAAGTTCGGAACCCGCAAGTCGCGGTTCCGGAACCTCAAAGTTGCAGTTCAGAACTTCAACGTCGACGTTCAGAACCTCAAAGGTGAAGTTCAGAACCTCGGAGTCAGAGTTCAGAACCTTGGAGTTGACGTTCAGAACCTTGAGGTGGAGGTTCCCGAACCTCGAAGCCAGCGTTCAGAACCGCCAGGCAGGAGTTCAGAACCGCCGAGTCGAAGTCCGGCACCTCGAAGTTGGGCCCTGCGTCCAGGGCAGGTACGGCCAAACCATCTGGGCGCGGGTGTTGGCGATTTGGTTTGCTGTTTGTCTATTGCCAGCCGCCGCCTAGTGCTTGCATGAGTGCTGCGGAATCCAACAGGCGATCGGCGCGGCTCTGTACCTGTTGCAGCGTGGCTTGGTCGAGCTGGCGCTGCGCGTCGAGCAGCGTGAGCGTGCTGATGCCACCGGCGGCGTGGCGGGCTTCGGCGGCGCGCAAGGTCTGCTGCGCTTGGTCGGTGGCCGTGGCTCTTGCTTGCAGTGTTTGCGCGTCGTTGTTCACGGCGTGCAGGGCGTCGGCAACTTCCTGTAAACCTTGCAGTACCGTTTGCTTGTAGGCGGCGCCGGCTGCGTCGTAGGCGGCTTCGGCTTCGCGCTTTTTGGCGCGCAGGGTGCCGCCGTGGAAGATCGGTTGCGTGAGCCCGGCGCCCAGGTTCCAGATGCTGGAGCCCGCGCCGAGCAGGTTGCGGAAGCTCGTCGTTTCCGAACCCAGGCCTGCGGACAAGGTGATGCGCGGGAACAGGTTGGCGGTGGCGACGCCCACATTGGCGCTGGCTTCGTGCCACAGCGCCTCGGCGGCGCGGATGTCGGGGCGGCGCTGTGCGAGCGTGGACGGCAACGACACCGGCAGCGGGTCCGGCAGGTGCAGCGCGTCGAGCGACGGCAAGTCGGGCAGCCCCGCGCCCGGCTCACGGCCCAGCAGCACCGATAGACGATGCCGCATCTGCGCGGCCTGCTGCATGAGCGGCGGCAACGTAGCGTCGGTCTGCGCAACCAGCGTGCGCTGTGAGAATGCATCGACCTGTGCGACACCTCCCAGGCTCAGTCGGCGCTCGGTGATTTCCAACTGCTTGCGTTGCTCCGCCGCCAACCGCTGCGTGGCGGCGATCTGCGCATCGAGCGATGCGATGCGCACCACCGTCGTCACCACATTGCCCGCCAGCGACAGGCGTGCCGCTTCCACTTCATAGCGCTGCGTATCAACGTGCGCGCGCGATGCTTCCAACGCGCGGCGCACACCGCCAAAAATATCCAGCGCATACGACACCGACAACGATGCGGAGTACAGCGTGAACGGCCCCGGCTTGGGCGTTTTGAAGCCGAACGCTTCCGGATTGATCTGCTGACGCACCGCCGACACGCTGCCGTCCACCGATGGCAGCGCATAACCGAACTGCGCCTCGGCTTCCGCCTGCGCCTGACGCAAACGCGCCTCGGCCTGCACGACAGAAGGGCTCGCGCGCAGCGCCTCGTCCACCAGAGCATCCAGCGCGGGCGACTGAAACAGGTGCCACCAATCGGCCGGAACATTGGCATCAGCCAGATGCTGTGCCTCGCCACCGGGAACAGGCGCGGATACGGTTTCGCGCGGCACCGGCTGCGCGGAATAGCCCGGTGCCGTAGGCCCGACCGGCGCCTTGAAATCGGGGCCGACGGCACAGCCACTCATCGCCAGTGCAGCAACAACCACGACACCAAAAACCCGCTTACGGCTCGTCAAAGCTCGACTGAGCGCCAACACACGCCCACCGACGGTTTGGCCGTACCCTGCCCTAGATGGCGCCTTGAATTTGTGTAAGCGGGCGGAAAAAAGGCGGGGAACTGTCTGAGCGAAGCGAGTTTTCCCCGCCTCCGCCCGGTTACACAAATTCAAGGAGGGGGCCGCCATCTCGGGCGCGCCTTTCTTTTGCTTACTTTTCTTTGGCAAGACAAAGAAAAGTGAGTCGGCCCCGGCAGGGGACGATACCGGAGATGCACCACCAAGGCCCGCCCCCGCAGGGGACGAAACAGGGGATGCACCACCACCACCATCACAGAAAAAGAACACTCGCATACCCACCTCAATCCAGCGTCTCGCGATAAAACCGCAACGCAATCCCCAGCACCACCACCGTAAACACCATCAACGGCCAGATGCTGGGCCACAGCTCAAACCAGCCATTGCCCTTGAGCAGGATGCCGCGCGTGAGCCGGTTGAAGTACGTCATCGGCAGCAGGTTGCCGATCACCTGCGCCCACTTGGGCATGCCCACGAACGGAAACATGAAACCCGAGAGCAGGATGTTCGGCAGAAAGTAGAAGAACGTGAGCTGCGTCGCCTGCAACTGGTTCTGCGCCAATGACGACAGCGTGATCCCCACCGTCAGGCTCGCCACGATAAACAACAGCGCCGACACATAGACCATCCACACGCTGCCCACAAACGGTACATGGAAGACGTAGAACGCCATCAACAGGATGATAGTCACCTGCACCAGCCCGATGAAGATGTACGGCACGATCTTGCCCGTCATCACTTCCAGCGGATGCACCGGCGTGGCGAGCAGGTTTTCCATGGTGCCGCGCTCGCGTTCGCGCGTCATGGCCAGGCCGGTCATCATCACCATGGTCATCGTGAGGATGGTGCCCATCAGGCCAGGGATGATGTTGTACTGCGTGATGCCTTCCGGGTTGTAGAGCTTGTGAATGCGCACGTCGAATGGCGGTGCCGCACCGCCGCTGCCCCCGCCACCCGCCAACGGCAACAATGCGCCCTTCATATCCTTGCTGACGACGCCCTGCACCAGTTGCGAAAGCGAGGCCACCGCCAGCCCAGTGGCCGCAGGATCGGTGGCGTCGGCCTCCACGAGCAGCGACGGCTTCTCGCCGCGCACCAGCTTGCGCGTGAAGTCCGGCGGGACGGACACGACAAACTGGAGCTGCCCTTTCGCCAACGCCTCGCGCCCGGCGGTTTCGTCGGCGAGCGTGGTGGTCAGGTCGAAGTAGTCGGAGTGGCGCATGCTGGCGAGGAAGCTGCGCGTGAACTCGCTCTGGTCGGCGGCAATCACGCCGGTCAGCAGGTGCTTCGGATCGGCGTTGATGGCAAAACCGAACAGGAACAGCTGCATGATCGGAATGCCGATCATCATGGCGAACGTCACGCGGTCGCGGCGCAACTGCAGGAATTCCTTGAGCACCACGCTCCACCAGCGCACGAACGAGAAGCGGTTGCCATTGATCTGGAGGCTCATGGCTGCGCTCCGTAGTTGTCGGACGAGCGCTTCATCATGTGGATGAACACATCTTCAAGGCCGGTGTTGATGGGCTCGGCGCGCATGCCCGCGTCTCCGGTGAGTTTGCGCAGCGTGCCCTCCAGCGCCTGTGCGTCGGCACCGGTTACGTGCAGCACGGAGCCAAACGCGACGGTCTGATCCACGCCCGGCTGCCCTTCGAGCTTGCGGCCCAGTTCAACAAGGTTGCCGCCCGAGACAGACCACGTCGACAGATGCTGGCTGGCGATCACCTCATCCGCCGTGCCTTGCGCGAGCAACTCGCCATAGGCGATGTAGGCGAGCTTGTGGCAACGCTCGGCCTCGTCCATGTAGTGCGTGCTGACGAGCACCGAGATGCCCTCTGCGGCCAGCCGGTGCAGCTCTTCCCAAAAATCGCGGCGCGCTTTCGGGTCGACGCCAGCGGTGGGTTCATCAAGCAGCAGCAGTTCGGGCTTGTGCAGCATGCAGGCGGCCAGCGCCAGACGTTGCTTCCAGCCACCCGACAGCGCGCCCGCCAATTGCTTGGCGCGAGATGCCAGCCCGAGGTGCTCCAGCGCGTGATCGACCACCTCGCGGCGGTTGGGCATCTCATACAGGCGCGCGACGAAGTCGAGGTTCTCGCGAATGGAAAGATCATCCCAGTACGAGAACCGCTGCGTCATGTAGCCGACGCGGCGCTTGATCTGCGCAGACTGCTTGAGGATGTCGTAGCCCAGGCACGTGCCGCTGCCGCTGTCGGGCGTAAGCAGCCCGCACATCATGCGGATCGACGTGGTCTTGCCGCTGCCGTTGGGCCCGAGAAAACCGAAGATCTCGCCGCGCGCGACCTGCATGGAGAGGTCTTTGACGACGTGCTTGTCGCCAAAGTGCTTGTTCAGGCCGTGCACGTCGATGGCGTAGTCGCCGTTACCAGTGTGATGCTGGCTGTCGGTGCTGGCAGCGCTCATGGCAACGTCACCTCGACGGGTTGGCCGGGGCGCAGCTTCAGGCCATCGGCCGCGGTGGGCCGCGCCTCCACCATGAAGACGAGCTTGTCGCGCGTGGTGTTGCTGTAGATCACGGGCGGCGTGTATTCGGCCTCGGTGGCGATGTAGGTGACGGTGGCATTGATGTCGGCGGCGCAGCCATCGCAGTGAAGGCGCGCGGCTTGCCCCGGCTTGAGTGCACCCACCACGCCTTGCGGCACGAAGAAGCGCACCTTCACGTTGGCCGGCGGCAGCATGCGCACCACCGGGCTGCCGGCGCCGACCCACTCGCCTTCGCGATACAGCGTGTCGAACACAAGCCCACCCTGCGTGGCCTTCTGCGCTTTCTGGTCGAGCCGCCATTGCGCCTGCGCCACCGCCGCACGCGCGGCCTCCACCTGCGCGGATTGCGCACGGATCTGATCATTGCGCGCAGGCAACTGCGCAATGCGCAACTGATTGGTCAGTTCACGCACGCGCTGCCCGTTGGTCTGCGCGCTAGAGCGGCTGGTGTCGAGCTGCGATTGCGCGATGCCCCCCGCGCGGAACTGCGCCTCGTCACGTGCAAGCTGCGTGGCCGAGAGCTTGTCGGCTGCCACCGCCTGCGCCAGTTGGGCGCGCACAGCGTCTACTTCGGGCACGCGCTTGCCGATGTTCAGATCAGCGAGCTGGGCTTCGGCACCCTGCAGTTGCGCAGCAGCCTGCTGGCGGGCCGCAGTCTCGTCCACCGACTCCAGCGCGAACAACGACGCACCAGCCTTGACGGTCTGCCCACGCTGCACGCCCAGGTGTTCCAACCGCCCGCCCACGGGCGATGCCACGTAGACAAACTCGCCTTCCACATAGCCTTGGTAGGTGTGGCTGTCTTGCTTGGCACAACCTGCCGAGACGATTGCTGCGACCGCCGCCGCCAACCACCCTGCCCTGCCGATGTACAACGCTTGCCGCATACCGCCCTCCGCGGGATTCCATTGATGCGCGATTGATGCTCGATTGATGCGATGGATGCCGTGTTGCCTACTTGCGCTCCTTGCTCTTTGGCTTCGGCTTGGCCTTCTTGACGCTGCCCTCCGGGGGCACGGCCACCGCGCCGATGCCGTGCAGCAGCAGCGCCGCCACATGCCGGCCGATAGCCTCGGCGTCCACCCGATCTGCCTGCGGCAGGCGCCCCCACAGCGAGCGCGTCGCAAAAGGCAGCATTGCCAGGCCAATCACTGACAGCATCACCAGCGGCGGCTGCAACGCGGGGTTCACCGCGCCCGCGGCCTGTGCGCTGGCAATGCGATCAACCATCAATGTGGCGCGCTCCAGCGCAATGCGCGCAAACACGCGCTCACGCAGTTGCCCGCCTTCGCTGGCGATCTCGCGTATCCACAAGGTCGGAAACCACGGCGTGGCCGAGGCCGCAGCCACCATGCGCTGGGCCACGCCCGCCACCGTCTGCGGCAGATCGGGCAGATGGCCGTCATCGGCAAGGAGCATGAGCGCCGGCCCCGTCACCTGATCGATCAGTGGGCGGATGCGCGCCTCTACCACTGCGTCGATCAGCTGGTCGCGCGTCTTGAAGTGGTAATGCACCATCGGCGCCGTCACACCGGCTTCTCGGGCGATGGCGGCAAGCGTGGTGGGGCCGACGCCATCCCGCGCGAACAGCGTGACGGCCATGTCGAGCAGGCGGTCACGCAGGTCGTCCTGCGTTGAGCCTTTGGGACGACCGGGACCGCGAGGGGAAGGTTTGCGGGTTGCCATGCCGCGAATATTAATTGTCGAATTAATTAATTACAAGACGATGCGGCGTACGGGCCAGGACTCGGGTGGCATCAAGCGCACCGTCGTGCGGGCGCAATCCGCGTTTCAGGCGTAAGAGATGTGGCGTGCTGGTACGAAGGGCTACGCCTTCGCTGCCGCCGCGTCGAGTTGCGCAAGGCGCACGAGCAGGCGGTCCTGCGCCTCGCTCGGAAAGCTCGATGTGCGGCGCACCGCGAATACGGTGTTCAGGCAGCGCCGCGCCACGATCGGGCGTACCACCTGCAGGCGTGCACGCTCCACCGCATCCTGAATGGCGTGCAGTGGCAGCACCGACCAGCCCATGCCGGCTTCCACCAGCGTGCTGACCTCTTCGATATCCGACACGTGATGCGCGCTCACGGTTGTCTCCGGCAGGCGCCGGAACAGCGCCTTGAACCACAGGCCGTACACCGCATCGGACTCGTCGTAGGTAACGAAGGGCAGCGCCGCGCAGTCCGCCAGCGTGCGTGGGGCGCCATGCTCGCGCAGTGCTCGCGCGCTGCACGCAAGCACGAATTCTTCCGTGTACACGGCATGGTGCTCGAACAGGCGTGAAGTGCGCGGCGTGTAGACGAAGCCGAGATCAGCACGGCCCGATTCCACGTGGCTGAAGACCTCGTCGTCGCTGCCGAATGCAAGTTCGAGGCGCACGTCGTCGAGCAATGGCGCGTCGGACTCGGGCGACGGCGTCAGCAGCGCCGGCATCAGCACGTGGCGCCCGAAGCTGGAGCCGCTCGCCAGCTTGAGCGACACGCGCTCCATCTCGCCGCTGTGCAGTGCGGCACGCAGCTCGTCCAACCCTGCAAACGCATCGCGGCACCACGCGCGCACCGACGTGCCGGCACGCGTGAGCACGAGCTTGCGCCCCGACCGCTCGAACAACGGCACGCCCAGCCACTGCTCCAATTGCCGCATCTGGTATGACAGCGCCGGTTGCGACACGGCCAGGCGGTCCGCCGCGCGCACGAAGCTGCCCTCATTGGCGACCGTCAGAAAGCTATGCAGATAGCGCAATGGTGAATGCGACATGGACGGAAAAGTGATCTTTTAATTCATCAAATTTTTGGATCGAAAAACCAAAAACATTCGATTTGATTTCAAGTCTGTCAGATCGCACAATCCGCCGCAAGTGAACGACCCACGCAAACGGAGGCCATCATGACGACCGCAACGCAACATCCGAGCTATGCGTTGGAAGACCGTTACGGCGCACGCAACTACGCACCCTTGCCGGTCATGCTGGAACGCGGCGAAGGCGTGTGGCTGTTCGATACCGATGGCCGCCGCTATCTCGACATGATGTCGGCGTACTCGGCCGTCAGCTTCGGGCATTCGCACCCCAAACTCGTTGCCGCGTTGATCGAGCAGGCGAAACGCCTCACGCTCACCTCACGCGCATTCCACAACACTGAACTCGGCCCTTTTCTGGCCGACGTCTGCCGCATCACGCGCATGGACCGCGCGCTGCCGATGAACACCGGCGCCGAAGCCGTCGAGACGGCCATCAAGGCCGCCCGCAAATGGGCGCGCGACGTGAAGGGCCTGCCGCCCGAGGTGGCCAAGATCATCGTCTTCGAGAACAATTTCCACGGCCGCACGACCACCATCGTGGGGTTCTCCTCACACGATCAATACCGCTACGGGTTCGGCCCCTTCGCCACCGGCTTCCGGCGCATTCCGTTTGGTGACGCCGATGCGCTGCGTGCAGCCATCGGGCCCAACACGGGCGCGATCCTGATGGAGCCCGTGCAGGGCGAAGGCGGCATTGTCGAGCCGCCGCCGGGCTACCTGAAACTCGCGCGCGAACTCGCTACGCGGCACAACGTCCTGCTCGTCTGCGACGAGGTGCAAACCGGCCTGGGCCGCACCGGCGATGTGCTGGCGAGCTGGCATGAAGGCGTGGACGCCGATCTGGTGGTGCTGGGCAAGGCGCTGGGCGGCGGCATGGTGCCCGTATCGGCCATTGCGGGGCGCGAGGCGGTCATCGGCGTATTCCAGCCGGGTGATCATGGCTCCACGTTTGGCGGCAACCCGCTGGCAGCGCACATCGGGCGTGCGGCACTGGCCTTGCTGATCGAAGAACAACTGCCACAGCGTGCCGCGCGCGTGGGCGCCGCGTTCATCAACGAACTGAAAACGCTCGTCGGCCACGGCGTACGGCAGGTGCGCGGACGCGGCCTGATGATCGGCCTGCAGCTCGACGCCGACATCGACGCGCACGACTTCGCCTTCGCGGTGGCAGAGCGCGGCGTGCTGACCAAGGACACCTACGGCAACGTGGTCCGCCTGACACCACCGCTGGTGATCGGCGAGGCCGAACTGGCGCAGGCGCTGGAGGCCATCCGCCAGACGTTGGCCGGTTGGCCGCGCCGCAAAGTGGCTTGAGCAAAAAATCGCAAAGGGGAGTGACATGACCATCATTGATCTGATCGGGGCGGCCATCGGCTGCGGCGCGCAAGACGACGGCTGCAAGGACGGCCCGCGTGCGCTGCTGCAAGCCGGTGCGCTGGCGCGATTGCAAACGCCGGACACGCACGGCACGCTCGTGCACGACATCGAACTGGCGATGTCGGCAGGGCACAGCCGTTCGGCGCGGCTGGCGACGCTGCCAGGCGTGGCCGGTTTTTCGCGCGCGTTGGCCGATGCAACGGCACACAGCATGCACAAAGGGCACGTGCCGTTCATCCTCGGCGGCGACCACTCGTGCGCGATCGGCACGTGGTCGGGCGTGGCCAACGCGCTGCGTCCGCACGGTCCGCTCGGCCTGATCTGGATCGACGCCCACCTCGACAGCCACACGCCGCAGACCAGCGATTCCGGCGCCATCCACGGCATGCCGCTGGCGACGCTGCTCGGCCACGGCGCGCCGGCCCTCACGCAAGTCCGCGATGCGGCGCCCAAGCTGCTGCCGCAGCACGTGGTGGTGATTGGTGCGCGCAGCTATGAGCCTGCCGAACGCGCGTTGCTGGACCGACTTGGGGTGCGCGTGATCGACGCTGCGGAAGTGGCACGCCACGGTCTGCGCGCGGCCATGGCCGAGGCCATTCGCCTGGTCAAATCGGGTACGGCGGCCTTCGGCGTGACGCTGGATCTGGATGCCTTCGACCCCGCCGTCGCCCCGGGCGTGGGCACGCCGGAAACGGACGGGCTGACCGCGCAGGGCATGGCACAGGCCCTGGCGGCCTGCGCACGCGATGCGCGCTTTGCAGCGTTTGAACTGGTGGAGTACAACCCGCGCCACGATCAGCACGACAGCCAAGGGAGCGGGATCACGGCGCGCCTGGCGCTTGACCTGCTGGGCAGCGTCGCGGGCGCGTTGCACGCCCAGCGCCGTGAGTATGCGACGGCGGCTTAGTCCTTGATGCGGAAGACCTCAATCCCCACCGACTCACAATCCGGATACACATCCGGCTTCTCCGTCGACACCCGCGCGGCCCGCACATGCGGGTGCTTGAGCATGGCCGTCAGCACGTCATCGCACAGCGTCTCTTGCAGGTGAACGTGGCCCTGTGCCATGCGGCGCGACACGGTATCGCGCATGAAATCGTAGTCGACCACTTCGTGCAGCTTGTCTTGCGTGGGCGACGAATATTCCAGCGGCACGTACAGCTCGATGTTGATCAGCACGCGCTGCTCGCCCTTCTTCTCGAAGTCGTGCACGCCAATGTTGATCTGCACCTCGTAGTTGCGCAAAAACATGCGGCGGCAGTTCGACAGGCGCGGATGGGATAGCAGGGAGAGCATGGGGCGTCCGGGGGAGAAATTATTCAGTGAGGAACATCACGTCGCGGGCCAGCGGCATCAGGTGCTGGCCTCCGTCGACGAACAGCGTGGTGCCGGTCACAGCGCGTGCCGTGGCGAGGTAGCACACCGCCTCGGCAATGTCTTCCGGCGTGGACGACTGGCCCAGCGGCGTCATCTGGTGTGCGCGCGCAAACCCGCCGCTCGACTGGTCCCCCGACACCATCGTGATGCCCGGCGCCACGCCCACCACGCGCAGCGCCGGCGCCAGCGCCTGTGCAAGCTGCATCGTGGCCGTCGATAGCGCCGCCTTCGACAGCGTGTACGACAGGAAATCGGGGTTCAGATTGTCCAGCTTCTGATCGAGCAGGTTGATGACCACACCGCGATGATCAGCATCACCGGCCGTGAGCGCACGGTGCAGCTCGCGCGACAGCAGCAGCGGCGCCGCCACGTTGGTACGCATGTGCGTGTCGAGCGACGCATAGCTGAAGCTGGTCGCCACGTCGTACTGGAACAGCGACGCGTTGTTGACCAGGCAGGTGGGCGTACCCAGTGCAGCGATGCAATCGGCGATCAGGCGGCCGGCGGCGGCTTCGTCCGACAGGTCGGCCTGCAGCACGGCAGCGCGACGGCCCAGCGCGGTGATCTCGGCGGCCACGGCGTCGGCCTCGGCGCGCGAGCGGTGGCAATGCACGGCCACATCCCAGCCGTGGCGGGCCAGGGCCAGGGCGATCACGCGGCCCACGCGGCGGCCAGCGCCCGTGACGAGGGCCACCCGCGTCTGTACGGGCGGTTGTGCGTTCAGTTCAGTCGGCGTCTGCGCCATTGTTTACAATCCGGCGATGAGCAAAACCGTGAGTTTACCGCTTCCCAACGAAGCGGCGCAGGCGCAATCCGCGCACCTGTTCGCCCTGATCGCCGACGCCATTGCGGCCGCCGGCGGCTGGCTGGCCTTCGATCGCTACATGGAACTGGCGCTCTACGCGCCGGGCCTGGGCTACTACAGCGGCGGCGCGGCCAAGTTCGGCCGCCGCGTGGAAGACGGCGGCGACTTCATCACCGCGCCCGAACTGACGCCGTTCTTCGGCCGCACCGTCGCGCATCAGATCGCACAGGTGCTGCAAACGCTGCCCGAGGGCCAGCGCCATGTGCTGGAATTCGGCGCCGGCACCGGCAAGCTGGCCGCCGACATCCTTGTCGAACTCGATACGCTGGGCATGCGGCCCGACAGCTACGGCATCGTCGAGCTGTCCGGCGAGTTGCGCCAGCGTCAGCAGGAGCGCCTGACGGCACTCGGCCCCGAGCTGGCTGCCCTCGCGCAGTGGCACGACACGCTGCCCGCGCCGTTCGCCGGCGTGATGATCGGCAACGAAGTGCTCGATGCGATGCCCGTGTCGCTGTGGGCGCGGCGCGGCGGTGTGTGGTATCAGCGCGGCGTAGCACTCGATGCCGAGCACGGCTTGCAATGGGAAGACCGCTTGGTCGATCCGTCCGAGCTTCCGGCCAAGCTGGCCGCACTGCCCAGCACGGACGACCTCATCACCGAATCGCACGAAGCCGCCGAGGGCTTCATCCGCAGTACCGGCGCGGCGCTTGAACGCGGCCTGTTGCTGTTGATCGACTACGGCTTCCCGGCCGCCGAGTACTACCACGCACATCGCGCCAGCGGCACGCTCATGTGCCACTACCGGCAGCACGCGCACGACGACCCATTCTGGCTGCCGGGCCTGCAGGACATCACCGCGCACGTCGATTTTTCGGGGATTGCCCAGGCGGGCCAGGAGGCTGGGCTGGAACTGCTCGGCTACACGAGCCAGGCGCGCTTCCTGTTGAGCGCGGGTGTGGGCGAACTGCTGATGACGCTCGACCCATCCGATCCGATGCAGTTCCTGCCGGCGGCCAACGCCGTGCAGAAGCTGCTGTCGGAAGCGGAGATGGGCGAACTGTTCAAGGCCATCGCGCTGGGCAAGGGCATCGATGCGGCGCTGCCGCTGGCCGGCTTTGCAGATGCCGACCGTTCGAACCGCTTGGGTTAGTCAATCAGGCTGACGCGGCCTTCGCGGCCTTGGCCTCCAGCGCGCGCTCGTTCTGCTCGGATTCATACCGGCCGATCGTGCCACGCATGAACCACAGCACCACCAAGCCCGGGGCAGCCAGCACGACGGACATCAGATAGAAGGTCGGCCAGCCATACGCTTGCACGAGGTAGCCCGCGGTTGGCCCGACGTACACGCGGCCGATGGACGCCAGCGCGGAAAGCAACGCGTACTGCGTCGCCGAGAACGACCGGTTGCACAGCGCCATCAGCAGCGCCACGAAGGCCGCTGTGCCCATACCGCCGCAGAGGTTTTCGATGCCCACGGCAAGCGCCATGCTCCACAGATGCTTGGGGCTGACCGACAGCGCCCAATAGGCAAAGTTGGACACCCCTTGCAGTACGCCAAACAGCAGCAGTGAGCGCACCAGCCCCAGCCGCACCATGAGCATGCCGCCGTACAGCGCTCCGATGATGGTGGCCGCCAGCCCCAGCGTCTTGTTCACAATGCCGACCTCTCCGGCCGAAAAACCGACGGCGCGAATCAGGAAGGTCGTCGACAAACTGAGCGCAAACGCATCGCCCAGCTTGTAAAGCACGATCAGCGCGAGCAGCGCCCAGGCGCCGCGGCGCGAGAAGAAATCCTTCAGCGGCCCGACCACCGCCTCCTGCAGGCTGCGCGGCGGGCGCGCCGACACCTCCGGCTCAGGCGACCACAGCGTCGTGAAGATGCCCAGCGCCATCAGCCCGGCCATCACCAAATACATGTTGCTCCAGCCCATCACGCGATCGGCCAGATACAGCGCCAGGCCGCCCGACACCAGCATCGCCAGCCGATAACCGAGCACTTTCACGGCCGCGCCGACACCGCGCTCGCTCGTATGCAGCACATCCGTGCTGTAGGCATCAAAGACGATGTCCTGCGACGCCGACAGAAACGCCACCAGCACCGCCAGCCCAGCCAGCGCCCACAGCGCCGCATGCGGCGGCGTGAAGGCCATGGCGGCAATCGACGCCACCAGCCCGGCCTGCGTCAGCACCAGCCAGCCGCGCCGGCGGCCCAGGGATGACGAAAACCCGGGCGGCGTAAAGCGATCCATCAGCGGCGCCCACAGAAACTTGAAGATGTACGCCTGCCCCACCAGCGAGAACAGCCCGATGGTGCGGATATCCAGCCCCTCCACCGTCATCCACGCCTGCAGCGTGCCCGAGGTGAGCGCCAACGGCAGGCCGGACGCAAAGCCCAGCAGCAGCATCGCGCCGATGCGGCGGTTGCGGAAAACGTCGAGGTAATCGTGGAAGGTCATGCGGCGGGCCGGGGTCGAAGGCGAAGGCGAAGGCGGGTTGCCATTTCTGAGCGGTGCGTTGGCCGATATTATGTCGCACGGATTCGGCCCTTCACTCATATGCCTCGCGTAACACGCTCCTTGCTGACCGCTATCAGCCTCGTGCTGTCCACATGGTCGATTGCCATGGACGGCCCGCTGCCCGTGCCCGCCGACGGCGTCAAGCTCGAAGCGCCGACCACCACGTCGCCCAACATCCGCCTCATCATTCCGGCGGAGGAAATCGACAAGCGCGCGCTGGCCGAATACAGGGGGATCATCGACAACGCCGCCCACGAAGGCGCGCTGGCGCCCGACAACGTGCCGGACCTCATCCGCATCCGCAGCATCGCCCGCCGCCTCACCCCGCAGGCGCCGCGCTGGAACCCCGACGCCGCGCACTGGCAGTGGGAGGTCAACCTGATCGGCTCGTCACAGGTGAATGCGTTCTGCATGCCCGGCGGCAAGATCGCCGTGTTCTCAGGGCTGGTCGAGCAATTCAAGCTGACCGACGACGAACTCGCCATGGCGCTCGGCCACGAGATTGCCCACGCGCTGCGCGAACACGCCCGCGCCCGCGCCGGCCAGCGCGAGATCACCAACCTGGGCGCCAACGTCATTTCGCAACTGTTCGGGTTCGGCAACCGGGGCGATACGGACCTGGGCGAAGGCGCGAAGATGCACCTGCTGGCCTTCTCGCGCGCGGAAGAAACCGAGGCCGACCTGGTCGGCATGGACATCGCCTCGCGCGCCGGCTACGACCCGCGCGCCGCGCTCACGCTGTGGCAGAAGATGGGTTCGATCGGCGGAGCAGAGCAAAAGCAGTTTCTATCGACGCACCCGTCGGGGCGCACGCGCATGGTCGTGCTGTCGCGCCACCTGCCCGAAACGCTCACGCTGTTTGCCGACGCCCAACATATGCCGATGGCAAAGCTGCCGGAATACCGATCGAACATGCAATATCTGGGCGCCGCGCCTGTTGATAATGGCGATGAGGCGCCGATGCGGCCGATGGTGCGACGGTAGTCAACGTGTCTGCGACGCCGCCACCGGCACGAGCGCCAATCCCGACACCACGCCGCCCGCCATCCAGAACGTGGCGGCACCGTCAGCCAATCCGCAGCTTTCTGCCGCACCGGCAACAACCCCATAAGAAGACGGGTCGCACAACCGGCCATTCCTCTTTACGATGGCTCCTCACGTACGCGCGTGGCGCGCCAATCTGGAGGAACCTGTGAGCCTGACCATCCTGTGTGTGCTGGTGATCGTGGCAGCGGTGTTTGCCGCACGCGGCCGGCGTCGGGCTGCGCGCGGGCTGGCGGTGGCCTGCGGTGTGCTGGTCATGGCAATCGGTTGCGGGCCGCTACCGGCGTGGTTGCTCGTCTCGCTGGAAAAGCCGTTCGAGAACGAGCCGCACATCCAATGGGGCAAGCGCAACGCCATCGTGCTGCTGGGCGCGGGCACGTTCCGCGTGGGCAACGCGGTTGAACCCGGGCTGTTCTCGTATCCGCGCCTGGTGGAAGCCACGCAGTTGTATCAGGCGTGCCGCAAGTCCGATGGCGATTGCAAGATCCTCGTCAGCGGCGGCGACGCGCGCCACCACGGCGCGCCCGAAGCCACGGTGTATGGCCGCGAACTCGTCGCGCTCGGGGTCGACCGTGCCGACCTGCTCATGGAACCGAAAAGCATGAACACATGGCAGAACGCGCAGTTCTCGCGCACGGTGCTCGCGCAATACGCGGCTGATCGCACGGTGCTGGTGTCGTCGGCCATCCACCTGCGGCGCAGCCTGCTGTATTTCACGCACTTCGGCATGACGCCGATTCCCGTGCGCGCCGACGACCTGCAGGCCGCAGCATCGCCCTTGCCGATGGCATACAACTTTGCGCTGATGGATTTCGCGCTGCACGAGTGGATCGGCATCGCGCGCTATCACGTGTACAACGCGCTGGGCTGGAATCCGGCCCGCATCAACCCCGGCGACGCCTGATCCGAGCGCTCACCGCCGACGCATTCGAAGCCCCGCTCTAGTGCTTCCGGAGGGGAGCAAAAATCCGGCGCCGGCCTATACTTTGTGCATCGCAACATCCGAGTCTTGCAATGCGCCACGCTGGTCGTATTGACGCTCACCCCCTCATCACCATTGGCAAGCTAGCTTGCCACCACCCGCCCACCGGGCGCGGCCATCCCTGACGGGAATCGCTGACGATTCCTGCGCCAGCAAGCGGGCCGCTGCGTAAGCAGCGCACCTGCCCCGCCAGCCAACACCTCAGAAACACACCAACAAGCAAGGGGAACCCTCATGCCTCAAGTCACGGCAAGCAAACTGCCGGTCAAACTGCTCGCGCTCGTCTTTGGCGCCCTGGCGGCGCTGGTGATCGCGCGCGCTTTCCTGCTGAACTGGCAGATCATTCCGCCCGGCTACACGGGCATCACGATCAACCGGCTGGTCGATCGCGGCATCACGCGCGAGAACGTGGTCACCGGCTTCGTGTTCTACAACCCGGTGCAGACGGTCATCATCCAGTACCCGACCTTCGTGCAGCGCGTGATCTGGACGCATGACGTCAATGAAGGCCGCCCAATCAACGAAGAGCTGACCTTCAACACCAAGGACGCCGTGCCCGTGAACGTGGACGTGGCTGTCTCGTACCAGCTCGACCGCGACAAGGTACCGGCGTTCTATACCAACTTCCGCGCCGATCGCATCGAGACCTTCACGCACGGCTACCTGCGCGACACCGCGCGCAACGTGATCGTCGCCATCGGATCGGAGTACAACTTTGACGACGTGAACGGCGCCAAGAAGGAAGAGTTCGTCGCGCGGCTGACGAAGGAACTGGATGTGCGACTCGCGCCGCTGGGCGTGTCGATCAAGCAGTTCGGCATCGTCGGTTCATTGCGGCCGCCGCGTGCGCTGCTCGACGCGGTGAGCGCCAAGACGAAGGCCATCCAAGACGCGATCCGCACGGAAAACGAGGTGCGCTCCGCTCAGGCCGAGGCCAAGAAGAAGGTGGCGATTGCCGAAGGTGAAGCCGCCGCCAACCACGCGCTGGCCTCGTCGCTGGATGATCGGCTGCTGGCGTGGGAACGCCTGAAGCTGGAGCGCGCCGCCATCGAGAAGTGGAACGGCGTGACGCCGACTGTGATGGCGGGCGGCAATGGCAGCGGCATGCTGTTCAACATCCCGGCGACGGGGCAGAACCACTAACGCTCAAGCCGACGCACCAAAGAAAAACGCGCCCGAAGGCGCGTTTTTCGTATCAGCTCAACCGGTGATCAGCTCGCAAAACCCGGCGCGGCTTCGCGCACGGCGTGCTCGGCGCCCGCTGCAGGAATCGGCGCTTCCACGTGCAGGCTGGTCGCCTCGTCCACGCCCAGGTGCACGTTCATGCATTGCACCGCTGCGCCGGCTGCGCCCTTGCCCAGGTTGTCCAGGCGCGCGGTGACGACCATGCGCTCGTCCGAGCCGAACACGAACAGGTCGGCACGGTTGGTGTCGTTGGCGCCCTGCACATCGAAGAAACCGTTGTCGAGCGTTGCGACGTTATCCGCCGGAGCCACGCGGATGAACTGCTCGCCTTGGTAGTAGTCAGCCAGCACCTTGGCAACGTCCGCCGGGCTCACCTTGCGTGCCAGATGCTGCGGGTGCAGGCCAATCGTCACGGCCAGGCCTTTGAGGAAGTTGCCCACCACCGGCGTGAAGATCGGCGGCAGGCTCAGCTTGCTCTGCACGCGCATCTCCGGCAGGTGCTTGTGCGCCAGCGCCAGCGCGTACGGGCGCGGGCTGTCGAGCTTCGGGTTATTGGCCGCCAGGTAGTCGGCGATCATCGCCTTGCCGCCGCCACTGTAGCCCGTGAGCGAGAACGCGGTGACCGGGTAATCGGCCGGGACGATGCCCGCTTCCACCAGCGGGCGCATCAGCAGCACGAAGGCGCTGGCGTGGCAGCCTGGCACGGCGATGCGCTTGGAGGCACGCAGGCGCTCGCGCTGGCCGCGGGCCAGTTCCGGCAGGCCGTAGACCCAGTCGTCCGACGTACGGAACGCAGTGCTGGCGTCGATGATGCAGGTGTTCGGGTTGTTGACCAGCGAGACGGCTTCGCGCGAGGCAACGTCCGGCAGGCACAGGAACGCGACATCGGCGGCATTCAGGAATTTGGCGCGCTCGGCCGAATCCTTGCGCTTGTCTTCGGCGATGCGCAGCAGCTCGATATCGTCGCGTTGCGACAGATAGTCGAGCAAGCGAAGGCCGGTGGTGCCTTCCTGACCGTCGACGAAAACCTTGAATGCCATGGTGATCTCGCTAGAAAAACTGTGGGCAGAAAACACAGCGCCGGCCCATTGCCAGCGCGTGAGTTTTGCATTGTAGCGGCTGCCGAAGAAATTTCTGCGGCAGCGCAATAAAGTGATTTTTGTACCTCTTTTGGCACACCTACCAGTGCGGTTTCGTGTCGTAGTCAATGATCAGCGGTGCATGGTCGCTGAACTTAATGTCCTTGAACACCGACGTGCTGCGCGCCGTGGCGGCAATGCCCGGCGTGGCGATCTGGTAATCGATACGCCACCCGACGTTCTTTGCGTAGGCCTGACCGCGGTTGCTCCACCACGTGTACTGCTCGGGGCGCTGGTCCAGCGTGCGGAAAACGTCCACGTAGCCCACCTCGTCGAACAACTGGGTCAGCCACGCGCGCTCTTCGGGCAGGCAGCCGGAGTTCTTCTGATTGCCCTTCCAGTTCTTGATGTCGATTTCCTTGTGGACGATGTTGACGTCGCCGCACAAGACAACCTCGCGGCCCTTTTCGTGGCGCAGGTCTTTCAGGTGCGCCATGAACAAGTCCATGAAGCGGAACTTGGCCTGCTGGCGCTCTTCGCCGCTGGAGCCCGACGGCACGTAGACCGAGATGATCGACAGCTTGCCGTAGCGGGCCTCGACGTAGCGGCCTTCGGCGTCGAACTCGCCACCATCAAACCCGACGATCACTTCGTCCGGCTTGTGGCGCGTGTACAGGCCCGCGCCGCTGTAGCCCTTCTTCACCGCGTGTTGGAACACGCCGTGGTAACCATGCGGCGCCAGAAATTCGGGCGTCATGTCGTCTTGCGCGCATTTCAGTTCCTGCAC
This sequence comes from uncultured Ralstonia sp., assembly GCA_963512445.1. Taxonomy (GTDB): domain Bacteria; phylum Pseudomonadota; class Gammaproteobacteria; order Burkholderiales; family Burkholderiaceae; genus Ralstonia. The sequence goes on from CAUPMS010000014.1 coordinate 18,646, forward strand.
GCAGACGAAATCGGCGTCCTGCTTGCCCATCCAATCGAAAAAGCCTTTGCTGGAGGCGGAGCGAACGCCGTTGAGGTTGGCGGAAATGATGCGTAACATGGCGGGACTTTTTTGCAGACCAGAGAAAAAAGATGAGCCAAAACAGCGAGTTGCGCCAATCCTTCATCCGCTTTGCGGTGGAAGCCGGCGTGCTGTCGTTCGGGGAATTCGTGACCAAGGCGGGGCGGACGTCGCCCTATTTCTTCAACGCCGGCAAGTTTGCAGACGGCGCGCTGCTGGGCCAAGTCGCGCAATTCTATGCGAAAACCCTGCTGGACTCGGGCGTGGAATTCGACATGCTGTTCGGGCCCGCCTACAAGGGCATCACGCTGGCGTCGGCCACGGCCGTGGCGCTGGCGGGCATGGGGCGCAACGTCGGCTTTGCGTACAACCGCAAGGAAGCGAAGGACCACGGCGAAGGCGGCAGCCTAGTCGGTGCAAAGCTGCAGGGGCGCGTGATCATTGTGGATGACGTGATTTCTGCGGGCACGTCGGTGCGGGAATCGGTGGAACTGATTCGCGCGGCCGGTGCTACACCTGCTGCCGTGCTGATCCTGATGGATCGGATGGAGCGCAGCGGAAACGCGATCGACATCGGCGAGCGCTCTGCGGTGCAGGATGTGCAGGCGCAGTATGGGATGCCCGTGGTGTCGATTGCCAATCTGGATGACCTGCTGGGGTATCTGGATAACGCTGGGGATCCGGCACTGGCTGGCTATCGTGCCAAGGCAGCGGCTTACCGGGATAAGTACGGCGTTAGCGCGATCTGAACTGGCGACTTGCTGCGCGTGAAACCCCGGCGGATGCGGTTCGCCGGGGTTTTGCTTTTTTAGGAGGGGCTACTCAATCTTCAAAGCCTCAAACGCCGGATTCCCCTCCGGATACTGGGGCTTCATCCCCTCAAACACCCCCAGCAAAATCTCCGCGACCATCACATTCCGATGCGTCTTGGAATCCGCAGGAATCACATACCAGGGCGCCTCCGGCGTCGCAGTGGCGTTGATGGCCGCCTCGTAGGCCTCCATGTAGCCATCCCAAAACTCGCGCTCTGCAATATCAGACGGGTCGAACTTCCAGTGCTTGTGCGGATCGTCGATGCGCTCCTGCAGCCGCTTGCGCTGCTCGTCTTTCGAGATATGCAGGAAGCATTTGACGATGGTCGTGCCGGTATCGGCCAGCATCTGCTCGAACGCGTTGATGTGCCCGTACCGGCGTTTGCACTCAGCGGCGTCAATGTCGCCATGCACGCGCGTGATGAGCACGTCTTCGTAGTGGCTGCGGTTGAAGATGACGATCTCGCCGCGAGCGGGCGTCTGCGCGTGCACGCGCCAGAGGTAGTCGTGCGCCAGCTCCTGCGGCGTCGGCGCCTTGAAGCCGACCACGCGCAAACCCAGCGGGTCCATCGCGCGGAAGACGCCGCGCACAGTGCCGTCCTTGCCCGATGTATCCATGCCCTGCAGGATCACCAGCACCTTGCGGCGGTGCTCGGCATAAAGCACATCCTGCAGCGCGTCGAGCCTGGTGGCCACTTCGGCCAGCCGGGCGTTGTCATCCGCCTTGTTGCCCGTGGAGAACGGCTTGCCCGCGGCATCCACCTTGGCAATCTTGAGCTTGTTGCTGCCGTCGAAACGATAGTCGTCGATCGGGTTGTAGCCGTTCGTGCCCACGGTATCTCCTTGTTGTTCTGACGTATACGGCAGCCCGCCGCGCGCTGATCAATGTGCGGCGGCAGTCAGCTTCAGCGCCTCCAGGTCCAGCGTGCCTTCAAAGACGGTCGTGGCAGGGCCGGTCATCATCACCGGTTGGCCAACGCCCGCCCAGGCGATGGTCAAGTCGCCGCCATGCGTGGCCACCTTGACCGGCGAATCGATCAGGCCACGGCGGATGCCCGCCACCACAGCCGCGCACGCACCGGTGCCGCAAGCAAGCGTCTCACCCGCGCCGCGCTCGTACACGCGCAGGCGCACGGAGTGACGATCGACAATCTGCATGAAGCCCGCATTCACGCGGCGCGGAAACACCGCGTGCGATTCGATCAGCGGGCCGTCTTCCAGCACGGGGAAGGCCTCGGTGTCATCCACCACCTGCACGGCGTGCGGGTTGCCCATCGACACGGTGGACAGCCACTCGGTGCGGCCGTTGATCTGCAGCGCGTGCTGCGTGTCATCGCCTTCGACGCGCGTGGGCAGGCCTTCGGGCAGGAACGGCAGGCGCGCTGCGTCGAATACAGGCGCGCCCATGTCGACGGTCACCTGGCCATCGTCTTGCATCGTCAGCGTGGCAATGCCGTTCATGACTTCAACGCGCACGGTGCGCTTGGTCGTCAACCCGCGGTCGGTGACGAACTTGACGAAGCAGCGCGCGCCGTTGCCGCAGTGCTCTACCTCGCCGCCGTCGTGGTTGAAGATCCGGTAGCGGAAATCAACGTCGGGCCGCGTCGAACGCTCGACCAGCAGGAGTTGATCCGCCCCCACGCCAAAGTGGCGGTCGGCAATGGCGGCCCATTGCTCGGGCGTGAAGTCGATCGGGGTCTGGATGCCGTCGAGCACGACAAAGTCGTTGCCCGCGCCGTGCATCTTGGTGAAGTGCAGTTTCATGGCTGGCCGCACAGATGCGGCGATGAGCGTTCGGAAAACGCCCATTCTAAAGCGAGCCGGCTGCGGTTGCCCTCGCCCGCCTCAGGCGTCAATAAATGCTCCGCATGCCTTGCGGACGGTGCTTGAAGCGCTTGTGCACCCAGTAGTACTCGGTGATGCGCGGGCGGATGGCGTCTTCAAAGAACGCGTTCATGCGGCGCGTGTCAGCGGTCAGGTCGCCGGTGGGGTAGTTGTCCCACGCGGGCAGGATGCGCAGCACATAGCCTTCGTAGTTGGGCAGGATCTCGGTGTACATCGGGATGACCTTGGCACCGGTCATCGAGGCCATGCGCGGGATGGCGTTGAGCGTGAGCGCGGGCACACCAAAGAACGGCACGAACTCCGAGTCGCGCTCGCCGAAATCCATGTCGGAAATCAGCTGCAGCGCCTCGCCGCGCTTGATGGTGCGCATGATCTGGCGGATGTTTTCGTTGCGCGACACCATGGTCGCGCCAAAGCGGCTGCGCAGCGCCTTGATGGCATCGTCCAGCACCGGATTGGCCATGCGCGTGTACAGCGAGCAGCCCGCGTTGCCGGTGGTCGTGCGCAGGTAATCCGTCAGCGCCAGCGCGCCAATTTCCACGCCCGACAGATGCAGCGTGACGAGAATGTGCGGCTGGCCGTGCAGCGCTGGCAGGTTGGCCTGGTCGTCGATCTTCACCACTCGGTTCAGGCGCTTTTCCGAAGCAAACCACGCAAACGAACGCTCGGCAAAGCTGCGGAAGACTTTGCGGAAGACTTCGTGCGCCATGGCGTCGCGCTCGGAATCGGACTTCTCAGGAAAACACGCCTTCAGGTTGGCCAGCACCACGCGGCGGCGGCCGTTGGGGATGCGGTACAGCAGCCCGCCCAGGCCCTCGCCAAAACGCGCGACGAAACCGTATGGCAGGAAAGACAGCAGCCACAGAAAGCCGAGTCCGAGTTTGGCAGAGAAACGTTCCATAAAGGCAGCAGTGTCAGGTAGCGGGCGGAGCGTCCGCGCCCTTCGGGTGCTTGTAGCGGTTATAGCCCCAGAGATATTGCGTCGGCGCCAGGGCAATCAACTGTTCGATGGCGGCATTGATGCGGGTGGCCGCTTGCGTTGCGTCTTCGGGCAGATCGCCAATCTCATGCAAGCGCAAGCGATAGCCTGAGCCGCGCGGCAGCCGCTCGGCAAACAATGCCACGACAGGCGCGCCCGTCAGCCGGTGCAAGCGGTGCGCCAGCGTCATCGTATAGGCCGGCTTGCCGAAGAACGGCGCCCACACGCCTTCGCCCGCAGTGGGCGTCTGATCGGGCAGGATGCCGACGGCCTCGCCGCGCTTGAGTGCGCGCACCAACATGCGCACACCACGCGGGTCAGCCGGCGCCATATACATGTTCGGTCCCGTGCGCATACGCTCGATCCAAGCGCGCAGGCTCTCCTTGTGCGGTGGCTTGAACAGCGACGTAACCGGATGCTCACGCGCGTAGGCCTGCGGCAGGACCTCGAAGCAGCCCAGATGCGGCGTCAGGAAGATCAGGCCGCGTCCGCCTTCCAACGCGCGCTCGACGATCGCCCTGCATGTCTCGAACAGGTCCGGCGCGACGTCCGCCCCGTTCTTGCGCACCCAGAAGTACGGCATCTCAAACACCATGCGGCCGGCGGAACGCCCAGCCTCTTTGAGCATGGCGGGCGTGGCGTCTGGGTAGGCGTGGCGGAAGTTGGCGATGAGCCGGTCGTGATAGCGGCCGGGCACCTTGGCGGCCAACGCCCCCAGCCAGCCGCCCAGCGCCTGCAGCATTGACAGGGGCAGGCGTGAAAACAGCCAGAAGAGGAAGGTCATGCGTGCGTACGCTGCAATGTGTTGGTCGCAGTCGACAGGGGAGCAGGGTCTTGACAGGCCTTGCTGCGGCCCCGAAAAGTGCCGCGTATAATAGCGCGATTCGCCGAGTTAACTGACAACTTGCGGGGCGAATCCTTGTTCGGCCACAAACCTGAGCAAGGTTGCGAAATACCGCTAAAGCGTCGCCGGCCGTGGCTTAACGGATTGGCAACGTGATAGCCATTCTGGAGCTAACAGCCGTGTCAAACGACTTCCTCTTCACCTCGGAGTCGGTCTCCGAGGGCCATCCCGACAAGGTCGCCGACCAGATTTCCGACGCCATCCTCGATGCCATCCTGGCCGAGGACAAATATGCGCGCGTCGCAGCAGAAACGCTGTGCAACACCGGCCTGGTGGTGCTCGCGGGTGAAATCACCACGTCGGCCAATGTCGACTACATCCAGGTTGCGCGCGAAACCATCAAGCGCATCGGTTACGACAACACCGACTACGGCATCGACTACAAGGGCTGTGCCGTACTCGTCGCTTACGACAAGCAATCGCCGGACATCGCCCAGGGCGTGGACCGCGCATCGGATGACTACCTGAACCAAGGCGCCGGTGACCAAGGCCTGATGTTCGGCTACGCGTGCGATGAAACGCCCGAGCTGATGCCCTTCCCGATCTACTACGCACACCGCTTGGTCGAACGCCAGTCGCAACTGCGCCGCGACGGCCGCCTGCCCTGGCTGCGCCCCGACGCCAAGTCGCAGGTGACGGTGCGTTATGTGAACGGCAAGCCGCACAGTGTGGATACCGTGGTGCTGTCCACGCAGCACGCGCCGGAGATGTCGCAAGAGGCCATCCGTGAAGCCGTGATCGAAGAGATCATCAAGCCGGTGCTGCCGTCGCACATGCTGGCCGACACCAAGTACCTGGTGAACCCGACTGGCCGCTTCGTCATTGGCGGCCCGCAGGGTGATTGCGGCCTGACCGGCCGCAAGATCATCGTCGACACATACGGCGGCGCAGCCCCGCACGGCGGCGGCGCGTTCTCGGGCAAAGACCCGTCGAAGGTCGACCGCTCGGCAGCCTATGCCGCACGCTACGTGGCCAAGAACGTGGTGGCCGCCGGTCTGGCACGCCAGTGCCAGGTGCAGGTGAGCTACGCAATTGGCGTGGCGCGCCCGATCAACATCACGGTGTACACGGAAGGCACCGGCGTGATCCCGGACGAGCAGATCGCCAAGCTCGTGCTCGAGCACTTCGACCTGCGCCCCAAGGGCATCGTGCAGATGCTGGACCTGCTGCGCCCGATCTATGCCAAGACCGCCGCGTACGGCCACTTCGGCCGCGAAGAGCCGGAGTTCAGCTGGGAAGCCACCGACAAGGCCCTGCTGCTGCGCGAAGCAGCTGGCCTGGCGGGCGAACCGGCCAAGGCGCTTGCCTGAGCCTGTATTGCTGCAAAAACGAAACCGCCCTTCGGGACGGTTTTTTCTTGCGTACGCAACGATGCCGCGCTCAAGGCATCTTGCTGAGAATGCCCTCCATCTCGTCAGCGGAAAACGCCCGCAGCGTCTGTGTGCGGACGTTGCCAGTCGCGCCCAGTGTCAGCCCGAGGGCTGTGATGGCGGCATCATCCGGCCCCTCGAAGATCACCGCAAGGTCGTACTGGCCCAGCGTCCAGTAGATGTCCTTCATATTGATACCGGCCGCTTTGGCCAGTTCGCGAGCAGCCGCCGCCCGCTTGGTGGTGTCTTTCACGGTGCGGATGCCCTGGTCAGTGAAATTGAGCAGGGCAAGATACGTGGGCATGATGTGCCTCCTGATCGGCGTGAGTCCGGAAGTGGCATCACGCGTCGCCGAAACGCGTGGAAGGAGACACCGTGCAATGAACGCGCCATGCGGCACAGCACCAGCCATCGTGGGCGTGCGGCCTCGGCAAGCGCCCGGCGCACGGGCCCGCGCAAGCGAAACCGTTTCAAGAGCGATACATTGGCGCGCCCAACAAAAAGAGCCGCCCCAAAGGGGGCGGTTTCTGTTTGGGGCCGCCGTAACGATCAGGCCGCCGTCACGCGGAAAGCTCGCCAACGCGGCGAGTTGCCATAGCGTGCGCGAATGCCCTGGCGGAGCTCAGCCGAGTTGGCGTACTGGAACAGGCCGTTCTCGATGTCGTAAAAGAGCTCGCGGCCTGCACGCGTGTCCACGGCCGTTGCGTGACCGTAGTTGGACAACCAGTACACACCCGGCGTGCCGGTCACGGTGTCCATCAGGGCGTCGAAGGTGACGGCGTTGGCAACCTGCACGCCGTGCAAGTCCACGTTGCCCAGCAGCGTCAGCACGTCCTGACCATTGCCATTCGGGTCCCAGCGGAACTTGACCTGCAGAATGCCGGCGCGCAGCTTGCCCGGATCGGAATCCTTGGGCGCGATCGTGGCATCCAATGTGTTTTTGCACCAGAGGGCACTGGCGGCTGCGCACCAGCCCAGGCGGCGTTCGGTGTCGGTGCCGCCGCCCTGCGTCTGCAGGCTCGAATAGTTGTTGTGCGATGTGTAGAGCGTCTGTTCTGCCATGATGTGGCCTCGTAATCCATCAGCATGAAGCACCGGCATCTGGGCCAGCGCACCGCAAGGAACCGCCCCCACGGCAAGACCCACTCTAGGGACGCCAACACCGCGCCGATATGCACCGCACGTGCCCAACCACGCCCCCTGGCAGGCGGCACGGGTCAAAGATCATCGCAAGCAACTGCGCAATTTCGGTCAGGCTCGGCAAGCCCGCCGGCGATACCGTGTCGACACCCAGGAGCCACCGCATTGACCACCGCCACCGACCGCTACCTCGCCCGCTTCCGTGCCGTGCTCGCGCACATCGACGCGCATCTGGAAGACGCGCTGGACGTGGACGAGCTGGCCGAGGTGGCCGCGTTCTCGAAGTACCACTTCCATCGCCAGTTTGCGTTGCTGTTCGGCATGAACATCCGGCGCTACGTGCAGTTGCTGCGCCTGAAGCGCGCCGCCCACCAGCTCGCCTATCGCGACGATGCGCGCATCACCGACATCGCCCTGGCGTGCGGATACGAAGGGCCGGAGGCATTTGCGCGGGCGTTCCGCAGGCAGGCAGGGCAACCGCCGTCGGCATTTCGAGCGGCGCCGTCGTGGGCGCCCTGGGCCACCGATCTACAAGCGCTGCGCGCCATCAGGAGCCAACACATGCCCACACAACCGCAACCCCAATCCGTCGAGATTGTTGAACGCGAGGCCGTGCCCGTTGCCGTGATCGAACACCGGGGCGATCCCGCGCGCCTGGGCGAGACCATCCGCACCTTCATCGCCTGGCGACGCGAGCACCGGCTGCACCCAAGCGTCTCGGCCACGTATAACGTCGCCTACGACAACCCCGACGATGTGCCGCCCGAGACGTTTCGCATGGATATCTGCGCCGCCACGCGCGTGCCGGTCGCACCCAATGCCGCGGGCGTGACGGGCAGCACACTGGCGGGCGGCCGCTATGCCGTGCTGCGCCACACGGGCTCCGACGACACCCTCGGCCAGAGCGTCGCCTACCTCTATGCCGATTGGCTGCCCGCCAGCAGCGAGGCGTTGCGCGACGCGCCGCTGCTGCTGTTCCAGCGCGTGCGCTTCTATCCGGATGTGCCCGAGCACGAGGCCATCACAGACATTCTGTTGCCACTGAAGTGATCTAGCGTGCGGCCGCGCGTTATGTCACGCCGTGATAGAATTCGCGCCTGCATTTTTTTGACTTTGGTGAAGCCTGGTCCGGGCAATCGCCGTCCGTCGACCATGTCCGTTTCATCTTTGCATCCCGCCCTGCGCCGCTGGCTTCACAGCTTCGTTCCTGCACCCGTCACGGTGCGCTGGAGCGAGCGCGTGCGCTCCGCCGTCGGCGCACTCGTCGGCATTCTCTTTGTCGGCACGATCATGAAGATGGTGCCGGGGGCTTCTACGCAGATCCCGCTGCTGGTCGCGCCAATGGGCGCGTCTGCCGTGCTGCTGTTTGCGGTGCCGGCCAGCCCGCTTGCGCAGCCGTGGTCGATCCTTGGCGGCAATCTGGTGGCCGCCGCCGTGGGCGTGACGTTCGCACTGCTGGTGGATGATCCGGTGATTGCGTCTGCGCTGGCCATCTCGGCGGCCATTGCCGGCATGTTTGCGCTGCGCTGCGTGCACCCGCCCTCGGGCGCGGTGGCGCTCACCGCCGTGATTGGCGGGCCGGCCGTGCATGCGCTGGGCTATCGCTTTGTGCTGGAGCCGATCCTGATCCAGTCAGCCCTGCTGCTGGTGGGCGCGCTGGTGTACCACGCGGCCACGGGCCACCGGTATCCGCACGCGCAGCGCCTGCCCGCCGCCGAGCGAGCGCCCACCACTGCCGGCTTCACCCGCGCCGACATCGTTGCCGCGCTGCGCCGCCAGAGCGAGCTGCTCGACATCGACCCCGAAGACATCGAAGCCGTGCTGCGTGAAATGCAGCTCCAGGCTTACACACGCACCTTCCAGGCACTCACCTGCGCCGACATCATGACGCGCCCGGTGGTGACGGTGACGGCCGGCACGTCGATCCCCCGTGCGTTGCAACTGCTGCGCCAGCACAGCTTCAAGGCGTTGCCGGTGGTGGATGACGGGTTGCGCGTGATGGGCATCGTCACGCGCGCCGACTTGCTCGGCCTCGCGCCGGCAGATTTGCGTCAGACGCTGCGCCGCTGGTTCAGCATCGGCGCCCTCACGCCACCGCGCGTGGCCGATCACATGAAGACGCGCGTGCAGACCATCGCTGCCGGCGCGCCCATGTCCGATCTGGTGCCGATGTTTGCCAGCGCCGGCCACCACCACATTCCGGTGCTCGATGCCGATGGCCGCCTGGCCGGCATCGTCACCGAATCGGACCTGGTGGGCGGGCTGTACCGCCAGGCCAACATCGCGCCGCAGGCAGCCTGAGCAGCAATCGCACCAGTCGCACCAATCCCAGCAATCAGGCCGCGTTGATGGGCGTCTCGCGGAACACACCCAGCTGTTCCGCCGCCACCGAATACGCCACCAGACGCGGGTAATCCGCCGCCGGCACCCGGTCGGCCACCATCAACTGGATAAAGCCCCAGGCGACGGCCACCGACACGCCCGCCTGCGTCAGCTCGCCCGCATCCAGGGGTAGCGGCACCTCTTTCCATTCCGCCTCCAGCGCTTCCACGGCGGCCAGCAACTGGCTGTGGACGCGGTCGACCCACGGCCCGTGCACTTTCTCGCTCGGGCGCAGATTGTGTTCATAGACGATCTGCACCGCCTTCTCGCACGCGGCCAGCGCCAGGCCGATCACGCGCAGCGCGTGCTGGCGCGCGGCAATGGCGGCCGGCATCAGGCTGCGGCCCGCCAGCGTTTCTGCGTAATCGATGATGAGCGTGGAATCCATCAGCACCGAGCCGTCGTCGCACACCAGCGTGGGCGCCTTGACCACCGGGTTGATCTCACGAAACCGGTCGAAATGCCGGAACACCGACACCGATGCGTGCTCGAACGGCAGCCCGAGCAGCTTGAGCGAAATGGCCGTGCGGCGCACGTACGGGGAATCAAGCATGCCGATCAACTTCATGGAATCTCCTGGGTGGTGTGGGTGCGGTATGGGTGCAACGCGGACAAGCCGGGCAATGTCGGCGTGCTGCGCCTTGCGGCGCGGGCACGGACGCTCATGATAGTCAGCCAGCGCGAACCGTGCCTGCGGCCCGGACGTCTTGCGCACGTTTTGTGCGCGGGCCGGTCAGCTTTGTGACACATTCGGCCCGCTTGCGCCCCCTCCAAGTGCGGCTGACAGATATCACCCTGCCCGGCAAGCCGATCGACCTGACAACGCTGCGGCAAGCGCTGGCGCCATGGCTCGGTGCCCCACAGGTTGCGGCCCGGACTGCAACCAACGCGCAGAACGTGACGAACGCCGCATAATCGCGGCACGCTGTCACAAACCCCTGCCTCCGCCCGTCTAAGAAACATCCCCCCTGGACGACGCACACCCGCCATGACCAACGCCACCCCGATCCGCACCGACAGCCAGGACACGGCCTTTACCGCGGCCCGTCCGCGCCTCTTTGCGATTGCCTACCGCATGCTCGGCAGCCGTGCCGACGCTGAAGACGTGCTGCAAGACGCCTGGATACGCTGGCACCAGACCGACCAAGCCGCGCTGCAATCGGCCGAGGCGTGGCTTGTGACGGTGGTGACGCGCCTGTCGATCGACCGCCTGCGCGCCGCCAAGACCGAGCGCGAAGCCTACGTTGGCTGGTGGCTGCCCGAACCACTGGTGGAGGCGGAATCCAGCACACCCACGCCCGAGACCGCCGTGGAACTCGCGGGCGATCTGTCGATGGCGCTGCTGTGGGTGCTGGAGCGCCTGTCACCCGACGAGCGCGCAGCGTTTCTGATGCGTCAGGTGTTCGACCAGGACTACGCAGAGATTGCCGCCCTGCTGGGCAAGACTGAAGCCGCGTGCCGGCAGATGGTGCACCGTGCATCCACCCGCGTGCAGCAGGAACGCCCGCGCTTTGACGTCGCGCCCGATGCGCATCGGGACTTGCTTGAGCGCTTTGCTGAAGCATCCCGCACCGGCCAGGGTGACGCCATCCGCGCGCTGCTGGCCGACGACGCACAACTCGTGGGCGACGGTGGCGGCAAGGTGCCCTCGTTCCTGCGCATCATCCAAGACGCCGAGCAGATCACCAACATCTACGCCGTGCTCTCCAACAAGATGGGCAGCGAGATCCGCTACCAGCACGCCCGCGTCAACGGCGAACCGGGCCTGCTGCGCTACGTGGACGGCAAGCTGGAATCGGCCCAATCGTTCGTCATCGAGAACGGGCGCATCGTGGCCATCTATGTGGTGCGCAATCCGGACAAGCTGGCGCACATCGGCATCAACGCATAGAAGACGCGAAGCATTTTCGGCCGCGCTGTCACAACCCGGCCGCGCGCGGCGTCTTAAGGGTAGGGAGCGACGCAAGGCACCCACCCAACGCCTGCGACTGCTCCTGAACACCAACTCAAACCCCTAGGAGCCTCTCATGTCGCAAGCACCCCGCGTTGCCTACTATCAACTCGCACCGAAGGCCTTCAACAACCTGCTGAACCTGTCGAACGGTTTGCGCCGCGACTTGCTGGGTGCCAGGCTGGTCGACCTCGTTCTGCTGCGCGTGTCGCAAATCAACGGTTGCGCCTACTGCATCGACATGCACTGGAGCGACCTCGTCAAGATGGGTGAAGACCCGCGCCACCTGAACGCCGTGGCCGGCTGGCGCGAGGCCCCGTTCTTTACCGAGCGCGAGCGCGCCGCACTGCGCTGGGCGGAACTCGTCACCAACACGCCGCACAGCGATGCCAGCGATGAGGAGTTCGCCAAGCTGCGCGAGCATTTCAGCAATGAAGAGATTGCCGAGCTGAGCTTTGTGATCGTCACCATCAACAGTTGGAACCTGCTGAACGTGAGCCTGCGCAACCCGGTGCCGCTGAAGGCGCCGCATGTTGCAGCGGCTTGACAGGTACAGAGGTACAGCGGCAGTACGCCACATCGGCAGCACCGGCAGATGCAAGCTGGCGGATGAGCGGATTGGATTGACGAATGTAAAAAAGCCCCTCGCAATGGCGGGGGGCTTTATGGCGTTGGTCCTAACGGGCGTATGCGGCGTAACCCTTTCAGCGCGCTCGGCTTGGGAATCACGAGACCACCGCATGCAGGCACGATGCCCCACGACTGCATGAAAGACGTCGTCAGGCCTTCTTTACGCGCAGCGTGCCCCCTCAATCCAAAATAAAATCCTGCGCACCCGTGGCACCCGCCAGACTCGGCTCGCCCATGATGTCGCGCACGGCATCTTCAATCATGGCGGACATCGCATTGAGCGCGAGGTCGTTGTCTTCCATGCCAAACGGGTCTTCCAGCTGCGAGGCGATGGCCTCGTGCGCCATGAAGGTGTACGCCACAAACACCGAGAACACCGGCGTGAAGTTGCCGATGCTTTCCACCAGCCCGAACGGCAGCGTCGCGCAGAAAAAGTACACCGTGCGGTGGATCATGACCGAATACGCAAACGGCAACGGCGTGCTGGCAATGCGCTCGCACCCGCCGATGGCGATGGTCAGCGTGTTCAGGTTGCGGTCGAACGCCAGCGCAGCATACGAGTCGAGCGCGCCGGATTGCGTGCGACGCTGCACCCATTCCCCCAGCCACTGCACGATGGCGAAGGGCTGGTAGCGCGCGGCCATCACGCGATCGAGCAGCGGCGCGGGCAGGCGGGCAGCCAGGTCTTCACGCGCGTCGGTGCGGCGCAACTGGTGGCGCAGCGCGTGCGGCAGCGCGCCCAGCACCTGCGCAAACTCGCGCACATCGGCTTGCGCCACACCGCCGTTCGAGGCATCGCCGCGCGGCAACGTCAGTGCCTGCCGCGTGAGCGAGCGCGAATCATTGAGCAACTGGCCCCAGAGCTTGCGCGCCTCCCAATAGCGGTCGTAGCTCGCGTTGTTGCGAAAGCCCAGGAACACCGCCAGCGCAATGCCGACGAGCGAGAACGGCGTCGTGCTCAGATTGACGGTAATCGGCAACCAGTGCACATGCACCGCCACGGCCACCAGCGAGATAGCGAAGATCAGGAACAGGCGCGGCAGAAGCTGCGGCAGAACGGAGCCGCGCCACGCGAGCAGCATGCGGAACCAGTGCAGGTGTGGGCGGACGACCATGGAATGCGCGTGGCGGAAGCTTGAGTGCCGCGATTATGGCAGACCGCCCCAGTGCCCGCCCCCGCCCCGGCCCAGCTTGGCAGCATCCGCGCCGGTATGCCCCAGCCCAAAAATCACGGTTTGATGCTTCTGCTTAATGCACGCAATTGAAGCCGCCGTATTCAATCAAAGCATGGCACTGGCCTGCCTGGGTGGCAGCTTGCTTTCGGTGTACCTCTCGGTAACGGCAATGCTGCCTGCGAACAGCAGCACACCAATGGCCATCTGCGCGCGACCACGCAAACGGTCTCATGCCAGATGTGAGCGCGGCTAAATCAAATATGTTTGATGACGTGACGAGACTGCGACGATTGCAGCCCACGACTCCGCCACCTCCAACGGCATGGCATCCCCGCCCGTCACATCGGGGATACGTTCATCTAGTTATTGGCTTTCGCCAGCCCGCTCTAGGGCGGTCAGCACTTCCCACGTTTCAGGGTTGACCTGACACCCCTCCAGCACCATCGATACGAAGGCACCGATGCCATCCAGAAACCCGCGCCGATACTCCGGCGGGTGGATGTTGGAGTACGCCAGTTCCCAGCGCAGCGTGTCTGCGCGGAACGTGCGGTACATGCGCAGATCGCTCTGCGTGCGGCGAAGGTATAGGTTCTCAAATTAACTGAATTGCCCCTCCATACAAATCAATGGGTTACTCATTTTTTTTGAAACTGGGGCTTCAAGAAATTTCAAAAAAGATGGAAATTTCCTATCGGCGTTTCACAATAGATGAAGTGGCGCGTTCGATGGGTCGTCAGGTTTCCACCGATCAACACTGGGCTGCAAGTGTCTGCGTGGGCAGCAAGTCTTCTACGCCTGCTTAATAGCGCCTCCGCAGCCAGCGGCATACTCACCCAGACATCTGGAGTGAGTCATGAGACCTGCCCGTTTGTGCGCCGCGTGCGGCCACCTCTTCCTCGCGCGCCCTCAAGTGCCGAGGCAACGATATTGCTCGGCCTCCCCGTGCCAACGGGAGCGTCGACGGCGATGGCAGAAGCAGCATCTCCGGACGGACACCGATTACCGGGACAACCAGGCACGAGCTCGAGCGAGGTGGACACAGCGTCACTGTGACTATTGGCGCAGCTATCGCACAACCCACCCGGCCTATGCCGAGCGCAATCGGCTCTTGCAGCGGACAAGAAACGATCGACGACGAGCGATTGCAAAGATGGACGCGTCAGCCCCGAAAACGCCTCTGCCTTCAGGCACTTACGTGCTCCAGCGCGCGTCCGAAGACGGGATTGCAAAGATGGACGTCTGGAGGGTCCAGATCGTAGTGCTGCCGCCACCGCGCGCGCCATCAAGAGCTGATTGCAAAGAGATGATGTGAGGCATGGTCTGCGGCCACCTGCTAACGTGATCTTGTGCGCGGCCCCCGTTATTCCCGACCGGGAAGAGCAGCGCCACTCGCTAGCCGGTGCTCGCCATGGCAATCGATCAATACACCAGCGCTCTTCCGATCGCGCCCCCCGCGCTTCGGGCAGCCGAGTACGTGCGTATGTCGACCGAGCACCAGCAGTACTCGACGCAGAACCAATGCGACAAGATCCGCGAGTACGCCGCTTCACGCGGTATTGAGGTTGTCCGTACGACCGACAGTTCTCTTTGCTCGCGGCGCTCGGGGCTCTGCTGGCATTCTTTGGCTTCAAGGGGATCGAGTCATTTCTTGCTGCGCGCGCCAAAGCACAAGAGACCCTGGAGAAGGCACAAAACGCAGTACAACAGGCTGAGGAGGCTAAGCGGGAGGCCGACGAGGCAAAGCGCGAAGCCCAAGAAACGGTCCAGGCACTTCACAACTTTGTCAAAACCAGATATGCGCGGGACAACAATGCCGAGGTCAACGTTGCACACGGGATCGTGCTCAGGGAAATTGCTGAGGTTTACAAGGAGGTCATGAGTCCCGAGAAGCTAGGGCCGGTTGAGCGGACACAGTTCGACGCCAACCACAAGTTTTATCTCCAAGAAAGCAAGAAATACCTGCTGAAGGTCACGGAGATGGAACGTGAAGACGACATGGACCAAAAAGTGATCTCCAAAGCCTATGGCCACTTGGCTATGGTTTATAAGAGACTGGGCGATCCAGAACGCGCGCTGGAAGCGGTCCAGAAAGCCGTTAGGGCAAATGAGGCTGACTATACGGCCCACTACAACATGGCGTGCTACCACTGCTTGGTTGCCGAGCGAGCCTCCGGCGATGCGAGGGAAGAGAACTACGCGGCGGCGCTGAAGAGTCTGGAGACTGCGATCTCTATGAACAGGAGGTTTGCCCGGCAGGCTAAGGCGGATCCAGACCTGAAGTCGCTCGAAGCTGACCCTCACTTCGAAAAACTTATCGCCAGATAGGTGCAAAAAAAAAGCCCGCAAAGCGGGCTTTTTTGTGGCGCACAGTGAGAACTGCGCGGGTTGAACGGTGGTTAGGGCATGGGCCGTACATCGATCATGTTCATACAAGTCCCTCACTGTGACACGTCTATTGGTATAGTTTTTTGCGGAAAGGTTCCGACCAAACCGCGAGATCATACGAACTAGCACTTTGTTCGTCAACTTCGAGCACAAAGCGTTGCGCTCTCTCCCAATGTAGAGAAGCCTCGATTTCGTTGCAAGATGCAATGACGAATTCCCCACAAGATTTGAGGCTTCTTCGCCAAAAGTCACATGAAAACGGATGCGTGACGGAACAGTGGCTGAAATTGCTTCTCGCTAGGGCTTCAGCGCCAAGGCTGCGCGCAAAAGTGCCCCATAAGACTCAAAAAAATACACTCTTAGCACCTTACAGGCGCCCGCACGTCCGAATGGGCTGATAGGCAGTTGACCTGAGCGGGCGCCAAAGCCAACAAGCTGAAAATGCACAAGGGTGCGACCGAGCTCTTCACAGCCATTGACTTTACAGTTGCAGGTGCGTGGCTCGCGCCCCGCGCCTGCATATTACTGAAGTGCTCATAGGTGCCCAAGACGATGGAGCTTAAGTCCCGGCAGCCTCACAAAGAAAGTCCTTTACCTCCCGGTAGCACGGCAGTCCAGCCATCTGCGGCTTTTTCAGTCCAGCAACGCCGCATGTAGTCCAGCTAATTCCGGTTTCCTACAATTCCTACAAGCGTTCAAACATCAATATTCCGCGCCACCAACGCATTGCTCTCAATAAAGTTCCGACGCGGCTCCACGTCATCGCCCATCAGCGTGGTAAAGATCTGGTCCGCCGCAATGGCGTCTTCAATCTGCACGCGCAGCAAGCGGCGCTGGGTGACGTCCATGGTGGTTTCCCACAGCTGTTCGGGGTTCATTTCGCCCAGGCCCTTGTAGCGCTGGCGGCTCACGCCGCGCTCGGCCTCACTCAGCAGCCACGTCATGGCGGCGTGGAAGTCGGCAACGTTCTGCTCGCGCTGCTTGTCACCGGTGCCGCGGCGCACCTTGGCGCCGTCGCCAATCAGGCCCTGGAAGGTGGCGGCAGTGCTCGACAGTGCGGCGTAGTCGGCACCGGCTACGAAGTCGGCGTCGATGTGGCTCAGGCGTTGGTTGCCGTGCTGGCGGCGCACGACCATCACGCGGTACTTCTCGGTTTTTTCGTCGTACTGCATGAAGGCGTCTGCCGTGGCGCCGCCGTTGGCGCTGCTGGCGTTGCCTTGCATTTCCAGCAGGCGGGCCTTGAGCGTGCGGGCGCTGGCTTCTGCGGCGGCTTCGCTGGTCAGGTCCAGGGCCACGCCTTCGGCAATGGCGCGCAGGGCGTCGGCGTCAATCACGCGAGACAGGCGCTCGATCACGCCGCGGCTGAACTGGTACTGGCGGGCGAGTTCGGCCAGGGCGTCGCCGGCAATCTCGGTGCCATCCGCACGCACCAGCACGGCGGTGTCCAGCGCCTGGCGCACAAGGTAGGCGGCCATCTCAACGTCGTCTTTGATGTAGCGCTCTTCCTTGCCGTGCTTGATCTTGTAGAGCGGCGGCTGGGCGATGTACACGTGGCCGCGCTCGATAATTTCGGGCATCTGGCGGTAGAAGAACGTGAGCAGCAGCGTGCGGATGTGCGAGCCGTCCACGTCAGCATCGGTCATGATGATGATGCGGTGGTAGCGCAGCTTGTCGAGGTTGTAGTCGTCTTTGCCAATGCCGGTGCCCATGGCGGTGATGAGCGTGAGCACTTCCTGGCTGGAGAGCATTTTGTCAAAGCGCGCGCGCTCCACGTTCAGGATCTTGCCCTTGAGCGGCAGGATCGCCTGGAACTTGCGGTCGCGGCCTTGCTTGGCAGAGCCGCCTGCGGAGTCACCCTCGACGATGAAGAGTTCAGACAGCGCGGGGTCTTTCTCCTGGCAATCGGCCAGTTTGCCGGGCAGGCCCATGCCGTCGAGCACGCCCTTGCGGCGCGTCATTTCGCGGGCCTTGCGGGCGGCTTCACGCGCGCGGGCGGCTTCCACGATCTTGCCGCAGATGATCTTGGCGTCGTTGGGGGTTTCCAGCAGGAAGTCGGTCAGCGCCTTGGCCACCACTTCTTCCACCGGCAGGCGCACTTCCGAAGACACGAGCTTGTCCTTGGTCTGCGAGCTGAACTTGGGCTCCGGCACCTTGACCGACAACACGCAGGTCAGGCCTTCGCGCATGTCGTCGCCCGAGGTGTCGACCTTGGCCTTCTTGGCGATCTCGTTGTCGGCGATGTACTTGTTGATGACGCGCGTCATGGCCGCGCGCAGGCCCGTGAGGTGGGTGCCGCCGTCGCGCTGCGGGATGTTGTTGGTGAAGCAGAGCACCTGCTCGTTGTAGGCGTCGTTCCACTGCATCGACACTTCCACGGCCACGCCGTCTTTCTCGCCGGTGGCAAAGAAGATGGTCGGGTGCAGCACGGTCTTGTTCTTGTTGATGTATTCAACAAAGCCCTTCACACCGCCCGAGAAGGCGAAGTCTTCTTCCTTGCCGGTGCGCTGGTCGGTCAGGCGGATGTGCACGCCGTTGTTCAGGAACGAGAGCTCGCGAATGCGCTTGGAGAGGATCTCGTAGTGGTACTCGACGTTGGTGAAGATCGTTTCGTCGGCCAGGAAGTGCACTTCGGTGCCGCGCTTGTCGGTGGTGCCCGACACGTGCAGCGGCGAGACCTCCACCATCTGGCCGTCCGGCGCTTGCACCGTTTCGATCAGGCGGTTTTGCGGAACGCCCTGCGCAAACTCGATGGTGTGCACCTTGCCACCCTGGCGGACGGTCACCTTCATCCATTTCGACAGACCGTTCACGCACGACACACCCACGCCGTGCAGGCCGCCCGACACCTTGTAGCTGTTCTGGTTGAACTTGCCACCGGCGTGCAGCTCGGTCATGGCGATCTCGGTCGCGCTGCGCTTGGGCTCGTGTTTGTCGTCAAACTTGATGCCGGTCGGAATGCCACGGCCGTTGTCGATCACGGAGATGGAGTTGTCCGTGTGGATGGTGACCTGGATCTCGGTGCAATGCCCGGCCAGCGCCTCATCAATGGAGTTGTCCAGCACCTCGAACACGAGGTGGTGCAGACCGGTGCCGTCGGACGTGTCGCCGATGTACATGCCCGGCCGCTTGCGTACCGCCTCCAGGCCTTCCAGGATCTGGATCGAGGCGGCGTCATAGCTGTTGGCCTCGGCGGGGATGGATTGCGGTTTCTGCTCTTCGGTCATGTCGTTCTGCTCGCAGCCATGGGCACGGAAATACGGTTCTCAGCGCACACAGCGGGGTTGCTTAAAAACGGCGAAGGGGCGGATCGTCCGATCCAGCCCCTCGTCTTGCTCTGGGTGCAGCGGTGCTGCAGTGCCGCGTCAAATGCGCATCGGCATGACGACGTACTTAAAGGTGTCGTCGTCGGGCAGGGTGATGAGCGCGCTCGAGTTGGAGTCGCCCAGGCTCACCTGCACCTTTTCGGCCTTGAGGTTGGCCAGCACGTCCAGCAGGTAAGTGACGTTGAAGCCGATATCCAGCGCGTCGCCCTGGTAATCGATTTCGAGTTCTTCCTGCGCTTCTTCCTGGTCAGCGTTGGTGGAGCTGATCTTCAGGACGTTGGTGTCGAGCATGCAGCGCACGCCCTTGAACTTGTCGGTGGTCAGGATGGCCGTGCGTTGCAGCGCGCTCTGCAGGAACGTGCGGTCGATCGTGAAGCTGTTGCGGTAACCCTTGGGAATCACGCGCTGGAAATCCGGGAACTTGCCTTCGACCAGCTTGGAGATCAGCTCGATATTGCCGAAGGTGAACTTGACCTGGTTCGACGCCAGTTGCACCGAGACGGGATCATCCACGTCTTCCAGCAGGCGTTGCAGCTCAAGAATGGTCTTGCGCGGGATGATGACTTCGTGGCGGCCGCCGGCACCTGCCGGTTGCTCGCCCGTTTCTACGCCGCAGTAGGCCAGGCGGTGGCCGTCGGTGGCAACGGCCATGACTTGCTTGCCGTCCACCACCAGCAGCATGCCGTTCAGGTAGTAGCGGATGTCTTGCTGAGCCATCGCAAAGTGCACCATCGCCAGCAGGTGCTTGAGCGTCTTCTGCGGCAGCGTGATGCGCGCGCCAAAGTCGGTCGCTTCAGCCACGGTCGGGAATTCTTCGGCGGCCAGCGTCTGCAGGGCAAAGCGGCTCTTGCCGGATTGCACCGTCATGCGCTTGTCGTTGAGCGTGAGGGCGACTTCGCCGTCGGGCATCGCACGCAGGATGTCGACCAGCTTGCGGGCGGCCACGGTGGTGGCGATATCGCCGGCGCCGGCGCCGCAATCGGCGTGCGTGGTGATCTGGATTTCGATGTCGGTGGACAGGAAGGAAACCCGTTCACCGTGCTTGGTGATGAGCAGATTGGCCAGGATCGGCAGCGTGTGTCGGCGTTCCACGATGCCGCTCACGATTTGCAGCGGACGCAGCAGGTTGTCTCGCGAGGTTTTGACCAATTGCATGAAGGCGATCCTTGGCTTGAGAGGTGACACCGCGCGCGCCCCTCATGGCGTGTGCCTGCAGGAGCATTCGCGATTAACCCAAAGTTGTTGAAAATCAAGGGGTTAATCACAAATTATACCGCAAAGAAGGGGGCGCTGGATAGCGTCGCGCGCGCGGCAAATACAGCTATTGTGCATGAAAAGACGCCCGCATTGGAGCGGGCGTCGATCGGCCTAATGAGCGAGGCTTGATTCAGAGCGAATGGCGTTGCCATGCGCTCTGCGGTCAACCCTTGAGCGTTTGCTCCAGCACGTGCAACTCGTGGTTGAGTTGGGCGTCCTTGGTACGCTCGTCGGCAATCTTGCGCACGGCGTGCAGCACGGTGGTGTGATCGCGCCCGCCAAAGAGTTCGCCAATTTCCGGCAGGCTCTTCTGCGTGAGTTCCTTGGCCAGATACATGGCGATCTGGCGCGGGCGCGCGATGTTGGCCGGCCGCTTCTTGGAGTACATGTCCGCGACCTTGATGTTGTAGAAATCCGCGCAGGTCTTCTGGATGTTCTCCACCGAGATCTGGCGGTTCTGCACCGTCAGCAGGTCCTTGAGCGCCTCGCGCGTGACCTCGATCGTGATCTCTTTGCCGTGGAAGTTCGAGTACGCCAGGATCTTGCGCAGCGCGCCTTCCAGCTCACGCACGTTCGAGCGCAGGTGCTTGGCCACGAAGAAGGCCACCTCTTCCGGCACGGTCACGTTCTCGGCCTGGGCCTTCTTCATCAGAATCGCGACGCGCATCTCCAGTTCGGGCGGCTCGATGGCCACAGTCAGGCCGGAGTCGAAACGCGAGATCAGGCGGTCATCAATGCCGGTGATCTCTTTCGGATACGTATCGCTCGTGATGATGACCTGCGCGCGGTTGGCGATCAGCGCCTCGAACGCATAGAAGAACTCTTCCTGCGTGCGGTTCTTGCCCGAGAAGAACTGGATGTCATCGATCAGCAACAGATCAAGCGAGTGGTAGTAGCGCTTGAAATCATCAAACGCCTTCCGTTGGTAAGCCTTCACTACGTCAGAAACGTACTGTTCTGCGTGGATGTAGCGGATGCGCGCGCGCGGATTCTCCATCAGCATGAAGTTGCCGATGGCATGGATCAAGTGCGTCTTGCCCAGGCCCACGCCGCCGTACAGGTACAGCGGGTTGTACGACTTGCCCGGGTTGTTGGCGACCTGGATGGCGGCGGCGCGCGCCAGCTGGTTGGCCTTACCGGTGACGAAGTTGTCGAACGTGAGGATCTGGTTCAGGCGCGAGCGCTCGTGCACGGTGTCGTCTACCGGCGCCTGCTGCGGCGGCGCGGCCAGACTCGTGACCACGGCGGGCGCTTTCGGCGGCATGCGGTACGACTGGGCGCTGACCTCGGCGGCGTCCATCACGGGCACGTCGATATCGGTCGCAACATGGCTGGCCGTGGCAAGCGCGGTTTCGCGGTACATCGACGGCGCAGGGCGCAAGGTCGCGGCGTCATGCACGACACCGTTGCCGGTCGGCATGGCCTGCCGCGGTTGAATCGATTGTGCCCCCACAGGCTGCATCGGCACCGGTGCGAGCGCTGGCTGCAGGGCCGCCTGGCGTTGGCCGGCGGTCGGGTCGAGCACGAACTGCACATCGACCGTCATCTCCCAGTAGTCACACGCGAGCGACTGGATACGGCCCGAAAACTGGCTCTTGACCCAGTCGAGCTTGAAACGGTTGGGCGCGGCTATCCGCAGCGTGCACGCCTGCTCGTCAAACGACAGCGGCGTCAGCGGCTTGATCCACGTCTTGAATTGTTGCGGCGTCAGCTCACTCTCGAGCTGGGCTGATGCCGCATGCCAGAAATCCTGCATCGTTATCGTTAGGTGTTTGGCCGGCGCCACATGCGTCTGACGACGCCCCCGGGCGGGCCGGCCGCCGGGGCTCTGGCGCAGGCCAGAAACCGGGTGGCTTTCGTTATTGGAACGGGATTGTACCCCCGGCGGAAAGTTATCCACAAAGGATAAGTCTGTGGATAACCTGTGGACCTGCTGTGAGTACCGGTGGACAACCGATTTTGCCGACTTGCCGCAAACCCAACCCCTGCAAGGTTTTTCGCAAAGCACACCAAGCCGCACAAGGCACTGGGGACAACTTGTTGTGGGGTGGATTATCGACATCGGACGCACGTTATCCCCAGTCGGTCAGGCTTGACAGATGTGGAAAATGCCGCTTAAATGGCGGGTTCTGCGATGCGCAGCAGGGGAGCGCACGCTTGTTCGTGTCAGATGCGGGGCGAGGAACACTTCGTCGCGACTGATCCGGCTTAGGCCCGATGCTCTCGGTGCCCGATGTTCCGGTGACACCCTAGACCTGAACAACATAGCGCACGGCGGTCTGCGTGGGCGATTTCTCTGACTGAATCGACACCAGGCCGCGGGGGCAGCCCTAGGCCCGGCGCGTGCGGCGATGTCCGCACCACCCATTAACAAGAGAGTGCATCATGAAGCGTACCTATCAACCTTCCGTTACCCGTCGCAAGCGCACCCACGGTTTCCGTGTCCGCATGAAGACCCGTGGTGGCCGTGCCGTGCTGAACGCACGCCGCGCCAAGGGCCGTAAGCGCCTGGCCATCTAAAGACGGCCGCGCCGAGGGTGGCGGCTCATGGTCGTTGCCCATGGCTTTGCGGCACACTGGTGATGGGCCAGCACGCCTACCCCAAGGCCGCAAGGCTGACAAAAACGGATGAGTTTTCATCCGTTTTTGCTTTGCGGCCGGTCCGGCGCAGTCGTCACTTCGTGCTGTATGTGCGGGCCAACGGGCATCCGCAGGCCCGCTTGGGCGTGGTGATTGGCAAGAAATTTGCCAAGCGCGCTGTCGAGCGCAATCTCATCAAGCGTCAGTGCCGCGAGTTGTTCCGCCTGCGACAGCCTTTGCTGGGCGGGCGCGACGTGCTGATCCGCCTGCAGGCCAAGTTTCCGCGCCAGGACGTGCCCACCGTGGCCGCGTTCAAGCGCATCTGCCGCGAGGAGCTGGTTCATCTCTTTGAGATTGCCACGCGCCCGCTGCCAGCCCCGCCTGCTGCCGCACCTTCCCAGCCCGCCGCTGGGAGCACGCCATGACGCGCGTGTTGCTGTTTCTGCTGCGCATCTACAAAGTGGCGTTCAGCCCCTTCGTGGGCGCGCAATGCCGTTTCCTCCCGACCTGTTCCGACTACGCGCGCGACGCCGTGCTCACGCACGGGCCGGGTTACGGCAGTTATCTTGCGGCAAAACGTCTATGCCGCTGCCATCCGTTCGCACAAGGCGGGTATGATCCTGTGCCGCCCGCCGCTGGCGACGCTGTGCGCCGCTCCACCGATCCCGCATCGACCGACGTGACCGCAGCTGACTCCCAGCCTGCGCGGCCGTCGATTCACCTTCCCAGACCGTAATCCGACATGGATATCAAACGCACCATTCTCTGGGTGATCTTCTCGCTGGCGGTTGTCCTGCTGTTCGACAACT
The DNA here is from genome assembly GCA_963512445.1 of uncultured Ralstonia sp. Classification (GTDB taxonomy): domain Bacteria; phylum Pseudomonadota; class Gammaproteobacteria; order Burkholderiales; family Burkholderiaceae; genus Ralstonia. Next base: position 42,248 of record CAUPMS010000014.1, read on the forward strand.
GGCAACGCGCGAATGGTCACCAGTCGATGTTCTTCCCGACGCCGCAAACGGCGACGACCACGGCCGCCGCGCCGGGCAGCACGCCAGCAGGCGACGTGCCGAACAGCGCTTCCACGCCGGCCGCTGCAGGGGCACAAGCCGCCCCGGCCACGGGCGCTGCTTCGCACGCACCGGCTTCGGAAAAGATCGTCATCTCGACCGACCTGCTGCGCGCCACCATCGACACCGACGGCGCAATCGTCACCAAGCTCGAACTGCTCAACCAGAAGGACCACGACGGCAACCCGATGGTGCTGTTCGACCGCAGCGTTGAGCGTACCTATCTGGCACGCTCGGGCATCATCGGCGGCGATTTCCCGAACCACACGACGGCGTTCACGGCGTCAAGCGGCCCGCGTGATCTGGGCACCGGCAACGATGTCTCCATCACGCTGACGGCCAACAAGGGCGGCGCCAAGCTGGCCAAGACGTACGTCTTCAAGCGCGGCAGCTACGTGATCGACACGCGCTTTGACGTGACCAACGACGGCACGGCGCCGATCAACCCGACGCTGTACATGGAACTGGCCCGCGATGGCGGCGCGATTGAGCAATCGCGCTTCTACAGCACGTTCACCGGCCCGGCGGTCTACACCGACGGCGACAAGTTCCACAAGATCACCTTCTCCGACATCGATAAGGGCAAGGCACAGGTGCCCGCCCCGACCAACAGCGGCTGGGTGGCGATGGTGCAGCACTACTTCGCGTCGGCCTGGATTCCGGCGGACAACGCGCGCCGCGAGTACTACGTCAACCGCGTGGACACCAACTTCTACCGCATCGGTATCCAGGAGCCCCTGGGCACGGTCGCACCGGGCGCCAGCGTGTCGGCCACGGCACGCCTGTTCGCCGGCCCGCAGCAAGCGCGCATGCTCGAGGCCATCACCCCGGGCCTGGATCTGGTGAAGGACTATGGCTGGCTGACCATCGTCGCCAAGCCGCTGTTCTGGTTGCTCGAGAAGATTCACGCGCTGCTGGGCAACTGGGGCTGGTCGATCGTCGCCCTCACGGTGCTGATCAAGCTGGTGTTCTTCCCGCTGTCGGCCACGAGCTACCGTTCGATGGCCAAGATGAAGGATCTGCAACCGCGCATGACGGCCATCCGCGAGCGCCACAAGGGCGATCCGCAGAAGATGAACCAGGAGATGATGACGCTGTACCGCACCGAGAAGGTCAATCCGCTCGGCGGCTGTCTGCCGATCGTGATCCAGATCCCGGTGTTCATGGCGCTGTACTGGGCGCTGCTGTCGTCGGTCGAAATGCGCGGCGCGCCGTGGATCGGCTGGGTGCACGATCTGTCCGCACCTGACCCGTTCTACATTCTGCCGGTGCTGATGGCCGTGTCGATGTTCGTGCAGACCAAGCTGAACCCGACCCCGCCGGACCCGGTGCAGGCCAAGGTGATGATGTTCATGCCGATCGCGTTCTCGGTGATGTTCTTCTTCTTCCCGGCTGGCCTGGTGCTGTACTGGGTGGTGAACAACTGCCTGTCGATCGCGCAGCAATGGTCGATCAACCGCATGCTGGGCACCAACAAGAAGGCCGCACCCGCCAAGTAAGGCGAACGCGCTTCAGCAAAAAGGGCACCTTCGGGTGCCCTTTTTATGTCCGCCTCAAACGCTTCATACAGGTACGTGGCAGACCGCCTCGATGTTGTGACCGTCCGGGTCACGCACGAACGCGCCGTAGTAGTTCGGGTGATAGTGCGCGCGCACGCCGGGGGCGCCATTGTCGGTGCCACCGGCAGCCATGGCGGCGGCGTAAAACGCGTCCACCTCGGCACGCGACTCCACGCGAAACGCCACATGCAGCGGCGGCGTGTTCGGCCCCTGCCCGGCCATTGCAGCCGAAATCCAGAACTCGGCCTTCCCCGGCGGGCCGAAACCCGCCACATCGGTGTGGCCCGTCACGGTAGAGGGAAACTCCAGCACCTTGACGAGGCCAATGGCGCCCAATGCCTGTTCGTAAAACCGTTTGCTAGCTTCGAAGTCGCTGACGACGACGCCGGTGTGATCGATCATCCGAATCTCCCTGGTCGGAAACTGGCGCGCAACTGCGCGGCTGCCGCACAATACCGTCCATGACCGCTGCTGACCACCTCGCCAACTTGCCGAACGCTTCAGATGCGCCACGCGCGCCCATCCGCACCCTCCCCATCGCGGCGATTGCCACCGCGCCCGGGCGGGGCGGCATCGGCGTGGTACGCGTGTCGGGGCCCGATGTGCGTGCCGTCATGCAGGCCGTGTGCGGCCGCCTGCTGACGCCACGCCAGGCGACCTACCTGCCCTTCCTCGACGCCGACGGCAACGCCATCGACCGGGGCATCGCACTGTGGTTTCCAGCGCCGCATTCGTACACGGGCGAAGACGTGCTTGAGTTGCAGGGCCATGGCGGCCCCGTTGTGATGCAACTGCTGCTGCAGCGCTGCCTGGCCACCGGCCGCGAGATCGGCTTGCGCGTGGCCGAGCCCGGCGAGTTCACACGCCGCGCCTTTCTGAACGACAAAATGGATCTGGCGCAGGCCGAGGCCGTCGCCGACCTGATCGAAGCGAGCACCGAAGCCGCAGCGCGGTCGGCAGCACGTTCGCTCGATGGCGCGTTCTCGCAGGCAGTGCATGCGCTGGTTGAACGTGTGATTCATCTGCGCATGCTGGTGGAAGCGACGCTGGATTTCCCCGAAGAAGAGATCGACTTTCTGGAAGCCTCTGATGCACGCGGTCAACTCGCAGGCATTCGCGCGGCCGTCGACGGCGTACTGGCGCAGGCGCGCCAGGGTGCGCTACTGCGTGAAGGCCTGCACGTGGTGCTGGCAGGGCAGCCGAACGTCGGCAAATCGTCGCTGCTCAACGCGCTGGCCGGGGCCGAACTGGCCATCGTCACGCCCATCGCCGGCACCACGCGCGACAAGGTGCAGCAGACCATCCAGATCGAAGGCATTCCGCTGAACATTGTCGATACGGCGGGCCTGCGCGATACGGAAGACGAAGTCGAGCGCATCGGCATCGAGCGCACGTGGGCCGCCATCGCGCGCGCCGATGTCGTGCTGCATCTGCTGGATGCGGCGGACTATCGCGCCAATGGCTTATCAACTGAAGACGCCGCCATCGATGCCCGTATCGCCGACCACGTGCCGGCCGGGGTGCCGACCCTGCGCGTCATCAACAAGATTGACCTGTCTGGTGTGGCCGTGCCCGGCCGCGTGGATGCCGAACCGCCGGAGGTGTGGCTATCGGCGCGCGATGGTCTCGGCGTCGAATTGCTGCGTGCGGCGTTGCTGGAAATTGCTGGCTGGCAGGGCGGCGGCGAGGGGCTCTACCTCGCGCGCGAACGCCATCTCGCTGCGCTGCGCACCGCGCGTGAGCACCTAGCGACAGCGGCGGAGCATGCGGCTCAGCAAGCGCAATCGCTGGATCTGTTTGCCGAAGAACTGCGGCTGGCGCAAGAGGCGTTGAACAGCATCACGGGGGCGTTTTCGAGTGATGATTTGCTCGGCGTGATTTTTAGCCGGTTCTGTATTGGCAAGTAACCACCATATCCGCCTACCCCGCCTCCATCAAAGGCGTCCTGCGCGCCCACCGGCGAGATCGTCCTGCTGCTCAATGAACGCGAAGAGTGAGAGCTGCCCGGCGGCCGCCTCGCCCGCGAGATTGCCGAAGAGCTGGGTCTGCGCGTGGCAGTAGGTGCACCGATCGATACGTATCTGTTTGAAGTCGTGCCGGGCAAGCACGTGTTCATTGCCACGTGCGTCTGCACACTGGTAGGCGCGTTTGCGCCGGCAGTCAGTCATGAGCACAAGCGGCTGGGGTGTTTGCGCCGGATGCGTTACCGGCCAATCTCCCGGCAGGGTATCGGACGTCGATTGCGGCGGTGTGTGCGACAAGCATCAAAACGGCTTGAAGCTTGGATACGGCACGCTACCCGTAAAATCGGCACAAAAAACGCCAACAGCCAGCCGGTCAATCACCGCTGGCGGAAGTCGTTTGCAACAGAGAGGGTGCGCTGGGCACACCGAAGCGGCGGACAATGGCACACAGGCCATCAACCGCATCTTGCTAGCGTCTGTATCGGGGAGTGGAGCGTTGGCGGAATCCGGAAAGGCTCCCGAGATGCGCACGAAGCGCTACCAACCAAGCTCGGCGGAACGGAGGTCGATTGACTTCACACCGCCAGCGGCAGCACCCAGTTGGTGCTACCGAAACAATCGCACGATCTTAGTAAAGCTTCTTCGGCAGCATTTGCGAACGCAGGCGTTTACGCGTACGCGACACGGCAGCAGCCTTCTTGCGCTTGCGCTCGGTCGTCGGCTTTTCGTAAGCGGTGCGGGCGCGCAATTCCTTGATCAGGCCAGTGCGCTCGATTTCACGGCGGAAGCGGCGCAGCGCAACTTCGACCGGCTCGTTTTCTTTCAGACGGATGGTGGTCATCGGGTCCCTTGCTCAGTATTCGGGTGGACGGCGAAACAGCGGATTATATACCGCCCAGAGGGCGTGCAGTGTAGTTGAATTGGTTTACCGATGCAAGCACAGGTTTCGAGCGACATTTAGGCGTCCAATCAACCACATTTTGGCCCTCCGCCGTCGCGTGGAGGCGACGGCGGAGGGTGTGTGCTGACGGATCAGCGGGCCGGCGTCATGTCCGGCGTGGCGGGTGCAACGCCCGGCGCAGCCGTCGGCTGAGCCTGCTGTGCGGCCATCGTGGTGCTGTGCTCCTGCAGACCGCCGCCCAGCGCCGTGTACAGATCGATGGCGTTGGTCAGGCGAGCCAGGCGCGTCTGCACCAGGCTCTGGTCGGCGCTGAACAGATCGCGCTGCGCATCAAGCACATCGAGGAAGCTCGACACGCCGTTGCGATAGCGCTGGTCAGACAGCGTCAGGCGATCGGCCGTGGCATCGCGAAAGCGCTTCTGCGCAGCCACCTGCTCTTCCAGCGTGCCGCGAGCCACGAGGGCGTCGGACACTTCACGGAAGGCCGTCTGGATGGTCTTCTCGTAGGTGGCGACGGCGATCTTCTGGTTGGCCTTGGTGGAGTCCAATTGGAAGACGCGCGTGCCCCAGTCAAAGATCGGCAGCGTGAGGTTCGGCACGAACGACCACAGTCCGGTTCCGGCCTTGAACAGGTCATGCAGCGCACCGCTGGCCGTACCCACGTTGGACGTCAGCCCGATGCTCGGGAAGAACGCCGCACGCGCCACGCCAATGTTGGCGTTGGCGGCAACCAGCTTCTGCTCGGCCTGGCGGATGTCCGGACGCTGCTCCAGCAGCTCCGACGGCAGACCCGGCGGGATGTCGGCCACGATCTTCTCCGACGACACCATCGTCGGCGCGGGCAGATCGGCCGGCAGCGGCGCGCCCACCAGCAACACCAGCGCGTTGGTCGCCTGGGCGTACTGGCGCGTGAGCTGTGCCACCGACACGCGAACCGATTCCACCAGCGTCTCGGTCTGGCGCAGATCCAGCGCCGACGAGGCGCCCACGTCAAAGCGCTGCTTGGCGAGCTTGTAGTAGTCTTCGCGGCCCTTCAGGGTCTGCTGGGCCAGTTCAAGCTGTTCGGCGTACGCGCGCTCGTTCAGGTAGGCCTTGGCCACCTGCGAGATCAGACTGATCTGCGCAGCACGCCGGCCTTCGTCCGTCGCCAGGTAGCTGGCGCGCGCCGACGACGTGACGTCGCCCACACTGAACAGGTTGACCTGGTAGTTGCTAATGCCCACGCCAAGCTGGTACTGCTTGGTGTGGATATCCTGCCCGGTCTGCGAGATGGAAGGCGGCGTGTGGCTGCGCGTGTACGTGGCAGACGCGTTGACCGGCGGCAGCAGCTCAGCGACCTGCAGGCGGTACTGCGCACGGGCGGCCTCGACGTTGAGCATGGCCACGCGCAGGTCGCGGTTGTTCTCAAGCGCCATGCCGATCAGCTTCTGCAGACGCGCGTCGGGGAAGAACTCGCGCCAGCCGAGGTCGACAGCACGGGGCGCGTTCTCGCCCGGCTTGGCGGAGTCTGCCGGCACGGCATAGCCGGCCGGTGCCTGCGGGTAGGTGCTCGTTACCGGAGCATCCGGGCGCTCATAGGTCGGCGCCAGCGAACAGCCGGACAGCACGCCGGCAGCAAGCAGGAGCGCCGGCAACAGCGCGGGGGCGCGGGTTGACAATGAGGACAAAGAGAAAGTCATCGTTTTCTGCATATTCAGATTTCCTCGTCCAGCGGACGGTGCGCGGCATCCAGGCGGCGTTGACGCTCGCTGCCCTTGAAGATGCGGCGGACCACCACGAAGAACACAGGCACCAGCACCACGGCCAGCACCGTCGCGGTGATCATCCCGCCCATCACGCCGGTACCGATGGCGCGCTGGCTGGCGGAACTGGCGCCGGTAGCGATGGCCAGCGGCAGCACACCCAGGATGAAGGCGAACGACGTCATGATGATCGGGCGGAACCGCAGGTGCACCGCTTCCAGTGTCGCCTCGATCAGGCCCTTGCCTTGCGCCTGCAAGTCCTTCGCGAACTCGATGATCAGAATGGCGTTCTTGGCTGACAGGCCCACCACGGCGATCAGGCCGACCTTGAAGTACACGTCATCCGGCATCGCGCGCAGCGTCACGCCCAGCAACGCGCCAAGCACGCCCAGCGGCACCACCAGAATCACCGCCGCCGGAATCGACCAGCTTTCGTACAGCGCCGCCAGCACCAGGAACACCGCCAGCAGCGACAGCGCATACAGCGCCGGCGCCTGCGAGCCGGAGGCCTTTTCCTGCAGCGACTGGCCCGTCCACTCGTAGCCGATACCCGCCGGCAGCTTGGCGGCCAGGCGTTCCATCTCGGCCATGGCGTCACCCGAACTCGCACCCGGCGCGGCCGCGCCCGAAAGGCGAACAGCCGGGTAGCCGTTGTAGCGCACGAGCTGCACCGGGCCGACGATCCAATGGCCCTTGGCGAACGTCGACATCGGCACCATGTTGCCCTGCCCGTTGCGCACATACAGGTTCATGATGTCTTCGGGCTGCATGCGGTTGATCTTGTCCGCTTGCACGATCACACGCTGCTGACGACCGTAGTTCGGGAAGTCGTTGGCGTACGCTGAACCCAGCGCCGTCGACAGCACGGCGTTGACATCAGTGAACGACACACCCAGCGCATTGGCCTTCTCGCGGTCGATATCCACCTGGTACTGCGGCGAATCTTCCAGACCTTCCGGACGCATGCCGGTAATGATCTTGCTTTGCGCCGCCATCCCCATCAGTTGATTGCGGGCTGCGATCAGCGCGTCATGTCCCAGGCCACCACGATCCTGCAGGCGGAAGGTAAAGCCGGTGGCGTTGCCCAGCTCCGGAATCGGCGGCGGGTTCAGCGGGAACACGATGGCATCGCGAATGCCGCCGAACAGCGCACCGAAGGCACGGCCGGCCACAGCATCCGCGGTTTGATCCTTGCCCTTACGCTCGCTCCAATCCTTGAGCGGGGTGAACACGATACCGGCGTTCGGGCCGTTACCCGAGAAGCTGAAGCCCTGCACGGCCACGATGTTCTCGACGGCCTTATCCTGCTTGTAGTAGTGCTCGACCTGCTTGATCACTTCCAGCGTGCGGTTGGCCGATGCACCGGGCGGCAACTGGATGTTGGTCACGATGTAGCCCTGGTCTTCGGTCGGCAGGAACGACGACGGCAGACGCGTGAACAACAGCACCACCGCGGCGATCAGCACACCGTAGATCACCATGTAGCGGAAGGTCTTCTTCAGCATGCGCTCCACGAAGCTCTGGTAGCGGTTCGTGGTGGTGCTGAACATGCGGTTGAACCAGCCGAAGAAGCCTTTCTTCTCGTGGTGCGAACCCTTCTCGATCGGCTTGAGCAGCGTGGAGCACAGTGCCGGTGTGAGCGTCAGCGCCATGAGGGCCGAGAAGAAGATCGACGACACCATCGACAGCGAGAACTGGCGATAGATCGCGCCCACGGAGCCCGAGAAGAACGCCATCGGGATGAACACGGCCATCAGCACCAGCGTAATACCGATGATGGCGCCCGTGATCTGACCCATGGCCTTGCGGGTCGCTTCGCGCGGGGGCAGGCCTTCTTCGGCCATGATCCGCTCGACGTTTTCCACCACCACGATCGCATCGTCAACGAGGATACCGATCGCCAGCACGAGGCCGAACATGGTCAACACGTTGATCGAGAAGCCCAACGCGTTCATCACGGCAAACGCGCCCAGCAGCGAGATTGGCACCACGATCGACGGCACCAGCGTGTAGCGGATGTTCTGCAGGAACAGCAGCATCACCAGGAACACCAGCACCATGGCCTCGAACAGCGTCTTGACCACTTCTTCGATCGAGATCTGGACGAACTTCGAGGTGTCGTACGGCACCTTGTATTCCACGCCCGCTGGGAAGTACTTCGAGAGATCTTCCAGCTTGGCCTTCACGGCCTTGGCCGTACCCAGCGCGTTACCCGTGGGCGAGAGCTGCACACCAATGGCCGAGATCGGCTGGCCGTTGATCCGCGCGGACGTCGAGTAGGTTTGGCCGCCGAGTTCCAGGCGTGCAACGTCCTTCACGCGCACCAGCGAACCGTCCGGCTTGGCCACCAGCACGATGTTGCCGAACTGCTCGGTGGTCGTGAGCTGGCCCTCCACCACGACCGTCGCCGCGAGCGGCTGGTCGGAGACGGACGGCAGATCGCCGATCGTACCGGCGGAGACCAGCGCGTTCTGTGCGCGGATGGCGTTGTAGACGTCCGTGGGCGTCAGCTTGTAGCCGACCAGCTTGGCCGGATCGATCCAGACGCGCATGGCGCGTTCCGTACCGAACAGGATGGCTTGACCCACACCCGGCACGCGCTTGATTTCATTGAGCACGTTGCGCGAGATGTAGTCACCCAGTGCCACCGGGTCCATCTTGCCGTCGGTGGATGCCAGCGTGGCGAACAGCAGGAAGTTCGCGCGGGCCTTGTCGACCTGCACACCCTGCTGCGTCACCGCAGACGGCAACCGCGCTTCCACGCGCTTCAAGCGGTTCTGCACGTCCACCTGCGCCAGCGCCGGATCAGTACCGGCCTTGAACGTCACGGTGATCTGCGCCTGGCCGTTACCGCCTTGGCTGACCGACTCCATATAGAGCAGGCCGTCCGCACCGTTCATTTCCTGCTCGATGATGCTGGTGACGGATTCGTCCAGCGTCTTCGCATTTGCGCCCGGATACGTTGCCGTGATGATGACGGACGGCGGTGCAATGGTCGGGTACTGCGAGATCGGCAACTGAGTGATCGAAATCGCCCCAGCAAGGATGATGAACAGCGCGAGCACCCAGGCAAAGACCGGGCGATCGATAAAAAACTTTGCCATGCGATGGCTCCTTGTTTACTGCTTGGCTGCCGGTGCGCTGGCAGCGGGAGTGCTTGCAGCAGGGGCGCTGGCGGCCGGTGCCGGAGCGGCGCCGCTACCCGGGCCGCCCTGACCTTGCGGGCCCTTGCCCTGGCCTGCCGACGGTGCCGGCTGCCACGGTACGGCCTTGACCGGTGCGCCCGGATGGACCTTCTGCAGACCGTCGACGATCACCTTGTCGCCGGCCTTCAGGCCGCTGGAGACGATCCATTCCGTACCGGTCGAGCGATCAGCCTGGACTTGGCGCACAACGGCCATGCCCTTCTCATCGACCACCATGACCGAAGCGCCGTCCGGGCTGCGCGTCACAGCTTGTTGCGGCACCGTGATGGCCTGCTCGTCCACGGCCTGCTCCAGGCGGGCGCGCACGTACATGCCGGGCAACAGCGTGCGGTCGGCGTTCGGAACAATCGCGCGCAGCGTGATCGTGCCTGTGGCCGGGTCCACCGTCAGGTCTGAGAAGTACAGCTTGCCGGGCTGCGCATAGGCGCGGCCGTCTTCCGTCACGAGCGTGACCTTGGCTGCATCGCCGCCGGACTTGGCCAACTTGCCGGCCTTGAGCGCCTCCTGCAGGCGCAGCACTTCGGTGCTCGACTGCGTGAAGGTCAGATAGATCGGGTCGATCTGCTGCACGGTCGTCAGCAGCGTCGCCTCGCCCTGGCCCACCAGCGCGCCTTCGGTGATCTGCGCCAGACCGGCTCGGCCCGAGATGGGCGAGGCGACGCTGGCGTAGCCAACGTTCAGCTTGGCGGTTTCTACGGCGGCGCGGGCAGCGGCCACGTCAGCGGTGGCTTGCTTGGCAGCGGCGGTGGCGTCGTCGTAGTCCTGCTTGCTGATGGCGTTGGTGGCCACCAGCGGCTTGTAGCGCTCAGCCTTGTTCTGTGCCTGCGTCTGTGTGGCTTCCGAACGTGCCAGTTGCGCCTTTGCGCTGTCGAGCGATGCCCGGTACTGCGCCGGATCGATCTGGAACAGCTGTTGGCCAGCCTTTACGTCGCTACCTTCAGCGTAGGTGCGCTTGAGCACAATGCCCGCGACCCGTGCGCGCACCTGCGCCACGCGCGTGGCCTCCAGGCGGCCCGGCAACTCGCTGGTCAGACCAACGGAGTGCGGCTGCACGGTCACAACGCCGACTGCGGTCGGAGGCATGCCGGCGCCGCCCGGCCCTTGTGCCTGCTTGTTGCCGCAAGCTGCAAGTGCCACCACCGTGAATGCGGCGGCAGCGAGTTGGTGATAACGGCGGGTGTTCGTCATAGATGACCCCATGTGGCGATAGGCGGGATGCCGGCGGATGCCATACCGGACAGCACGCAAACGAGTGCGATGCCGGCAAACCGTCAGCGAAACCAAAAAAAACACAAAATGAAAACGTCCGATGCTAGCCGCATCTGGCTGCATGCGATATGGCCCGTGCGACGAACTCGCAACAACCCTGGACCAGAATGCAAGAAGCGGGAGCGATCGGTAGTGGATTTCCGAACTTCGGGGGCCGACGACACGAATGTTGGCCCCAGAACACTGCCCAGCCAGAATGTGACGCACACGACCATGGGCAAGCGACGGAGTGCGCGCTATTATAGATACGTTCGCGTATGTATGTAAGTAGCGCCACAAAGGGATAGGGACTCCGTTGACACTTTTCCGGAGTTCGTGGCAATGACGGCGATCAAGCGAATGTGCAGCGGATACCGCGCTGCGACAAGGATTGTCAGCCAACAGACCCGTTGCCGCGTTGTGCGGAGCGCAATGATGCGTTGCCTCGGACTGTGCGATGCACAAAATCTAATCGAAAGAACGCGGGTGGGCGAGGGACCCGTCTGCGGCGCTCCTCTGGAAGATCATGGTCAGACGAACCAAGGAAGAAGCACTTGAAACGCGCAACCGCATCCTGGATGCGGCGGAAGACGTGTTCTATGCACGCGGCGTGGCGCGCACATCGTTATCGGATATCGCCCAGGCCGCGGGCGTGACGCGCGGCGCCATCTACTGGCACTTCCGCAACAAGACCGACGTGTTTGCCGCCATGTGCGAGCGCGTGAAGCTGCCGATGGAGACCATGTGTACCCCGCTGGGCGTGGAGGCTGATGACCCGCTGGGGGAGTTGCGCACAGTGGGCAACTTCCTGCTGCGCCAGCTCGTGGAAGACGCGCACTGGCGCAAAGTCTTCGAGATCATGTTCAACAAGTGCGAGTTCGTGGAAGACACGAGCCCGATCCTCAAGCGTCAGCAGGAATCGTTTGAGGAAGGCATGACGCACCTGACGAGCATCATCGAGCAGGCGACGCGGCGCGGACAGTTGCCGGCCGACCTCGACATCCCCCTGGCCGTGGCGCATTTCCATGCCACGTTCAACGGCATCATGGGGGATTACCTCTTTTACCCCGACGCCTCCAGCCTCGCCACCAAGCGCGAGCGCCTGCTGGACGCGTGCATCGACACGCTCAAATACGCCCCTTCGCTTCGGCTGGAGCCAGCAGTTGCCGCCTCGGCCCGCACGGAGGCTTCCGCATGAACGCGCCCGTGTTCGACCAGATCGTCTTTGCCGGCGGCGGCAACCGGTGCTGGTGGCAAGCCGGCTGGTGGGATGTCGTGCAGCCCGAGCTGGGCCTGGCGCCGCGCGTGATTGCCGGCATCTCGGCGGGCGCATCGACGGCGTGCATGCTGCATGCGTGGAATTCTGCCGAGCTGATGGACTACTACGGCGAGGCGCTGCGCCAGAACACCCGCAACGCCCATTGGGGCAACCTGCTGCGCGGCGAGCGCGTGTTCCCGCACTACGGCATGTACCGCACGGCGCTGCTGACAGTCTTTGGCGAGGGCCGTTTCGGGCGGCTGGCGCAAGCGCCCGAAATCCGCGTCGGCGTGGCGCATATCCCGCGCTGGCTGGGCGCACGCTCAGCCGTGGCGGCGGGGCTGATTGCCTACAACATCGAAAAGCACGTTCGCAAGACGCTGCACCCGACGCTGGGCAAGCGCCTGGGCTTCACGCCGGAAATCGTGCGCGCGCAGGATTGCGCCACGCCGGAAGACCTGGCCGACCTGCTGCTGCAATCGGCGTCCACCCCGCCGTTCACGCCGGTGCTGCGGCGCTCGGGGCGGCCGGTGCTCGACGGCGGCATGGTCGACAACGTGCCGGTGCACGCGCTGGATGCCACGCCTGGCGACGCGTTGGTGCTGGTCACGCGCCTGTACCCGCGCCCAACGTATTTCCGCATGGATGTGGCGGTGGCCGGCGGCGTGCAGCGCCGCTTTTACGTGCAGCCTTCGCGCAAGGTGCCGATTTCAAGCTGGGATTACACCCGCCCCGGCGCCATGCGCGACGCCTATGCGCTTGGCCGTCATGACGGCGAAACCTTCCTGCGCGAACTTCCACGCGGGTTCGCCACGGCGGTGGCTGCGTAGCTACCTCCTCCAAGGCAGGCGGCGGGCGCGCCGCTTGCTGCCGCTTGTTTCACACGGCGCGCCCGCCGGCGTGCCACCAAGGTCGTCCGGCCGATGCTTCTTCGACGGACACCCCATGCCCGCAAACCTCGCACATGCGTTTGACCTGATCGTGATCGGCGCCGGTTCGGCCGGGTTGGCGGCTGCCCGCCGATCTGCACAACTGGGCGCGCGCACGCTGCTGATCGACCGCGCGCAAGTGGGCGGCACCTGCGTCAATCGCGGGTGCGTGCCCAAGAAGCTGCTTGGCTGCGGCGCGACCTGGTCGCAAACGGTGTCCAGATACCTGCGCGCCGCCCACACACTGCACGCCGCCGACGCCTGGGCTGACGCCATCGCCCGCACGCGCGCAGAGGTCGCACGGCTGCACGAAACGCATTTTGCGCATCTGGCCGATGCCGGCGTGCAGTGGCTGAGCGGCATGGCCTCACTGCGCGGCCGCGGCATCGTCCGGCTGCAAACCGATACCGGCAAAACCACGCTGCGCGGTCGCCAGATCGTGCTGGCCGCAGGCGCCCAGCCGGTGCCACTATCCGTGCCCGGCGCTGAACTCGCCTGCAACTCCGACGATGTCTTTAGTTGGGACACGCTGCCCGCGTCGCTCATCATCGCGGGCGGCGGGGTCATTGCCGTAGAGATGGCGTCCACGCTGGCACGCTTCGGCGTGCGGGTCACCGTGCTGACGCGCGATGCGTGCGTGCTGCCTGAATTTGATGCGACGGTGTCGGAGGCCGCCGCACAGTCGCTGGCCGGCTGCGGCGTCGACCTGATCCTGAACGCCGACGTGGTCCGCGTGGAACGCGATGCCGCGAACGGCGGCGGCGTGGCCGTCTATGCAAGCACGGACGGCAGCGATGCCCCCCGCGTGCTACGCGCCGAGCGGGTGCTGAGCGCTATCGGCCGCGCGCCGAACATCGCCGGTCTTGGCCTGGACGCGGCGGGAGTCACGCTCGATGCGCACGGACGCATTGCCGTGGACCGCCACTTCCGCACGCGCGCCCGCGGTGTGCATGCCATCGGCGACATCTGCGGCAGCAGCCCGCTGCAATTGACCCCGGTGGCTGCCGCGCAGGGCCGCTATGTGGCCGAACGCCTGTTCGGCAAAGGCATCAAGCTGCCCGACATGAACACCGTGCCATTGGCCGTGTTCTGCGACCCGGCCATCGCCAGCGTGGGCCTGACCGAGGCCGCCGCACGCGCACGCCGGCCCGAGTTGGGCAGACGCGGGCCGGACACCGACAAGCGTGCCCCCGCTGATCGCATTGATGTGGTGATGCATCGCTTTGTCTCACTGGAGCAGCGCTTTGCCGGCTCGGGCATGGAATCGCTGATCAAGCTGGTGTGCAACGCGCGCAGCGGACGCGTGCTCGGCGCGCACATCGTCGACAACGCCGCACCCGAGATCATCCAGGCGCTGGCGGTGGCGGTACGCATGGGCGTGCGACTCAAGCATCTGCGCACAACCGTCGGCCTGCACCCGACGGTGGCGGAAGAGTTGCTGAGCATGTGAGCGCACTCATTCAATTTTCCTGACCCCGTTCTGCAAATCCATGCACGCTGCTGATGCAGCGCGAGCGCAGAATGACAGGCATATTCTTCAGGAAATTTGACATGCTCCCCGTACTCTATCTGTCCCATGGGTCGCCCATGCTGGCGGCCGACCCGGGCCCCGTCGGCAAGATGCTGGCGGCGCTCGGGCTGGAGATGACCGCCCTCAAGCCTCGCGCCATCGTCGTGGTCTCGCCGCACTGGATGACACGCCGGCCGGCCGTTACCGCCCGTGCGCAACAAGAGGCCTGGCACGACTTCGGCGGCTTCCCGCCGCAGCTCTACGCGCTGGAATATGCCCCGCCGGGCGCGCCGGACTTGGCCGAGCGCATCCGTACGCTGATCGACGGCAACATCGTCCCTGGGCTGGAAGAACAGGCCTCCACCGTGCTCGACCCGCGCCAGCCGCTGGACCACGGTGCATGGGTGCCGCTGATGCTGATGTTTCCCGAGGCGAAAATCCCCGTGGTGCAGGTGTCGCTGATGCCTGGTTTGTCGCCGGCATGCCAGATGGCGATGGGGCGCACGCTCGCGCCGCTGCGCGACGAAGGCGTGCTGATCGTCGGCTCGGGCAGCTTCACGCACAACCTGCGCGCGCTGATGCGTGGCCCCGGCATGGCGCAACACGGCGTGCCCGTCGAGCCGTGGGTCACGGCATTCCGCGAATGGATGATCGAGGCAATGGCCGAAGGCATCCGCAGCGGCGACTTCACTGCCTTCTGCGATTACCGCGCGCAAGCTCCAAACGCTGCTCACGCCCACCCGACCGACGAACACCTGATGCCGCTGTACGTGGCACTGGGCGCCGCGATGGGTCAGCCTAGCCAAGCGACGCCGGGCGGCGTGCAGGCCCAGCACGTGGTCGACACCGTGACTTACGGCTCGCTGGCGATGGACAGCTTCCGCTTTGACGGCGCGGGCGCGAATATGCCCAACCGCGAGCCGCAGCTACGCGCCACGGCTTGACCGGCAGGACGACGGCGAGCGTCAGGCGCGGATCAGCGCCGGCGCCAGCGCCGTCGGATTGACCACGCTGTCGACGTTGCCCTGCAGGACATCGAGGATGTTCTGGAACGCGATGCTGAAGTACATCTCGTAGCCTTCGCGTTCTACATAGCCGATGTGCGGCGTGCAGATGCAGTTCTCCATGCGCAGCAGGGTGTGGCCCTGCAGGATGGGCTCCGTTTCAAACACGTCGATGGCGGCCATGCCCGGGCGCCCGCGGTTGAGCGACGTCACTAGGCCGCTTTCTTCCACCAGTTCGGCGCGGCTGGTGTTGACGAAGAGGGCGGTCGGCTTCATGCGCGTGAGGTCGGCCACCGTCACGATGCCGCGCGTCTCGTCGTTCAAGCGCAGGTGGACGGACAGCACGTCGGACTGCTCGAACAGCGCCTCCTTCGACTCCGCCACGGCAAAGCCGTCGGCACGGGCCCGTTCCTGCGAGCCCTCGCGGCCCCACACCAGCACATTCATGCCGAAGGCGCGGCCGTAGCTGGCCACGAGTTGGCCGATCTTGCCGTAGCCAAAGATGCCAAGCGTCTGGCCCTTCAACACGCGGCCGATGCCGAAGTTGGGCGGCATCGTCGTAGATTTGAGCCCCGACTGCTGCCACGCGCCATGCTTCAGGCTCGCCACGTATTGCGGAATGCGGCGCTGCGCGGCCATCACCAGCGCCCAGGTCAACTCGGCCGGCGCCACCGGCGAGCCCTTGCCCTCCAGCACCACCACGCCCTTGTCGGTACAGGCATCCAGGTCGATATGGCTGCCCGAATCGCGCGATACGCGGCCGGTCTGGCTGATGATCTTGAGTTTGGGCAGGCGATCGAGCAACTGACGCGTCACGCGCGTGCGCTCCCGGATCAGCACGATGGCTTCCACGTCCGCCACGCGCGCGGCCAATTGACCCACGCCTTTGACAGTGTTGTTGAACACTTTGACTTCGTGGTCCTGCATCAGGCTGAAGCAATCCAGCTTGCGGACAGCGTCTTGGTAGTCGTCCAGTACGGCAATCTTCATCGACATCTCACTTCGAACAATGGTGCGCAGCAAAAAACAGCGATCCCTCGCGGTGGTATTCTTCCCATCCCTCGTCGCACAACAATCTATTGCGACGTTTGGAATTGCCTGCCGCGGGCACGCAATTTGCGCCGCCTCGCTGGTGACGAGTCCTTGTTCTAGGGTCTGTTGACCTCGGTCCCGCCACTTTAGCGCACGCGGCCCCCGCTGCCCGGAAAAACCCACGTTCCGTCAGTGCACCGCTTTGTAACTGAATGTGAAATCAGCACGGCTACCGTCCCTCCGCCTGCGTCGCCCCTCCCTCTGGAAATCGCTGATCCGGCCTGCCTGCCATGTGTCGTCGATCGCTTTCCACCGCGCTGCCGAGTGCCCCGGTTGTGACCCCCGTGCCGATCTGCCGCCGATTTCTTTTTCACTTCCATTGGAGTTTTGGTCATGAATCAACCCGTGATGCAGGGCGTGCCCGCATTGAACGTGCCTGACTACGTCAAACATGCACGACTGATCGCGTGGGTGGGCGAAATCGCCGCGCTCACCAAGCCGGAGCGCATCGTCTGGTGCGATGGTTCGCAAGAAGAGTACGACCGTCTGTGCGCCGAGATGGTGGCCGCCGGCACGATGAAGCAGCTCAACCCGGCCAAGCGCAAGAACTCGTACCTGGCGCTGTCGGACCCGTCGGACGTGGCGCGCGTGGAAGACCGCACCTTCATCTGCTCGCAGAAGAAGGAAGACGCCGGCCCGACTAACAACTGGACCGCCCCGGCTGAGATGCGCCAGACGCTGAACGGCCTGTTTGATGGCAGCATGCGGGGCCGCACGCTGTACGTGGTGCCGTTCTCGATGGGCCCGCTGGGCTCGCCGATCGCGCACATCGGCGTGGAGCTGTCGGACAGCCCATACGTGGCCGTCAACATGCGGATCATGACCCGCATGGGCCGCGCGGTGTACGACGTGCTGGGCACCGACGGCGACTTCGTGCCGTGCGTGCATACCGTCGGCAAGCCGCTGGCCGCCGGTGAAAAAGACGTGCCTTGGCCGTGCAACCCGACCAAGTACATCGTCCACTTCCCGGAAACGCGCGAGATCTGGTCGTTCGGCTCGGGCTACGGCGGCAACGCACTGCTGGGCAAGAAGTGCTTCGCGCTGCGCATCGCCTCCACCATGGGCCGTGACCAGGGCTGGCTGGCCGAACACATGCTGATCCTGGGCGTGACCTCGCCGGAAGGTCAGACGTATCACGTGGCGGCGGCTTTCCCGTCGGCCTGCGGCAAGACCAACTTTGCGATGCTGATTCCGCCGGCCGGGCTCAACGGCTGGAAAGTGACGACCATCGGCGACGACATCGCCTGGATCAAGCCCCGACAGGACGCCAACGGCAAGACCCGCCTGTACGCCATCAACCCGGAGGCCGGCTACTTTGGCGTCGCCCCGGGCACCAGCGAGAAGACCAACTTCAACGCAATGGCCACGCTCAAGGAAAACGTCATCTTCACCAACGTGGCGCTGACGGATGACGGCGACGTGTGGTGGGAAGGCATGACCGACACGCCGCCGGCGCACCTGATCGACTGGCAAGGCCAGGACTGGACACCCGCCAGCGCGAAGGAAACGGGCCGCAAGGCTGCGCACCCGAACGCGCGTTTCACGGCACCGGCCGCGCAATGCCCGTCGATTGATCCGGAATGGGACAACCCGGCCGGCGTTGCCATTGATGCGTTCATCTTCGGTGGCCGCCGCTCGACCACCGTGCCGCTCGTTACGGAAGCGCGCGACTGGACCGAAGGCGTGTACATGGCCGCCACGATGGGCTCGGAAACCACCGCTGCGGCCGCTGGACAACAAGGCGTGGTGCGCCGCGACCCGTTTGCGATGCTGCCGTTCTGCGGCTACAACATGGCCGACTACTTCGCGCACTGGCTCAAGGTGGGCGAGAAGCTTGCCGAGAGCGGCGCCACGCTGCCGAAGATCTTCTGCGTGAACTGGTTCCGCAAGGACGAGAACGGCAAGTTCGTGTGGCCGGGCTTCGGCGAGAACATGCGCGTGCTCAAGTGGATGATCGATCGCATCGAAGGTCAGGCACAGGGCGACGAGCACGTTTTTGGTGTGTCGCCACGCTACGAAGAGTTGAGCTGGGACGGCCTGAACTTCACGGCCGAGCAGTTCGCCAAGGTGATCTCGCTGGATGCCGCTGCCTGGAAGCAGGAGCTGGCGCTGCACGACGAGCTGTTTACTAAGCTGGCGCACGGCCTGCCGCAAGCGCTTCCGGACGCGAAGGCACGCCTGGAGGGCCGCCTGGAAGGCTGAAGCAAGCCCCTGAAGGCCCCTCGACACGAAGAAGCCCGCCTTGCGCGGGCTTTTTTGCGCCCACTTGCCGAAGGCTGCCCAAACCATGGGCAGTAATCCTAAAGTTTTAAATCGCGCGAATTACCCCTTTCCACAAAACAGATCAATTGATTTCTCCATAATTGAATTTCGTTGTAAAAAATACCGGCGCACACATGAGATTGATCATTATGCCGGCGCGAGCATAATCACTATAAATTTATGCCAGACATGAATCATTGCACGCGTGGCATCGGCCAAGATCGTTGCCTGGCTTAGTTTTGTGAAATTCGCATGTCAACCGTGACAAGCTAATGCGTGTCGATTTGAATGAATTTCTAAATTTAAAAATTCTTGCGTGACGAATCTCTACGGGGTTCTTATAATCCGGCAAAACGGAATCCCTTTTCTCTGAGCCAGAGAGGGGGTTCATGACTAGAGGAAACGGGAAAGGGCGAACAAGCCTAATGCCAACGGAAGTGGGAGATCCCCACTTCACCGGCGCTCGGGGGGGCGCCGGCTCGGATTGCGTGCAAGCAATGCCGCAAGCGATGCAAACGATTGCATAGCCCGGCACGCTGCGGCAGGCACCGAGGGGTTTGCAGACCTTTCTCTGGACCACCCTGGATACCGCTCCGCTGGCGATCGTCGACGGGAACAGCAGCATGACGATCCGCGCAAGGCCAACGGCCGGGCAACAGCGCCCGCAAAAAACGACATGCGAGCGCACGCGCAATGGCCCGCATGACACTCATAACAACGCGCACCGCAGACAGCAAAGCGCAGCCGTGAGGCTGCGCGCCGGAGTGTGTCGGCTGGTTAGACGGGAGGTATCGCAAAGTGGGTATTCAGATCTTGCTGGTCGAACAAGACCAGGCCGAGGGGGAGCGTCTGTCGTTTTCCCTGCGTGATGGTGGGCACGACGTTCAGCGTGTCAGCCATCCTGGCCAGGCACAGGCCGCCATCCTGGCCGCAATGCCGGAACTGCTGCTGATGGAGTGGACCTGGCCCGAGCGCGAGTCGATCGACATGCTGCTGGCCTTGCGCGCCAACATGCAGACGCGCGGTCTGCCGGTCATCGTGCTGTCCCGTCATGGCGATGCGCGCGCCAAGATTGCCGCGCTCGACGCCGGTGCCGATGACTACGTCGTCAAGCCGTGCGACACGGGCGAGTTGCATGCCCGCATCCGCGCCGTGCTGCGCCGCCGTGTGCCGCATCAGCATGGCGATGACATCCTGCAGGTCAATGGCCTGCGCCTCGATCCGCTCACGCTGGGCGTGACAGCGCAGACCGAAACCGGCCCACGCGCCATTCCGCTCAGCCCGCTGGAATTCCGCCTGCTGCACTTCCTTGTGGCGCACCCACAGCGTGTGCATTCACGCACGCAGTTGCTGGACCGCGTGTGGGGCAACCATGTATTCGTGGGTGAGCGCACCGTGGATGTGCACGTGCGCAAGCTGCGCGTGGCATTGGCCGGTACGCCCTGCGATGGTCTGATCCAGACCGTACGCGGCGGCGGTTATCGCCTCGTGGTCGGCACCAGCGGCACCAGCGGCGCCTCGGCCGCGCACGCTGCGGAAGTCATCGGCATGCAACTCGAAGCCACCACCCGCAAGGCAGAACCGCCGTCGTACGGCCACATGCCGACGTCGCGGTCGCTGATTAAGGAACCGGCGCGTTTGGGCGCCTGCCAGTCGTAAGCAGCCCCCCCCCAAAAAGCAACGGCCGGACTGCGCGTGCAGCTCCGGCCGTTCTTGTTTGAGGCGATGCCGATCAGCGTTGGCTTTCGCGCCAACGCTTGAGCCACCCCAGCCCCTCGCTCGTCCCCGCACGCGGACGATATTCACACCCGACCCAGCCGTCGTAGCCAAGCGTATCCAGCAGTGCAAAGAGATGCGGGTAGTTCAGTTCGCCTTCATCTGGCTCATGGCGATCGGGCACGCCGGCAATCTGCACGTGGCCGACATCCGCCACATACTGCTTGAGCTTGACCGACAGATCGCCCTCCATGATCTGCGCGTGGTACAGGTCGAACTGCACTTTCAGGTTGGGCGCACCGACCTCCTTGCAGACTGCATGCGCCTGCGCCTGATGCGTGAGGAAGAAGCCCGGCATGTCGCGCGTGTTGATCGGCTCGAGCACGATGGTGATGCCCGCGCCAGCGGCCTCGCGTGCGGCGTAGGCGACGTTGCTCACGTAGGTGGCCTGATGGCGTGCGCGGTCGGCACCGGCGGGCAGCAGGCCTGCCATCACGTGCAGGCGCGTGTTGCCGAGCACCTGCGCATATTCCAGCGCCGTCGCAATGCCGCGCTTGAATTCCGCTTCCCGCCCCGGCAATGAGGCCATGCCGCGCTCGCCGCCAGCCCAGTCGCCGGGCGGTGCGTTGAACAGCGCCTGCGTAAGGCCAGCGTCGTCAAGGCGGGTGCGGATCTCGGCCTTGTCGAAGTCGTAGGGAAAGAGGAATTCCACGCCCTCGAAGCCATCTTTTGCCGCGGCGGCAAAGCGGTCGAGGAACGCGTGCTCCTGGTACATCATGGACAGATTGGCGGCAAAGCGCGGCATGACAAACCTCTGAAGACGATTTTGCTTATTTGTTGACCAACTTGGCTGGCGTACGCAGCACGGCGATACAACCGAGCACCAGCACGCCGGCCAATGCATACATGCCTGCAGACGTGCTGCCGGTCATGTCCTTGAGGGCACCGATCATATAAGGACTCACGAAGCCGGCCAGGTTGCCCACCGAGTTGATGGCGGCGATGCCGGCAGCGGCGGCCGTGCCTTGCAGGAACGCGGTCGGCAATGACCAGAACAGCGGCGCGCAGGTCAGCACACCGGCAGCGGCCAACGACAGGAACACGATCGACAACGCCACGTTGTTGCCCGCCGTCGCCACCGCCGCAAAACCGACGGCACCCATCAGGGCCGGCACGACGAGGTGCCAGCGACGCTCGCGGCGCGCATCGGCGCTGCGGCCGATCAGCACCATCGTGATCGCCGCGCAAACATACGGAATGGCGGAGAGCACGCCCACCATGAAGGTGTCCTTCACACCGGCACTCTTCACCAGCGTCGGCATCCAGAAGGTCAGCCCGTACTGGCCCATCACGAAGGCGAAGTAGATCAGACTCATGCCCCACACGCGCGGGTCCGAAAACACCTTGCCGATGCCGGGGTGTTCGGTCTTGCCTTTGTTGTCGGCGGCGATGTTGGCTTCGAGAATCTGCTTTTCATCTTCGCTCAACCACTTGGCGCGGCGGATGCTGTCATCGAATTTCCACAGCACCAGCAGGCCGACCAGCACGGCGGGAATGGCTTCGATCACGAACATCCACTGCCAGCCCTGCCAGCCGCCGTTGTCGTGGAACACGCTCATGATCCAGCCCGACAGCGGATTGCCGAAGATGCCCGAGATGGGGATGGCCGCCATGAACATCGCCACGATGCGTGCGCGGCGGTGCGACGGATACCAGTACGTCAGGTACAGGATGATGCCGGGGTAGAAACCGGCTTCCGCCAGGCCCAGCAGGAAACGCATCACGTAAAACTGCGTGGGCGTCTGCACGAAAGCGAACGCGCCCGAGATCAAACCCCAGGTGATCATGATCCGCGCGATCCAGATGCGCGCGCCGATCTTGCTCATCAGCAGGTTGCTCGGCACCTCGAAGAGGAAATAGCCGAGGAAGAAGATGCCAGCGCCCAAGCCATACACCGTCTCGGAAAAGTTCAGCGCCTGCAACATCTGCAGCTTGGCAAAGCCGACGTTCACGCGGTCGAGATACGCGACTACGTAGCACAGCATGATGAGCGGAACGATGCGGCGCGACACGCGTGCGTACACGCTGTCTTCCTTTGAGACGGCGTGCACTGGCAGCGCCGCCGTGGTGGCGGTGGAAGTATTCATGTGGTCTCCGATGTAGGTTTTATGTGGGCCGCAGCGCAACAGCTACCAGCGAGCCCCGAACGTCTGGCGCAGCTCGTCGATCTGCGCGTCGGACAGCGGTGCGGGCTTCGGGCTGGTCATCAGCCAGAGTCGCGCGGTTTCTTCCAGTTCCTCCAGGGCGTAGGCCGCGTTCGAGACCGAGCCGTGCCACACCACGGGGCCCAGGCGATCGAGCAGCACGGCGCGCACCTCATTGGCCAGTGCGGCAATCTGTGCGGCCACATCCGGATGCCCAGGGCGTTGATACGCGATGAGCGGCACATGGCCGACCTTCATCACGTAGTACGGCGTGATGGGCGGCAGCACGTCGGCCTCGCGCCAGACGCCGGCCAGCGTGAGCGCCACTAGGTGCGTCGAATGCGTGTGCACCACGGCGTGCGCGTCGGCATTGCGATCGTAGATGCCGCGATGCAGGGCGAGCGTCTTCGAGGGCTTGCCGCCGCTGACCCACTCGCCCGCCGTGCTGACCTTGGCGATGCGCGCCGGGTCCAGCGTGCCGAGGCATGCGTCGGTGGGCGTGATGAGCCACCCGTCGGGCAGGCGCGCGCTGATGTTGCCCGCCGTGCCGACCGTGTAGCCGCGTGCATAGAGGCTCTGGCCCACACGCGCGATCTCTTCGCGCAGCGCGTTTTCGCTGCGGTCCTCCGATATGGCGATCATGCGACCGGCTCCGTCGTTGCCTGCGCCAGTTGCGCGAGTGCCTTCTCGAAGAAATCGACCGTGCCGAAGTTGCCCGACTTGAGCGCCAGAGCAACCGGGTCACTGCCGATGGTGGCCGTCCAGGGCACACCCGGATCGATCTGCGGGCCGATGCGCAGCGCGCGCACGTCGAGCGCCTGCACCACCGCGCCCGAGGTCTCGCCGCCGGCCACCACGAAGCGGCGCACGCCATCGGCATACAGCGTGCGAGCGAGGCGGCCGAGCGCGTCTTCGACCAGCTTGCCAGCGCGCTCCACGCCCAGCGCCTGCTGCACCCGGGCCACTTGCTCGGGCGCGCTGGTGGCATACACCAGCACCGTCTGACCTGCGTGGCGGTGCAGGAAATCGAGCGCCTCGACCACCACCGGTTTGCCCTCGGCCAGCGCCATCGGATCGATCTGGAACGCCGGGCGCGAGGCGCGCCAGTGCGCCACCTGCGCATTCGTCGCACGCGAGCAACTGCCCGACAGCACGACGGCCGAATCCGCCATCGCCGGCAGTTGCGCCGCATCGCCATGCTCGGTGATCAGTCCGGCGCGGCGGTACTGCGCAGGCAGGCCCAGCGCCAGGCCCGAGCCGCCCGTCAGCAGCGGCAAATCGGCAAACGCTTCGCCCAGCACGATCAGGTCGTCGTTGGAGATGGCATCGGCAACCGCCAGCTTCACGCCATCGGCGCGCAGTTGCTGCGCCTGATCACGCGCGGCTTGCGCGCCGCGCATGACGGTGTCGTAGCGCAGCAGGCCGACCTTGCCCGCACTCTGGCGCGCGAGCACCGGCACGAGGTTCGGATCGCGCATCGGCGTGAGCGGATGGTGCTCCATACCCGAGGCATTGAGCAGCACGTGGCCCACAAACAGATGACCACGGAAGATCGTGCGGCCGTTCTCGGGAAAGGCCGGGCAGGCCAGCGTGAAGTCGGTGCCCAGTTCGGCCATCAGCGCTTCGGCCACGGGGCCGATGTTGCCGTCGTCGGTCGAATCGAAGGTCGAGCAGTATTTGAAGAAGAAGCGCGAACAGCCCCGCGCTTGCAGCCAGTGCAGCGCAGCGAGCGATTGCTGCACGGCATCGGCCACCGGAATCGTGCGCGATTTCAGCGCGACAACGATGGCGTCAGCATCGGCAGCAATCGCTTCATCGCCAGCTTGCGGCACGCCGATGGTCTGCACGGTGCGCATGCCCGCGCGCACGAGCATGTTGGCCAGGTCGGTCGCCCCCGTGAAATCGTCGGCGATGCAACCGAGCACGGGGCGGGAAGTCTGCACAGCGCTCATGCCGATTTGCCCTCCGGCAGCGTGATGCCCGGGAAGATCTTGATCACAGCGGAGTCGTCTTCCTTGGCATAGCCGGCGGTGGACGCCTGCATGAACATCTGGTGCGCAGTGGCGGCCAGCGGCAGCGGGAACTTGGTCGCGCGCGCCGTATCGAGCACGAGCCCCAAGTCCTTGACGAAGATATCGACGGCGGACAGCGGCGTGTAGTCACCGGCCAGCACGTGGGCCATGCGGTTTTCGAACATCCAACTGTTGCCCGCGCTGTTGGTGATGACTTCGTACAGCGCATCGGCTTCCACGCCTTCGCGCAGGCCCAGGGCCATCGCTTCCGCGGCGGCGGCGATATGCACGCCGGCGAGCAGCTGGTTGATGATCTTGACCTTGCTGCCCGCGCCCGCCTTGTCGCCCAGGCGATAGACCTTGCCGGCCATGGCGTCGAGCACATGGCCCGCAGCCGCGTAAGCCTCGGGCGTGGCCGAGGTCATCATCGTCATCTGGCCCGAAGCGGCCTTGGCGGCGCCGCCGGAGATCGGGCCGTCCACGTACAGGATGCCGCTTTGCGCCAAGCGCGCTTCAAGGGAGATCGACCAGTTCGGGTCCACCGTGGAGCACATCACGAACGTGCTGCCCGGCTGCATGGCGGCGGCCGCGCCGTGCTCGCCAAACAGCACCGCCTCGGTTTGCGCCGCATTGACCACCACCGAAACCACCACGTCCGCGCCGGCCGCCACTTCAGCGGGCGAGGCACAGGCCACGCCGCCCTCCTTAGCGAAATCCGCGGCGGCGCCGGGACGCGCGTCGCACGCGTACACGGTGTAGCCGTTGTGGCGCAGGGTCTTGGCAATGCCCAAGCCCATGGCGCCGAGTCCGATCACGCCGACCCGTTTGACCGTCGGGTCAGCCATCGATTGCGTCATGAAATGCTCCTGAAATCAGTCTTGCGCAGCGTCACAGCCCTCGGCCAGGCGACGTGCGGCATTGAACATGTGGGTCTGCGCGGCATTGCGCGCGGCCAGTGCGTCGTGCTTGCGGATGGCCTCGACCATCGCGCGGTGCTCGTCGCGTACCTGGCGGGCAAAGTCTTCGCGGCGCGCTTCGTTGCTGCGCGTCACGCCAATCGCTTCTTCCAGGTACTGACTGAAGAAGCCGAGCGCCTGCACGAGGAACGGATTGCCGCTGGCCGCCGCGATGGCCCGGTGAAAGCGCAGGTCTTCGGCCACACCATCACCGCCGGTGGCCACGGCGGCGTCGATGCTGTCGAGTGCGGCATCGATCTCGATCATCTGAGCGTCGTTGCGGCGCTGGGCGGCCAGTGCGGCGCCTTCGGCCTCCAGCGCGCGGCGCAGCTCGATGATGTGCAGCACGGCGTCGATCGACCCGGCCTGCGCCGCGTCGATACGCAGCGGCTTGAGCCCGGCCTGCTGCGTGACGTACACGCCGCTGCCCTGACGTGCCTCGACCACGCCTTCGTGACGCAGGCGCGAGATGGCCTCGCGGATCACCGTGCGGCTCACGCCGAATTCCTGGCCGAGCACGGTCTCAGACGGCATGCGTTCGCCGCGGCGCAGTTCGCCCGCGTCGATCTTGTCCATCAGGGTCTGGGCCACGCGGTCGGACAGGGAGGGCGCGGCGTCGAGTCGTTCAAACATAGGGATCAGGATGACTTGGCAATCGTAAATTCGTCGTGTCATCATACAAGTTGAGCCACGGAGCTTCATCAACGTTTACCCTAGGGAGTCCTTAGGGGCTTTCACCAAACGCCCAGGCGGCCACCGTCGGGCAGTACAGCAAGGAGACACCATGAACATCGTCATCACCGGCGGCGCCGGTTTCCTGGGTCAGCGCGTGCTGGCGGCACTGCTTGCGGCACCCGGCCTGCCCGGTCCGGACGGCACCCTGCAGCCGGTCGACACCTTCATCGTGCTCGACCAGGTGGCCGGCCAGATTGCCGATGCGCGGGTGCGCTACGTGAGCGGCGACGCGTCCGACCCCGCGCTGATCGCGCAGGTGATCGACGACCGGGTGGGCGGCGTGTTCCATCTGGCCGCCGTGGTGAGCGGCACGGCGGAAGCGGATTTCGACCTCGGCATGCGTGTGAACCTGGACGGCACGCGTGCGCTGCTCGACGCGTTGCGTGCGCAGCAGGCCAAGACCGGTCGCGCGCCCCGGGTGCTGTTCGCCAGCTCAGTGGCGGTGTTCGGTGGTCAACTGCCTGCCGTCGTGACCGATGACACGGCGGCCACGCCGCAAGCCTCGTACGGCGTGCAGAAGCTGATGGGCGAATTCCTGGTGGGCGAGTATTCGCGCAAGGGCTACATCGACGGCCGCGCGGTGCGCATCCCGACGGTGTCAGTGCGCCCCGGCAAGCCGAACGGCGCGGCGTCGAGCTTTGCCAGCGGCATCATCCGCGAGCCGTTGGCGGGTGTTGAAGCCATCTGCCCGGTGGAGGCCGAGACCGAACTGTGGCTGGCCTCACCGCGCCAGGTGGTGGCCTCTCTGCTGCATGCCTACACGCTGCCGGCGTCGGCGTGGGGCCTTCGCCGTTCGCTCAATCTGCCGGGCATTACGGTGCGTGTGGGTGAGATGGTCGAGGCGCTGCGCAAGGTGGCGGGCGATGCGCCGGCCGAGCGCATCCGCTGGGAACCGGACGCGCGCATCAAGGCCATCGTGCAGAGTTGGCCGGCGCGCTTCAATACCGCCCGCGCCGATGCGATGGGTTTCGGCCGCGATATTTCGTTCGAGGCGATGGTGCGTGAGTACGTGGAAGGCGTGAAAGCGAACTGACGCGCCGTCAGCGGCCCTTGCCCAACTCCACCGCAAACTTCACCAGTTCTGCCTGGCCCTCGATGCCGAGCTTGCGCTTGAGGTTCAGGCGGTGCGATTCCACCGTGCGCACCGACAGGCCCAGCTCATCGGCGATGCGCTTGTTGGCATAGCCCTTGGCGATGCCGTCGAGGATGTCGCGCTCGCGCGGCGTAAGGGCCTCGACCGGCGTGGGCATGATGGCCTGCTCGGCCATGCGCATCGCCAACTGCGCGCTGTAGAACGGGCGGCCGGCCAGCACGGCATCAATGGCTTCGACCAGTTCGCTGGCGGGCGCGTCCTTGAGCACGTAGCCACGCGCGCCAGCACGAATCACCTGGCGCACGTACTCCAGGTTGTCGTGCATCGACAGCACCAGCACGGCAATCTCCGGAAACGCTTCCGCAAATTTTTCGGTGAGCGCGATGCCGTTCATGCCGCGCATGCCGATGTCCATCAGCGCCAGGTCGGGCGACAGCGTGCGCGCGGCTTGCAGTGCCGCATCGGCGTCGCCGGCTTCGCCCACCACTTCGAAATGCGGCACGGCCTCCAGCCGCACGCGCACACCGTCGCGCACCAGCGGGTGGTCATCAACCAGGAGCAGTTTGACGGGCGCGAGTGGTCGCATATTCATACTCATACGAGCGGGGACGATGGGGCCGAAGCCAGTTGAGCGATGACGATATGCGGCAGCACGGCGCACACCTCGGTGCCGTGCGCGCTGGAGACGATGGTACAGGTGCCGCCCAGCGCGGCCATGCGCTCACGCATGTTGCGCAGGCCGATGCCGTGTTGCGGGTCCACTTGCACGGATTCCACATCGAAGCCGGGGCCGTTGTCGCGAATGGACAGGCGCACGGTATCGATATCGTTTTCAAGCAACACGCCGATGCGCGTGGCCTGCGTGGCATGGCGCTCGATGTTGGAGATGGCCTCTTGCGCGATACGGAACAGCGCGGTGTTGCACGCGTCCGGCAACTGCACGGGCGGGCCGACAAGTTCGAGCGCTATCGCAAACTCCGGCTGGCTGTCTTCATGCGCCTCGCGCGTTTCGCGCACGAGCAGTTCCAGCGCGGCGGCCAAGCCGAGATCATCCAGCAACGCGGGGCGCAGGTTGTGCGACACGCGCCGCACCTCGCCCAGCGCGCCGTTCAACCGATCAAGCGCACGGCGCAGCATGCTGGCCGCCTTGTCTGGTGCCGGCGCGTTTTCGAGATGACCGTGCGCGGTTTCGAGCAGCAACTTGGTCGACACCAGCACCTGGCTGATGCCGTCGTGCAGCTCCCGCGAGACGCGCGCGCGTTCGTCTTCCTGCGACGTCACCACTTGCTGCGCGAGCTGCCGCAGCTTGGCATCGGCCTGGCGGTGATCACTCACATTGAGCGCCAAACCACTGCCGGCCACCAGCAGGATGCTGATCGCCGCAATGCCGACCACCCAGGCCAGCGTCTGGTCGATGTTGGCCTGCGCGCGCCGGTCAATCTCGCCCAGCGTCTGTTCGATGTCATCCAGGTACAGGCCGGTGCCGACCATCCAGCCCCACTGCGGAATCGGCTCCACATAGCCGAGCTTGGGCACGCTCTGGTGCGTAGATGGCTTGTCCCACATGTAGCGCACGAAGCCGCCGCCGGCCTGCGCGGCGGCCACCAGTTTCTGGATGGTGGGCTGGCCACCCGAGTCCGTCAGGCCCCACAGGTCGCGCCCCACAAGTTCAGGCTGGCGCGGATGCATGAGGTTGCGGCCGCGCAGGTCATAAAGGAAGAAGTAGCCGTCGGTGCCGAAGTCGAGGCGGGCGAGGGTGCGCATGGCTTCGTCGCGCGTGGCTTCATCCCGCGCTGGGTCACCACTATGACCCGACGCAAGCAGCGGTGCGATAGCGCTCTGCGCAAGCTTTACGTAAGACCGCAGCTCGGTTTCCTTGGCCTGCAGATACGCAGACTCCACCAGTTGCCGCTCGTGCCGCGCCAGCGCAATCGACTGGTGCCGCACGGTCAGCATGATCGCCAGCATGGCGATGGTCAGCGGGGCGACGGCGAGCAGCAGGATCTTCTGGCGGAGCTTCATGGCAAAACGCGGCACTTGCGTGACAGCTTCACAAGGTGGCGGCGCAGTCTCGATTGAACGTGACGCCTTTTGCGTAGAACTACGGACGTGTGCTGCGTAGTTCTCCGCTTGTGGCGAGTGCTAAGGCTGGCAAATACTACACGCCCTTGCCGCCCGGCCCATGGTCGGCAAGACCCATTCGCAGGGATGAGCCCACATCCCGCATTCATATCCAGCAACTTCGACCAAGGTTCGAGGAGACCGACATGAGCTTCATCAGGCAACACCTGATCTGGCTGGCCGTCGCCATTCTTGGCGCGTTCGCCTTTGCCACCGTTGCGCTTGCGCGCGGCGAGGCAGTCAGCGCGCTGTGGGTGGTGGTGGCCGCCGTGTGCATCTACCTGATCGCGTATCGCTACTACAGCCGCTTCATTGCCGACCGCGTGCTCGGCCTGGACGGCACCCGCAAGACACCCGCCTGGGTGCATAACGACGGGCTCGACTACGTCCCCACCAACAAGAACGTGCTGTTCGGCCACCACTTCGCGGCCATTGCCGGTGCCGGCCCGCTGGTGGGCCCCGTGCTGGCCGCGCAGATGGGCTATCTGCCGGGCATGCTGTGGATTCTGGCCGGCGTGGTGTTTGCCGGCGCGGTGCAGGATTTCATCGTGCTGTTCATCTCCACCCGCCGCGACGGCCGCTCGCTGGGCGATCTGGTGAAAAGCGAGATGGGCACGGTGCCCGGCGTAATCGCGCTGTTCGGCGCGTTCCTCATCATGATCATCATCCTGGCCGTGCTGGCGTTGATCGTGGTGAAAGCGCTGGTCGGCTCGCCGTGGGGCACCTTTACGGTGGCCGCGACGATTCCCATCGCGCTGTTCATGGGCGTGTACGTGCGCTACATCCGCCCGGGCCGCATCGGCGAGATTTCCATCATCGGTTTCGTGCTGCTGATGCTGGCCATCATCGGCGGGCAGGCCGTGCACGAGAATGCCGCGCTGGCGCCGCTGTTCACGTTCGACGGCAAGGCGCTCACGTGGATGCTGATCGGCTACGGCTTTGTCGCCTCGGTGCTGCCGGTGTGGCTGCTGCTGGCCCCGCGCGACTACCTGTCGACCTTCCTGAAGATCGGCACGATCATGGCGCTGGCCATCGGCATCCTGATCGTCGCGCCCAAGATGCAGATGCCACAACTTACGCAATTTGCGGGCGGCGGCGGCCCGGTGTGGTCGGGCAACCTGTTCCCGTTCCTGTTCATCACGATTGCGTGCGGCGCGGTGTCGGGCTTCCACTCGCTCATCTCGTCGGGCACCACGCCCAAGCTGCTGGAGAACGAAACCCAGGCGCGCTTCATCGGCTACGGCGCGATGCTGATGGAATCGTTCGTCGCGATCATGGCGCTGGTGGCCGCTTCGGTCATCGACCCGGGCGTGTACTTTGCGATGAACAGCCCGGCGGCGCTCGTGGGCGCCACGCCGGACGCGGTGGCGCAGACGCTCTCCACCTGGGGCTTCGTCATCACGCCTGACGTGCTGATCCAGACCGCCAAGGACGTCGGCGAGAACACCATCCTCGCCCGCGCAGGCGGCGCCCCCACGCTGGCCGTGGGCATGGCACACATCCTGCACCAGGTGGTGGGCGGCCAGGCCATGATGGCCTTCTGGTACCACTTCGCGATTCTGTTCGAGGCGCTGTTCATCCTCACCGCCGTGGATGCAGGCACGCGTGCCGGCCGCTTCATGTTGCAGGATCTGCTCGGCACCTTCGTGCCCGCGCTCAAGCGCACGGATTCGCTGGTCGCCAACCTGATCGCAACGGCCGCGACCGTCGCACTGTGGGGCTACTTCCTGTATCAAGGTGTGGTTGATCCGTTGGGCGGCATCAACACGCTGTGGCCGCTGTTCGGCATCTCCAACCAGATGCTGGCCGCGATTGCGCTCACGCTCGGCACCTGCGTGCTGGTCAAGATGAAGCGCGACCGCTACGTGTGGGTGACGCTGCTGCCGACCATCTGGCTGCTGATCTGCACGCTCACGGCAGGCTGGCAGAAGCTGTTCGACCCGGACCCGAAGATCGGTTTCCTGGCCCACGCCAACAAGTACGCCACCGCGATTGCCGAAGGCAAGCTGCTGGCCCCGGCCAAGTCGATGGCGCAGATGCAGCAGGTGGTGCTGAACGACCGTATCGACGCGTTCCTGTGCGGCCTGTTCATTCTGGTGGTGGTAAGCATTGCGTGGTACGGCGTGCGTACGGTGCTCAAGGCGCGCGCCGCGAGCCGCCCGACCGCCAACGAAACGCCGTACGAAGCGCTGGGCGCCTGAGCACCCGCATGCGCGAAGAACTCGAAACCTTCGGCCGCTACCTGGGCCAGACGCTGCGCCTGATGGTGGGCGTGCCGGACTACGACACCTACGTCCGCCACATGCAGGAGACTCATCCCGGGCAGGCCATCATGACGTACGAGGCGTTCTTCCGCGAACGCCAGGACGCGCGCTACCAAGGACGCGTCGGCCGCTGCTGTTGATGAACGGTTGAACACGCTTCAAAGAAAACCGCCGGTGCATGAAACCATGCCCGGCGGTTTTTCTTTTGTGCGCACTACATGGACTGGCGTGCCGCTGTGGGCGGGTCACCATGCTTGGCGCGGTAGGTTTTCTCCACCAGCTCGCGCAGCTTGCCCAGCGCGCCCACGTCGCCCTGTGCCGCAGCGCGGCCGTACCAGCTCTTGGCCTGCTCGATATCCTGCGGCACCACGCCGGGCTCGCCGCGCTCGTAGTAGCTGCCGACGATGTACTGCGATGGCGCATCGCCGCCGTCGGCCGCCTTCTTGTACCAGGTAAAGGCGCGCTTGTAGTCACGCGGTACGCCCCGGCCGGTGAAGTAGTTGGTGGCCAGCGCGCGCTGCGCCTCGACGTGTCCGCCGGTGGCGGCACGCTCATACCACTTGTTGGCCTCTTCCAGAGAACGCGGCACCAGCTCGCCGCGCTCGAACAATTCGCCGTAGGCAAACTGCGCGTGGGTCATCTGGTTGTCGGCCGCGCGGCGCAGCCATTTGACAGCTTCTTCAGGCCGGGCGACGGTGCCTTCGCCGCGCATCAGCATCATCGCGTAGTTGAATTGCGCAAGGCGGTTGCCGCGCTGCGCTGCCTCTGCAAACTCGTCGAGGGCGTGGCCGAAGTCGTTCTTTTCGTAGTGCGCGATGGCGATCTGGGTGAGGGCGGCAGCATCGCCCTGGGTGTCGGCGGGCGACGTTGCAGCGAGCGCAGAGAACATCGCCACGCTCATCGCCACCGCCAGCACCGTCTGCAGCATGCGCGGAACCCTGCACTTGGTTTGTCTGCTCATCGCGCGCTCCTCACCGGAAGATGACCCAGTGTAGCGCGCCGGCCAGCGGCGCGCGGGTGCGATCAAACCGGCACACCCCGTATACCCGGCACGCACATGAATGCCGAGGCAATCAGCCTGCGCGCACCCGATACACCGCCACGCTGCCGCGCCAGTTGGCGCCCCAATGCACCACATTGCCCTCGTGCAACACCACGCGATCGAGAATCACCAGCCCCACCTTGGGCGCCAGCGCTTCAAAGTCGCGGATGGTCAGCACGCGCACGTTGGGCGTGTCATACCACTCATACGGCAGCGATTCCGACACCGGCATGCGCCCGCGGAAGATCGACAACCGATGCGACCAGTAGCCAAAGTTCGGGAATGAAACGATGCACTCGCGCCCCACGCGCAGCATCTCGCGCAGCACCTGCGCGGTGTTGTGGATGGTCTGCAGCGTCTGCGACAGGATGACCGTGTCGAAGCTCTTGTCTTCGAACAGCGCCAGCCCGCCTTCGAGATTCTGCTGGATCACGTGCACGCCCTTCTGCGTGGTGGCCAGCACGCCTGCGTCGTCGATCTCGATGCCGTAGGCCTGCACGTCGAGTTCGTTCTGCAACACGCTCAGCAGGCTGCCGTCTGCACAACCCAGATCGAGCACCGACGAGCGCGGCTCGATCCAGCGCGCGATGGCGCGAAAGTCTGCCCGATCGGCCAGGATGTTCGGCACAGCAGGGTTCAGCGCATTCAACGTTTCGGTAGTCATGCGCCAATCTCCTGCGCGATACGTTCGTAATAAGCGCGCACCAGCGCGTGGTAACGCGCGTCTTCCAGCAGGAAGGCGTCGTGGCCGTGCGGCGCGTCGATCTCGCCATAGGTCACGCGGTGCTTGTTGTCGAGCAGCGCCTTGACCAGCTCGCGGCTGCGCGCCGGAGCGAAGCGCCAGTCAGTCATGAAGCTGACGACGAGGAAGCTCGCCTGCGTGTGCGCCACCGCGCGGGTAAGGTTGCCGCCATATGCCAACGCGGGGTCGAAGTAATCGAGCGCGCGCGTGATCAGCAGATACGTGTTCGCGTCGAAGTACTCGGCAAACTTGTCGCCCTGATAGCGCAGGTAGCTCTCCACCTGGAACTCGACGTCGAACGAGAAGCGGATGTCTTCGGCTTTCAGCTCGCGGCCGAATTTCGCGGCCATGTCTTCATCTGACAGATACGTGATGTGGCCGATCATGCGAGCCACGCGCAGGCCGCGCTTGGGCTTGACGTTGTGTGCGTAGTAATCGCCGCCGTGGAAGTCGGGGTCAGACAGAATCGCACTGCGTGCCACCTCGTTGAAGGCGATGTTCTGCGCCGACAGCTTGGGCGTGGACGCCACCACCACGCAATGCCGCAGCCGCTCCGGGTACATCAGGCTCCAGGCCAGCGCCTGCATGCCGCCGAGGCTGCCGCCCATCACCGCCGCGAATTGCTGGATGCCGAAGCGATCTGCCACGCGCGCCTGGGCATTGACCCAATCCTCCACCGTCACCACGGGGAAGCGCGCGCCGTACGGCAGGCCGGTCTCGGGGTGCGGGCTCATCGGGCCGGTGGAGCCGAAACACGAGCCGAGGTTGTTCACCCCGATGACGAAGAAGCGGTTGGTATCCACCGGTTTGCCGGGGCCGACCATGTTGTCCCACCAGCCGACCTCACCCTCCGCATGCACACCCGCCACGTGATGCGAGGCATTGAGCGCGTGGCAGATGAGCACGGCGTTGGAGCGGTCGGCATTGAGCGTGCCATAGGTCTCGACCATCAGGTCGTAGCCGCTGATTTGCGAGCCGTTGCGCAGCTGCAGCGGCTCGGCAAAGTGCATGCGCTCTGGCACGACCAGGCCGATGGCGTTGGCTGGTTTGCCGGTGTGTGCCGCCGTATTGACCGAGGATGGTGGCGTCTCGATCACTGCCGCAGCGTCTGCGGGAACCCCCTGGAGGTCTGTCATGGCACCAAAGAAAAAACCCGACCGGCAACGCTGATGTTGCAACCAATCGGGTTCTCAGGTGGCGCACGTTGGGCGGATGCCCTCGTTCTGACCGAACCTCTTTAGCCGCATTTGTAATGAGAGCCCAGCACCACATGCTGAAGCTCCCGCGCGCCCGCAAGCCAGTCGTCAAATCGGCGCGCTGTAAAGGTGGTGAGTATAGATCAAATGCGCCCCGACGCGAGCCCCACTTCGCACGAGCCCGCCAACCGCATTGTCACCAACCACGCGGAAACCCAAGTAGTCGTTTAGGACTTTTCTCATTTTGAGCACGCACCTGCGTCCCTACCATGAAGCCATCGATACAGGTACGAAAAGGAGCGGGTTTCATGAAAGTTCAAACATCCCACCAAAGGCGTGGTTCGTTTTTCAAGCTGGCGCTGTGTGCACTGGCCGCTGGTTCTGCGTTTTGCGTGAGCGCGGCCAACGCCAGCACGTTCACCCTGCAAAGCACGACCGTCGTGCTGCCCGAGCAGGACTCCCGCGTGGCGTTCAACGTGAAAAACGATGGCCAAAGCCCGATCCTGCTGGTTACCAAGCTCGACAACCTGGAGGACGAGACCTTTGCTGGCCGCGTGCTGGTTGCACCGCCGATCACCCGCATTGATCCGGGTCAGAGCCAGCAGGTGAACTTCGTACTCAAGAAGGGCGCTCCGCTCGATCGTGAAGTCATGCTCAAAGCGTCTTTCGAGGGCGTCACCCAACAGAGCGAGCAAAGCGCGATGGTCTTTCCAGTGCGCCAGGAGATCGGCTTTCTGATCCAGCCCACTGCCGTGCCCAAGGTCAATGACCCCTGGCGCGACCTCAAGCTCAGCGCTTCGGCCGATGAGCTGGTGCTGCACAACCCCGGCAAACATGTGATCCGCCTGGGCCGCTCGCTCACGCTCATGCCCGGCAACCAAATCGTGAACCTGGACGCCGCTTATGTGATGCCGGGCGCGACCAAGCGCGTGCCCATCACGGCCCAGCCCAGCACCGTGAACGTCGTCCCGCTCAGTCGCTATGGCTACACGCTCGACGCCGTGGCGCTGCCAGTCGGTGGGGCTGAATAAAGCATCGCCGACAACCAGGTTTTCGCCGGGCTGGTGGTGGTCGGGGGAAGTCTTCTGCCACGGCTTTTCCACCATCCCAACCCCAGGAGATTTTTCATGCGACACCGTACCGTCAAACTCGCCGCGCTGGCCGCGCTTGCGCTGGCCGCCATGGCCGCCCACGCCGCCCCGCCCACGACAGAACTCAAGGTCACCGGCAGGATCGCTGTGCCAACCTGCACCGTCGCCGCACCGGATGCAGGCACCTATGACTTCGGCCGCTTTTCGTCCACGCTGATCAAATCCGGCTCGACGCACACCGCACTGACCCCCATCAAGAAAACCTGGTCGGTGAGCTGCGACGCCGATACGTTCCTCACGTTCAAGGTCATCGACAACCGCGACAGCTCGTCGAGCTACCCGAGCGACAACGGCGCATTCGGCCTCGGCAATGTCAACACGACCGGCAAGATCGGCTATTACAACGTGCTTGTCAGCAACCCGACCGTGGACAGCGTGGCCTCCACGTTCTCCTCGTCGACCGGCACCGCGCTCACGGGCGATAACTATATCCGCAAGGCCAACTACACGATGGCCTGGTCGATCGGTAGCACTGCGCTGAAGGCAGGTCAAACATTTGCCGCCGACTTTGAGGTGCGGCCCTTCCTGGGTGGCAGCACCCACATGAACGGCCCCGTCACGGAGCAAGTCGCCCTCGATGGCTCGCTCACGCTCAATTTTGCCTACGGCCTGTAAGCAGGGCTTGCAACTCCCCCCCTTAACACCAACCTGAAGAGACTCCTCATGCAACACCGGATCACCAAACTCGCCGCGCTGAGCGCGCTCGCCCTGGCCACTGCCGCTGCACACGCCGCACCGCCCACCGCTGAACTCAAAGTCATCGGCTCCATCGACGTGCCTGGTTGCACCGTCGCCGCCCCAGGTGGCGATGGCGTCTATGACTTCGACGTCATCTCACCGACGCTGATCAAGCCGGGTACGACCCATACCGCGCTGACCGCCCTCAAGAAAAACTGGGTGGTCACCTGCGATGCCGAAACATTTCTCACGTTCTCTGTTGCGGACAACCGTGCCGAGTCGGTCAGCACCCCCAGCGTGGCCAATTTCGGCCTCGGCAACGTGAATACGACCGGCAAGATCGGCTACTACTCCGTGATGATGAGCGCCCCGACAGTCGATGGTGTCACCTCCACCGTTTTCTATACCAACACCGGGTTGCCCGCCAACGGAGGCGCAACCACCTCCCTGTATTCGGGCGCCTACAAAATGGGCTGGTCTACGGGGACGACCACGTCCACCGCGCTGAAGTCGGGCAGGGTGTTTGCCGCTGACCTCGAGGTTCGCCCCCAACTGGGCGGCACAACCACCATGGGCGGCACTGTCAAGGACGACGTGACGCTCGACGGCTCGCTGACGATGAACTTCGCCTTCGGCCTGTAAGCCGCACCCGCAACGGCATTTCCGCACAACACCTGGTTCAAGAGATCACTCATGCAACGCCACACATTCAAACTCGCCGCACTGGCCGCGCTTGCGCTGGCTGCCACCGCCGCTCACGCCGCCCCGCCCACGACGGAACTCAAGGTCACCGGCAGGATCGCTGTGCCAACCTGCTCCGTCACCGCACCGGATGGAGGCACCTATGACTTCGCCCGTTTTTCGTCCTCGCTGATCAAACCCGGCTCGACGCACACCGCACTGACCCCCATCAAGAAAACCTGGTCGGTGAGCTGCGACGCCGATACGTTCCTCACGTTCAAGGTCATCGACAACCGCGATGGCACAGAAAGCTCGACCGGCAACACTTCGTTCGGCCTCGGCAATGTCAACACGACCGGCAAGATCGGCTATTACAACGTGTTTGTCAGCAACCCGGCCGTGGACAGCACGGCCTCCACGTTCTCCTCGTCGACCGGCACCGTGCTCGCGGGCGAAAACTATATCCGCAAGACCAATTACACGATGGCCTGGTCCACCGGTGGCACCGCGCTGAAGGCAGGTCAAACATTTGCAGCCGACTTTGAGGTGCGGCCCTTCCTGGGTGGCAGCACCCACATGAACGGCCCCGTCACGGAGAAAGTCGACCTCGACGGCTCGCTCACGCTCAATTTTGCCTACGGCCTATAAAGAGTGCCCGGCGAGCTTGATCACGACCATCGGAGATCCACCATGCGACACCACACCTTCAAAGGTGTAGCACTGGCAGCCTTGGCACTGGCTGCCAGTGCCGCAAGCGCTGCACCGCCCACCGCTGACCTCAAAGTCATCGGCTCCATCGACGTGCCGGCTTGCACCGTTGCCGCGCCTGGTGGCAATGGCGCCTATGACTTCGACGTCATCTCACCGACGCTGATCAAGCCGGGTACGGCCCATACCGCGCTGACCGCCCTCAAGAAAAACTGGGTGGTCACCTGCGATGCCGAAACGTTTCTCACGTTCTCTGTTGTGGACAACCGTGCCGCGTCGGTCAGCACCCCCAGCGCGACCAATTTCGGCCTCGGCGACGTGAACTTGACCGGCAAAATCGGCTACTACACCGTGGTGATGAGCGCCCCGACGATCGATGGCATGGACTCCACGGCCTTCCGAGCCGTTATCGGATCTGGATCGCCTTGGGCATCGACGTCCACCTCACTGTATTCGACCCACGAGATGGGCTGGTCTACGGGGTCAGCCTGGTCCGCCGTGCTGAAATCGGGCAAGGTGTTTGCCGCTGACCTTGAGGTTCAACCTCACCTGGGCGGCACAACCACTATGGGCGGCACCGTCAAGGACGACGTGACGCTCGACGGCTCGCTCACGATGAACTTCGCCTTTGGCCTGTAAAGCGCACATCGCTCATTGCACGGCGCACCATATGGCTTCCTAACGCCGCCCGATCCAGCGCCGTTTCGGACTTTTCTCATTTGTCGCAAAGCCCCATCTCCCTACCATGAATTCATCAGCATGGAGGAGAAAAGAAGAGGGCTTCTCAAAAGATTACACATCTGTCTGCCACCAAGACCCGCCGCCATTCCGGTGCTGTTTGCCGTTGGCGCGCGCACCGCTTCGGCGATCCCCCTCCACCCAACAGCTTGGTGGTACCTCACTGCACACACCAGGAACAAAAAGGAGTTTTCTGAATGTCCGTCCCTTGCCGGCTACTTCCACTTGCAGCAGCACTGCTGTGCGCGTGGCATGCAAGCCAGGCATCGGCGACGGCAAATGCAACTATCACCTTCGATGCCAAGACATTGGCAGCGCGCGGCTTCAATACCGATCTGGCGAACTACTTCAACAAGGCGCCGCGCTTTCTGCCCGGTGTCTCGCCGGTGCAGGTGGATGTCAACGCCAGCCGCCGCTACCACGTCGACGCGCAATTCGATAACGAGGGCAACTTGTGCGTAAATGCAGCACTGCTGGCCTCGTTGCGCCTGCAAAGCGATGACGTGTCTGAGGACTGGACCGATATCGCCGCACTCTGGCAGGGGGCCGATACGAAGCTGTTCCCGGGCGACTTCCGTCTTGACATAACCGTGCCCGAAGCCGCTTTCCCATTGGAAGGCCGTGACGACGGATTCCTGCGCGGCGGCGCAGCGGCACTGCTCAATTACCGGCTGTTTGCACAGCGCACCGACTCCGCCATCAGCAGCTTCAATTTCTTGCAGGCTGACCTGCAGCCGGGCTTGAACATCGGCAGTTGGGCCGTGCGCTCGCGTGGTGTGTATTCACAGGGGAATGAAGGCCACGGCTATCAGCAGCAGGAAGCCTATGTGCAGCGGCCGGTGGAATCGCTCAACGCGCTGGCCCAGTTTGGGCAGATCAACACGCTTGGGCAGGCCTTTGGCGGGCTGCCAATCCTCGGGGCGCAAATCGGCAGCGATCAGGCACAGCTTGGCAGCGCAACGCTGACGGTACCGATCCAGGGGCTGGCCAACAGCCAGGCCACTGTCGAAGTGCGCCAGCGCGGGCGCTTGCTGTACCGCACCGTGGTGCAACCGGGGCCCTTTACGCTTGGAGAGATCAGCGGCATGGCCGGTAGCGCCGATCTGGATGTCACTGTCATCGAAGATGACGGCCAACGCCGCCAGTTCACGGTGCCCGCCCTGAGCGCGGCAAACAACCAGACCCAAGCCAAGACATGGTCGGCCTCGCTAGGCCGTTATCGCACCTATGCCTCCGAGGAGCACATCGAACGCCCGCTGCTACTGTCCGGCGAACTGGCGATGAGCCCGACCGACAAACTGCGCCTGACCTCCGGAGGACTGCTTTCGGCTCCGTATCAGGCCATCGGCGCGGAATCGACCTGGACAGCCTCCGACAGGGCTTGGCTTAGCACGGGCGCGCGCATTACGCGAGCACGCGAATTCGGCCTGGGCGCCGAGTTGAATGCACAAGGGAGCTACCGATTGGCAAGCAATGTGTCGACTTCGCTGTCGTGGCTGTCGCGCACCGGGAGCTATGCCGATGCCAGCGAGGCCTTCGAGCAAGCCGGTGCGCTACATCATCAGCCACGCCTGAAGCACAGCGCTGCGGCTTCAGTATCGTGGGCACATCCGCGCTGGGGCGCGGTTTCCTACGTGGCCAGTTACAACCGCTATTCCAGCAACAACGCTGGCAGCGCCCTTGGGCACAGCCTTAACGTGGGGCAGCGGTTCGGCCCGGTCACCGCAAATCTGTCGCTCCAAAAACAACCCATGCAAGGCTTCGGAGCCTATCTGAGCCTGAGCATGCCGCTCGGTGGCGGCTCGCTGCGCGGCAATGCCTATCAATCGCCAACCGGCCAGCTTTCCGTGGGCAGCACCTATGACGGCCGGATCGGGCCCGATCAGAGTTATTCAATTGGTGTGACCGGCACCCAGGACGATCAACGCCTGAGCGCTTCAACCAGCATCCGTTCGGCATACAGCACGCTTGCAGCGGGTGTGAGTCAATCGAGCAACAGCAGCCGCTCCATCTACGCCTCGGCTGACGGGGCGCTTGTCTACGCTGGAAACACGTTTGCAACATCGCCCTCGCAGGTCGGAGACACCTTTGCGGTGGTGGAAGTGGAAAACCAAGCCGGCGTGCGCCTGCAGGCGCCAGGTAGCTCTTCCAAGACCAATGCCAGCGGGGTCGCCGTCATGCCGAACATTGCGCCCTACCTCAAAGGACAGCTGCAGGTGGACTCGCGCAGCCTGCCGCTGAACACTCGCCTGAACACCACGACGCTCAACCTGGAGCAGGCGCGCGGCAGCGTGGGGGTCTACCGCATTGGCGCCACCGAGACGCAGCAGTTGCTGCTGACCATCCGCGACTCCGAAGGCACACCGGCCGCGCTGGGCGCAAGCATCTACGAAGACGGCGGCGGCTTCATGGGCATCATCGTCGGCGAGGGCAATTTCATGCTGACGAACGAGCAGATCGGCAAGCCGCTCTCGCTGGTGCGCAGCAACGGTGACCGCTGCCAGGTCACGTACACCGCACCGGAAACATTCGACGCGAACAGCCCGTACGAAGAGACCGAGGGGCTGTGCGTGTGAGCGTGCTGCCGATGCGGGTTTAACCTAGCCCAGCCATGTTGATGTACTTGATCTCCAGATACTCGTCGATGCCGTATTTGGAGCCTTCGCGGCCCAGGCCCGATTGCTTGACACCGCCAAACGGCGCTTCCGCCGTCGAGATCAACCCCGTGTTGACGCCGACCATGCCCGACTCCAGCGCCTCCGACACGCGCCACGCGCGGCCCAGATCGCGCGTGTAGAAATACGCGGCCAGGCCGAACTCGGTGTCGTTGGCGGCGGCCACGGCTTCGTCTTCCGTGTCGAACGGAATGAGTGCCGCCAGCGGGCCGAAGGTCTCTTCGTGCGTGAGCAGCATGCCGGGCTTCGCATCGACCACGACGGTTGGCTCGAAGAACGCACCACCCTGTGCCGACAACGCATGCGGCTTGCCGCCCACCAGCACGCGCGCGCCTTGGCGCAGTGCATCGTCCAGGTGCTGTTGCACCTTGTCCATTGCGCGCATGTGAATCAACGGGCCCTGCTGCACGCCGGGTTCGGTACCGTTGCCCACGCGCAGCGCACGCACGGCGTCGGCCAGCTTGGCGGCAAACGCGTCGTAGATGCCGCGCTGTACGTAGAAGCGGTTGGCGCACACGCAGGTCTGGCCGGCGTTGCGGTACTTGGCGACCATCGCGCCTTCCACCGCCGCATCGACGTCGGCATCGTCGAACACGATGAATGGCGCGTTGCCGCCCAGCTCGAGCGAGAGCTTCTTGATGTCGTCCGCGCACTGGCGCATCAGCAGGCGGCCGACGGCCGTCGAGCCGGTGAAGCTGAGCTTGCGCACGATCGGGTTGGAGGTCAGCTCGCCGCCAATCGCTTGTGAATCGCCGGTGATGACGGAGAGCAGACCGGCAGGCACCCCAGCGCGTGCAGCCAGCTCGGCAAACGCCAGCGCGGAGTAGGGCGTCTCCAGCGCAGGCTTGACCACCATCGAGCAGCCCGCAGCCAGTGCCGGGCCGACCTTGCGCGTCATCATCGCAATCGGAAAATTCCACGGCGTGATAGCGGCCGTGACGCCAATCGGCTCCTTTTGCACGACGATGCGGCGATCGCCCTGCGGCGAAGGAATGGTGTCGCCGTAGATGCGGCGCGCTTCTTCGGCAAACCAGTCGATGAACGAAGCGGCATAGGCGATCTCACCCGCAGCTTCGGGCAACGGCTTGCCTTGCTCAGCCGTGAGGATGGCGGCGAGGTCCTGCTGGTGCTCCATCATCAGATCAGCGAGCTTGCGCAGTATCTTCGCGCGCTCACGCGCCGGCACCTTGCGCCAGGCGCGTTGCGCGACTTGCGCGGCGTCGATGGCGCGGCGCGTTTCGGCCGCGCCCATGCCGGGCACGGTGCCGATGGTGCGGCCGGTGGCGGGGTCGGTCACGTCGCGCATGGCGCCGTCATCGGCATCGGCCCAGGTGCCGGCGAGGAACGCCTGCGTGCGCCAGAGCCCCAGGTCTTTGAGCGCAATCGGTGCTGCCGGTGCGCCCGGCAAATCGGTGCGGGTCATGGTGTCAGCCCTCCAGTGCACGTTGCAGGATGGCAAGGCCCTCTTCAAACACCGCGTCTTCAATCGTGAGCGGGAACAGGAAGCGGATCACGTTGCCATACACGCCGCACGACAGCAGGAGCAGACCGGCTTCCAGCGCACGTTGCTGCACGAGCTTGGTGAAGTCGGCGTCGGGCTTGCCGTCCGGCGTATTGAACTCCACAGCAACCATCGCGCCCACGCCACGCACTTCGGCAATGCGCGGTTGCTTGGGCTTAGCAACGTTGAGTGCATCGACGAGACGTGCGCCCAGCGCGGCGGAGCGCTCGCACAGCTTCTCGTCGGCGATGATGTCGAGCACGGCATGCGCCGATGCGACCGCCAGCGGGTTGCCCGCGTAAGTGCCGCCGAGGCCGCCGGGGGCGGGAGCGTCCATGATTTCTGCCCGGCCCGTGACGGCCGACAGCGGCAGGCCGCCGGCCAAGCCCTTGGCCATCGTCGTGATGTCCGGCAGCACGCCGGTGTGCTCCATGGCAAACAGCTTGCCGGTGCGGGCAAAGCCGGTCTGCACTTCGTCGGCGATCATCACAATGCCGTGCGCATCGCACAGCGCACGCACGGCGCGCACGAAGTCGGCGGGCATTTGGTAGAAGCCGCCCTCGCCCTGCACCGGCTCGAAGATGATGGCGGCGACCTGGCTCGGATCAATGTCAGCCTTGAACAGGCGGCCGATGGCATCGAGCGCATCCTGCGTGCTCACGCCATGCAGCGCGACCGGCGCCGGCACGTGATAAATGCTGCCCGGGAATGGCCCGAAGCCCGTCTTGTACGGCACCACCTTGCCCGTGAGCGACATGCCCATGAACGTACGGCC
Organism: uncultured Ralstonia sp.; assembly: GCA_963512445.1. Taxonomy (GTDB): domain Bacteria; phylum Pseudomonadota; class Gammaproteobacteria; order Burkholderiales; family Burkholderiaceae; genus Ralstonia. The sequence continues at coordinate 86,010 of CAUPMS010000014.1, forward strand.
ATGGAACGCTCCAGTCAACGCGATCACGCCCGGACGGCCCGTGTGCGCCCGTGCAATCTTGATGGCGTTTTCCACCGCTTCGGCGCCGGTGGTGAAGAACGCGGTCTTCTTGGCGTGCGAGCCGGGCGTGATTGTGTTCAGGCGCTCGGCCAGTTCAACGTACGAACCGTACGGCACGATCTGGAAAGCGGTGTGCGTGAAGTGATCCAACTGCTCGCGCACGGCCTGCACCAGACGCGGGTGACGGTGCCCCGTGTTGACCACGGCAATGCCGGCCGCAAAGTCAATGTAGCGGCGGCCTTCCACGTCCCAGAACAGGGCGTTCTCGGCGCGCTCGGCGTAGCGGTCGGTCATCACACCAACGCCACGCGGCGTAGCGGCCAGGCGGCGGGCATTCCATTGGGCGTTCTGTTGCGAGTCTCGGGCGTTCATGGCGGTCGTGTGCGTTGGGTCAAGAAAGATGCGATGCGAGGCAGTTTGGCAGCCATTGGCCCCGTACAATGAGACCCAATCACGTTTTTCTGATGGAGCCACTTGGCCCCACCCCTCCTGCCATGGCAGAACACGCCCCCGCCCACCGCGCCAGCATGCTGGTCGACTATCTGCAGCGCCGATTCGACCGCGCCGACCCCGGCGACGAGCCCGACCACCGTCGCCTGTATCGCGTGCTGCAAGAGGGCATCCTGCGTGACGAGCTGCAGCCCGGCACGCGCTTGCCTTCATCGCGCCAGTTGTCGACGGAACTGGGCATTGCACGCAACACGGTGATCCACGTGTATGAACAGTTGGGCGTGGAGGGCTACGTCTCGGCGGGCGTGGGCAGCGGCACATTCGTCGCCGATACCGCACCGGACCGGCTCGATGCCGCGCCCGCACTGGCCGCAGCCGTTACCGCAGTCGCAGTGGCGGCCGCACCGATTACCGAAGCGGCCACGCCCTCCGCGCCGATGCTCTCCACACGCGGCCGAGCGTTGGTGCGTGATGCGGGCGCCAGCTCACGCCAATGGGGCGCCTTCATGCCGGGCGTGCCGGAGGTGCGGATGTTTCCGGCGCGCATCTGGTCGCGGCTGCACAACCGGCTGCTGCGCAAACCCTCGCCCGCGCTGCTGACGTATCCGGTGGGCGCCGGCTACCTGCCGCTGCGCACCGCGCTGGCCGACTACCTGCGCACCGCGCGTGGCGTGCGGTGCGAGCCCGAGCAGATCATCATCACCGCGGGCATTCATCCGTCACTCCAGCTCATCGCGCAACTGCTGTGCGACGCCGGTGACAGCGCCTGGATCGAAGACCCAGGCTACTGGGGCGTGCGCAGCGTACTCACCGCTGCGGGCGTGCGCACCGTGCCGCTGCCGGTGGACGATGAAGGCATGCGCTTCGACATGCCGATCCGTGCAGGCAGCCGTCAACGAGGCAAGCCGCCCAAGCTCATGGTGGTCTCGCCCTCGCACCAATACCCGCTGGGCTCGGTGATGAGCCTGGCGCGGCGCCGCGCGCTGCTGGCCACCCCACACGCCACCGACGCGTGGATCGTCGAAGACGACTACGACAGCGAATTCCGCTACGGCAGCCGCCCGCTGCCTTCGCTACAGGGCCTGGACGAAGGCGGACGCGTGCTCTACATGGGCACGTTCTCGAAGGTACTGTTCCCGAGCTTGCGGATCGGTTATCTGGTGGTGCCGCCCGCGCTGGCCGATGCGTTTGCAACCGGGCTGTCAGAGATGTTCCGCGGCGGCCAGATCCTCACACAGGCCGTGTTGGCCGATTTCATTGCGGAAGGACATTTCGTCTCACACATCCGGCGCATGCGCGGTGTGTATGCGCAGCGGCGCGAGACGCTGCTGGCGTCCATCGCCAACGAATTCGGCGATGCGCTGCCCGTGCATGACGGCGCATCGGGCCTGCATCTCGTGCTCGGATTGCCGGCCGGCACCAACGACGTCGCCGTGGCCGATCTGGCACTCGCCAACGACGTCGTCACGCGGCCGCTGTCACGCTATTACCAGGACGATGCGCGCCGCCTGCCTGGGCTGCTGCTGGGTTATGGCCATGTGGAAACGGAGCACATTGCGGCGCGGTTTCATACGTTGGCAGAGGCGGTGCGCACCATCGGCTAATCAACGCTGCACCAACCAAAAGCCCCGCAGTGCGGGGCTTCGTTTTGGGCGATACATGCTCAGGCCAACAACACCCGCAACTGCGCATCCGCGCCTTCCACCGGCGACCTACGGAACCCACTCTTGGCATACCGATGCCAGCGCCCCAGCACCGCGCAAACGATCAGATTGGCACGCGAAGCAATATCGGCATCGGCCGGCCACGCGCCCTGCGTCACCGCCATGCGCAGGCTCTGCTTGAACGACGCCTCGATGCGGTCCAGGCACTGCGCCATGCGCTCGGGCAGGCGCTCGTCTTCGCCGACCAGCGCATCGCCCACCAGCACGCGCGTCATGCCCGGATTCTTGTCGGCAAACGACAGCAGCATGTGCGCGATGGCATGCGCCTGCCGCAGGCCGTGCTCTTCTCGCAGTGTGATCTGGTTGATGAGACCAAAGACAGTCTGCTCGATGAATTCGATCAACCCTTCGAACATCTGCGCCTTGCTGGCGAAGTGGCGGTACAGCGCCGCTTCCGACACGTCCAGCCGGGCAGCCAATCCTGCCGTAGTGATCTTTTCGCCACGCGGATGCTCCAGCATGCCGGCAAGTGTCTGCAGGATCTGCACGCGGCGCTCACCCGGGCGGGGGCGCTTGCGTACCGGCGGTGCTTCTATCGCGACATCCGCGACCGGCTCAGCGGTCGGAAACTCCGTTTGCGCGTTGCTCATGACTTCCTGGCCCCTCACCCGTTCTGAACGCGGAGTTACCCCTGCCTAGCCGCGTCGAACAAGCCTTCGTTTTAGTTGAAGCACCGATTTTACTTTCACGCTCACATAGCCGGGCCGGTTGGCGAACAAAATCGGTGCGGCAGCCGGCTGATGTGGCGAATTTGCACGCGCGCCCATCGCTGCCACTTGCATCGGATGCAATGCATCGGCAGTGGAAGTCGGCTGTACGCCGGGCGGCACCGCTGTTTCCACCTTCCGCAGGTAGCCAGTCACCCATACCGTGCCGATCCCCAGGCGCCGGTAGCGCTTGAGGTGCGAGAGCGTGTCTTCCACCAGAATGGCACGCGACGGCGCGATCCGCTCGCGCGCCAGCAGCCGGCGCAGCATCAGCGGATCGGGTTTCGGCCGCAGGCGCCGGTGCACCCACATGTGCTCGACGGCAATCTCACGCAGAAACGCGCGCTTCAGGCCGATGAGCCGCAGCACCTCGCGCGCATAGGCGACCGGCGCGTTGGTCAGCAGAATCTTGCGCCCCGGCAGGGCGCGCAGCAGTTGGGCCAGGCCGCGCTCGGCGCGCACCATGGCGCGCAGGTCTTCAAAGCGGTGGGCCTCGGCAAGGAAATCATCGGGGTCGACGCCATGATGGCGGACCATGCCGAGAATGGTGGCGCCATAGCGGCGCCAATAGTCCACCCGCACCTGGCTGGCGGTGGCGTCATCGGTGCCGAGCACGCGCGCCACGTAAGCCGTCATCAGCCGGTTGATCTGCGGAAAGATCGCGTGCGATGCATGGTGGAGGGTGTTGTCGAGGTCGAACAGCCAGACCGGCTGCCGGGCGGGCGCGTCAGACAATGCGCCCGCCCGCACCTCGCGCGGCCAGGTGCGCGCTGCATGGCGCATCCGGGCCGCTCGGGTATTTCGCATCAATGCGAGCGGATCATCGTGCCGAACGCCTGTTCGGTCAGGATTTCCAGCAGCAGCGAATGCTCGATCCGGCCATCGACGATGTGCACCGAGTTGACGCCGCTCTTGGCCGCATCCAGCGCAGACGAGATCTTCGGCAGCATGCCGCCCGAGATCGTGCCATCGGCAAACAGCTCGTCGATCTCGCGTGCCGACAGGTCGGTCAGCAGGTTGCCCTGCTTGTCCATCACGCCCGGGATGTTGGTCATCATGACCAGCTTCTCGGCCTTCAGAATTTCGGCCATCTTGCCGGCCACCACATCAGCGTTGATGTTGTAGGCCTGGCCTTCATCAGAAAAACCGATGGGCGAGATGACCGGGATGAACGCGTCGTCCTGCAGCGCCTTGACCACGGCCGGGTTGATCGTCTCGATGTCGCCCACAAAGCCGATGTCGATGAATTCGCCCGGCTTTTCGCGGTCCGGCATCTTCAGTTTCTTGGCGCGGATCAGGCCGCCGTCCTTGCCGGTCAGACCGACCGCCTGGCCGCCGTACTGGTTGATCAGCATGACGATGTCCTGCTGGACTTCGCCGCCGAGCACCCATTCGACCACTTCCATGGTCTCTTCGTCGGTCACGCGCATGCCTTGGATGAAGGTGCCTTGCTTGCCGACCTTCTTCAGGGCTTCGTCGATTTGCGGGCCGCCGCCGTGCACCACCACCGGGTTCATGCCGACCAGCTTGAGCAGGATCACGTCGCGCGCGAAGCCGTGCTTGAGCTTTTCTTCCGTCATGGCGTTGCCGCCGTATTTGACAACGATGGTCTTGCCGTGGAACTTGCGAATGTAAGGCAGCGCCTGCGCAAGAATTTCAGCCTTCAACGCCGGCGCAATGTGCGCGAGTTCGGGGTCGAGACCAGCAGGGTCGGGGGCAGCAGCAACAGAAGCGTTCATGACGATGACATCCGGGATTAAGCGGACTGATTGGACGAATTGGGCGGGTATGATGGGGCGCCGAATGTCGCGTGCTACACAAAAGCGTTGCAGCCCATTTTCGGCAGGCGCGATTTTACAAGAAAAGCCAGCGCTGTCCGGTGGCGCACCTTGCGTGCCTACGGTACCGTTGCGAGCAAAGAACACCCTGGGCAAACATGGCCATCGCACCCGACCAACTCCACGCCCTGCGCTCCCATCTGCTGCGATTTGCGCAACTGCAATTGCGCGACACAGCGTTGGCCGAAGACGTGGTCGCCGACACCATCCTGGCCGTGCTGGAGCACCCCGAGCGCTTTGCCGGCAACGCCTCGCTCAAGACGTACGTGATCGGCATCCTCAAGCACAAGATCATCGATGCGATCCGCTCGGGGCGGCGCGAAGTGCGCATCTCGCTACTCGCAGGCGGTGAATCGGATGACGGCGGCCAGCGCTCCGACGAAGCCGTCTTCGACAGCCTGTTCGCCGCCGATGGCCATTACGTCAGCCCGCCCTCCGATTGGGGCGATCCCGATGCGGCGCTGTCACGGCGCGAGTTCTTCGATGTGCTGCAGATGTGCGTCGACCGCCTGCCGCCGCGCGTCGGCCGCGTATTCATGATGCGCGAGTGGCTGGAGCTGGAGACCGACGAAATCTGTCAGGAATTGGAGATCACCGCGACCAATGCCTGGGCACTGCTCTACCGTGCCCGCATGCGCCTGCGCGAGTGCCTTGATCTGCACTGGTTCGGCAATCAGCCGAGCGCCGCCTGAGCCGCATATCTGTTGCACCACCGAGAAAGACCACATGCCGAACCGTTGGGGAATGCTCACCTGCAAGGAAGCGCACCGCGTGCTGGTGAGCGGAATGGACCGCGACCTGCGCACGGGCGAACGCCTGAGCCTGCGCGTGCATCTGTTTGCGTGCGATGCGTGCACGCGGTTCTCGCACCAGATGGGGTTGCTGCGTCAGGCGATGCACAAGCTTGGCCAGGACGACGATGGGAGCGGCCGCTCGTGAACCCGTTGGCCGCCAACACCGTGTGCGCAATCTGCGGAGCAGAACTGCGTTGCGGGGCCATCGGCGACGGCACACAGCTCGACGCGACGTGCTGGTGCATGACGGAGGAGACCCTGTCCGCCAGCGCGCGGCGCCCGGGACAGGGCTGCCGCTGTCAGCGCTGCCTGCGCGCGGCGATTGCGCAGGCACGAGCGGCTTCTGAATCCGACTGACTAATCTTTGTCTTTGCCGTCGTCGTCCAGCGTGCGCAGTGCGCGGCGGACGTCGGCCCGGCCACGCTGGCGCTCAGCGTGGCCACCTTCAGTGTGGGCGCCGGCCTTGCGGCCGCGGGCGAGCGGCACGAGGAAGTTGCGCGGGCGCGCGCTGCTGGTGCCCGTTCGGGCCTTCGTTGAAGGCTCAATGCGGAAGGTCAATTTCTGGCGAGTGCCAAGCGTCTTGTTAGCCATGGGAATGTGTTTCCTTGCGTGGCCTGCCGCAGCACTCGCCGCATGCCATCAATGTTTGTGTTCGCCGCCGTGGTTCATGACGGGCATGTTGCCGGCGGTCAGATCGCGCACCTTGGCATCCACCTTCTGCTCGACGACGCGCTTGTCGGCCAGCTCGACCTTGAGCGTGAGGGGCACGGTCGTGTCTTTCACCAGCGGCTGCTTCACGTCCATCAGCATCACGTGGTAGCCGCCCGGCTTGAGCTGCACGGTCTGGCCCTTGGGCAGATCCAGCGAGGGCATCGCGCGCATGCGCATCACGTTGCCTTCCATCTTCATCTCGTGGATCTCGGCCACGCCCGCCACCGGCGTCGACACGCCCACTACCTTGGCACCCTCGGGCGATTGCAGCGTCATGAACGCGCCGCTGGACGTCTGGCCCGGCACCGTGCCGCGCACCCAGGCGTCTTGCACCGTGACCTGTGCGAGCACGGCGGCGCTGGCAAGCAAGCCTGCGGTGAATACCGCCAGGCGAGCGGAAGAACGGATCGATCGGGACGTCATCATCAAGGGCTCCTGTCGGGGACAAACGTGCTGCGCATTAAAGCACAGCGCCCGTGGGAAGATAGGTTGGGTGCACAATTGTGCGGCTGATTGACGCATCGCCGCACAGAGAACCGCGGAGTGCGCACGTTTACACTTGTCCACCATGCTTTCCACCCTGTCTCTTGCCGCGCCGCTGCTGGACGCATCCAGTCTACGCCGCCTCTTCTGGCTGCGATGGAGCCTGCTGGCCACCCAGCTCGTCCTCATGCTGCTCGCGCCGCTGGTGTTTGGCGTGCAACTGCCCGTGCTGCCGCTGCTAAGCGTGATGGGCCTGCATGCGCTGTTCAACCTGCTGACCGGATGGCGCGTGCGGCGCAACCGGCCCGTGCAGCATATTGAGATCACCGTCCAGTTGCTGGTGGACCTGAGCGCGCTGTCCGCCCTGCTGTACTTCACGGGCGGCGCGACCAATCCGTTCGTCTCGTTCTACCTGCCCGCGCTGGCGATTGCCGCCGCCTTGCTCCCGATCGCGCATGTGGTGGGCCTGACGCTGTACGCGCTGGCCGCCTACAGCATGATGCTCGGCAACTACATCCCACTGAAGCTCGCGAACCCGGCCGATGCCGTGGCGTACCACCTGGCCGGCATGTGGATCGACTTCGTGGCCAGCAGCGCGATGATCGCGGGCTTCACCGCACGCCTGTCCGCCGCGCTGCGCGAAAGCGATGCGCTACTGACCGAAGCCCGCGAGCGCCTGCTGCGCGAACAGCGTATCGAAGCGCTGATGTCGCAAGGCGCCAGCGTGGCGCACGAGATGGGCACGCCGCTGTCCACCGTGGCCGTCATCACCGGTGAGTTGCAGCACGACGCAAAGCAACCGAACTCGCCGCTCGGCCCGTACCGCGAAGACCTGCGCGCCATCGAACAGCAGCTCGAACTGTGCCGCGCCGCCCTGGCGCGCCTGCAGCGCAAACCCAACGACGGCGCGCCCGAGCCGCTCGGCCAATGGCTGCCGGATTTCACGCAGACATGGCAACTGCGCCATCCGGACATCCGCCTGCACACCGAAACGTCGCCCGCGGCGCAAGCGGTGGAGCTGGATGCCGTCAACGTCGGCCAGATCCTCACCATCCTGCTGGACAACGCGGCTCGCAGCCAGCACCACGCCGGGCGCGATCTGGTGCCGCTGCTGCTGACCGTCAAGATCGACGCCAACCACGAAGCCCAGCGCTCGCTGGGCAACCACAACCTGCCGCCGCAGATCGTCCTGTCCATCGTCGATACGGGGTTGGGTCTGCCCGAAGACCTGCGCACCTCGCTTGGCCGCACGCCGGTGCCAAGCCGGCACGGCGGTCACGGCATCGGGCTGTATCTGGCCTCCACCACCGCACGCCGCCTGGGTGGTACCGTGGTGCTACGTCCGAACCCGCCGCAAGGCGCCATTGCCGAACTCCGACTGCCCGTTGGCGGTCCGACGGAACACGCGGCGGCGCCCATCATCGGCGCGCCCACCCTCTTCACATAACGAGATCGCCTGACGCAGCCCCAGTGGCACGTACGGCCCCGGAGAACCCCATGCAGCAGCCCGCCCCTTTCCTGATCCTCGATGACGACGACGTCTTTGCGCAGACGCTGGCGCGCGCGCTCACGCGTCGTGGCTTTGCCCCGCAGATCGCCCACACCGGCGGCCAAGCGCTGACGCTGGCCCGCCAGACGCACTTTTCCTACGTCACGGTCGATCTGCACCTGGCCGCCAGCGACAAGGGCCTGATGCCCCATGGCGGCACAGATTCGGGCCTGCACTGGATTGCCCCGCTACGCCAGGCATTGCCCGACGCGCGCATGCTGATCCTCACGGGCTACGCGAGCATCGCCACCGCCGTGCAGGCGGTCAAATTGGGGGCGGATGAATATTTGGCCAAGCCGGCCAATGTCGATTCGATTCTGCTGGCGCTGCAGGTGGGTGTTTCTGAAGCCGTGGCCGAGCAGACAATGGAAAACCCCGCCCCACTGTCGGTCGCGCGGTTGGAATGGGAACACATCCAGCGCGTGCTGGCCGAGCACGGCGGCAACATCTCGGCCACCGCGCGGGCGCTCAACATGCACCGGCGCACGCTGCAGCGCAAGCTGGGCAAGCGGCCGGTCGCCAAATAAACGCCGGCCGCGTGGAGCGACATCAGCGTCGTATCACCAGCGGGTATCGCGTTCCCACGCCTTGAGTTCATCTTCGGCGCGTTCCTTCGTGTAGCCGTAGCGCTCCTGGATCTTGCCGGCAAGCTGGTCGCGCTTGCCGCGGATCACGGTCAGGTCATCGTCCGTGAGCTGCCCCCACTTCTCCTTGACCTTGCCCTTGGCCTGATCCCATTTGCCTTCGATCTGATCCCAGTTCATACGTCCTCCGTTGCGATTGAAACAAAGCAGGGGCGACCCGCAGGCCCCCGTGTGGACACCTCTGTGTGGCTTACTTCTTGAATTTGGCGGCCACGTCGTTCTGGCACTTCGTCTTGGCATCGCCCGACATGGCGTCGCAGCGTTCCTTGGCGGCCTTGTAGTTGGCGTCGTTGTCATCCTTGATGGCATCACGGCGCGCTTCGCTGACGTCCTTGGCGGTACCCGTTGCCTTGGCGTGGCTCACTTCGTCACCACCCTTGGCGCGTGTGTAGGCAGCCTTGGCGTCCTTCACGCAGTTGTCTTTGTCGTTGCCCTTCATGGCACCGCACTTGGTTTTGGCGACGTCATAGTCGGCCTCGGCCTTTTCCTTCGCGGCGCGGTTGCGGGCGGCCTCGGTGCCATCGCGGTCGATCATGGCGTTAGCCTTGGCGACGTTGTAATCGCCCTTGGCCTGCGCGCGGCAGACATCGCGGTCATTGCCCTTCATCGCATCGCACTTGTCCTTGGCGGCTTTGTAGTTGGCATCGGCTTGCTTGACCGCGCTGTCGTAGGCGGCGCGCTTGGCATCGTTGGGTGCCGAAGCGCCGGCGGGCCCGGTTGGCGCGGGCGTGAGTTGGGCATGGGTCAGCCCCACCGGGGCACAGGCGAGCACGCAACACAGGGCCAGGCGTTGGATCGGTTTCATACGCTTCTCTCCTTGTCGTGGTTGGGATCGCGCACGCTGGGTGCACGGCGCGCATTGTCTTTGCGGCACCACCTTGTTCAGCAGATAACGGACCCGATCCCGCGCGATTCTTAGCAAACCCTTGCCGGGCTTGGCTTGGCGGGCGCCCAAACAATACGGGCCGCATCGTCTCCGATGCGGCCCGCAGGGCGTGAGAATGCGTTGCTTACACGCTTAGAGCACGTAGCGCGACAGATCTTCGTTGCCCGACAGTTCGTTCAAGCGCTCGTCGACGTACGCAGCGTCGATGGTCACCGTCTCGCCCGACGATTTGTGCGCGTGGAACGACAGGTCTTCAAGCAGCCGCTCCATCACCGTGTACAAACGGCGTGCGCCAATGTTTTCGACCTTCTCGTTCACCGAGCATGCGATCTCGGCCAAGCGCCGGATGCCGTCCTCGGCAAACACGAGGTCAACACCTTCGGTCTTCAGCAGCGCCTGGTACTGCTTGGTGAGGCTCGCGTCCGTCTGCGTGAGGATCGCGCGGAAGTCTTCCACCGACAGCGAATCCAGTTCCACGCGAATCGGGAAGCGGCCCTGCAGTTCCGGAATCAGGTCGCTCGGCTTGGACAGATGAAACGCGCCCGACGCAATGAACAGGATGTGATCGGTCTTGATCATCCCGTACTTGGTGTTGACGGTCGTGCCCTCCACCAGCGGCAGCAAGTCACGCTGCACACCCTGGCGCGAGACCTCGCCGCCACCGTATTCGCTGCGGCTGGCGATCTTGTCGATCTCGTCCAGAAACACGATGCCGTTCTGCTCGACGTTGGCCACCGCCTTCTGCTTGAGCTCGTCTTCGTTCACGAGCTTGGCAGCCTCTTCGTCGATCAGCAGCTTGAAGGCTTCCTGGACCTTCATCTTGCGACGGTTCTTCTTGCCCTGGCCCAGGCCCGCAAACATCGAGCGGATCTGCTCGGTCATGTCTTCCATGCCGGGCGGGCCCATGATGTCCATGCTCGGCGAGCCGGCCGACACTTCCAGCTCGATCTCCTTGTCGTCGAGCTGGCCTTCGCGCAGCTTCTTGCGAAAGGTCTGGCGCGCGGTGGAATCCTTTTCTTCGGGCTGCGCAAAACCGATGTCGCGCGGCGGCGGGATCAGCACGTCGAGAATGCGATCTTCGGCTGCGTCTTCGGCCTTGGCGCGCACCTTCTTCATCTCGGATTCGCGCGTCTGCTTGACGGCCATCTCAGCCAGGTCACGCACGATGGTGTCGACATCACGGCCGACGTAGCCCACTTCGGTGAACTTGGTGGCCTCGATCTTGATGAACGGCGCATCGGCCAGCTTGGCCAGGCGGCGCGCGATCTCGGTCTTGCCCACACCGGTCGGCCCGATCATGAGGATGTTCTTGGGCGTGATTTCCTGGCGCAGCGGGTCACCCACCTGCTGACGGCGCCAGCGGTTGCGCAGCGCCACGGCCACGGCCTTCTTGGCCTTCTGCTGGCCGATGATGTGCTTGTCGAGTTCGGAAACGATTTCCGACGGCGTCATGGTTTCAGACATGGGAATCCTGTGTCGATACGTGCGGACAGTGCGGCAAAGAACGGGCCGCTTACTCGAGCGTCTCGATCACGAAATTGGTGTTGGTATAGATGCAGAGTTCGCCGGCGATGCGCAGCGATTTCTCCACCACGTCGCGCGGAGCGAGGTCGGTGTTCTCCATCAGCGCCTTGGCAGCCGATTGTGCATACGAGCCGCCCGAACCGATGGCAGCGATGCCGCCTTCGGGGTCGAGCACATCGCCGTTGCCGGTGATGACGAGGGTGGCTTCGCGATCCGCGACGATCAGCATCGCCTCGAGGTGGCGCAAAGCGCGGTCGGTGCGCCACTCCTTGGCGAGATCCACGGCGGAGCGCAACAGGTTGCCCTGGTGCTTCTGCAGCTTGGCCTCGAAGCGGTCGAGCAGGGAGAAGGCGTCGGCGGTGGCGCCGGCAAAGCCGACCAGCACCTTGCCGTCGTAAATGGCGCGCACTTTGCGGGCCGAACCTTTCATCACAATGTTGCCCAGCGTGACCTGGCCGTCGCCGCCGAGCGCGACCTGGTTGCCGCGCCGCACGCTGACGATGGTGGTGCCGTGATACTGTTCCATGCGCTTGTTCCTAGGGGTGGGCCGGCCTGGCGCGGCCCAAAATAAGCCGACCACCGGGGCCGGCCAAAGAGTTTCATACTTGACGCCAGCCCCCAGGATTTCAAGCCTGATTTCCGTCACAACGCACATTGTGCGCCGGAAATCGCTTCTTACTGCTTTAGCGCGTCACATCAAATGCGTAGGTGCGTTCATCCAGGCGCGGCACCACCGTATAACCTTTGCGCGCCGCCCATACGTTGATGTTGAAATAGAGCGGAATCACGCCGTCATCGCGCATGCCGATTTCGGTGGCTTCCTGCAGCAGCTTCTCGCGCTTGGCGTCGTCGATGGTCTGCAAGGCTTCGGCCAACTTGGCGTCAAGCGCCGGGTTGGAATAGCGCCCACGATTGGATGCGCCCCTGCCGCGCGCCGGGTCATAGGTGGCGAGCAACGCCTTCAGGCTCGAACTGGCTTCGCCCGTATCCGCGCCCCAGCCCGCTTGCAGGAACGAGAAGTCCAGCTTGTTCGCCCGTGTGAAGAACGACGCCGACGGCATTGTCTCGACCTTGGTCGCAATGCCTACCCGCGAAAGCATCGAAGCGATCACCTGCGCTACGCGATCATCGTTCGCGTAGCGGTTGTTGGTAGCGTGCAGCGTGATGGCAAAACCATCGGGGTAGCCAGCCTGGGCAAGCAGCTTTTTGGCGGCGGCCGGATCGGCCACCGGCGCCTGCAGGCCCGGCACGTGGCCGAACAACGCGCTGTTGACCAGTTGACCGGTCGGCTCGGCAGCGCCTTCCATCACGCGGTCAACAATGGCCTGACGCGAGATCGCCAGTGAAATCGCCTGGCGCACGCGCGGGTCCTTGAGCGGATTCTTCGCCAGCGGCTTGCCAGCCTTATCGGTCACGAACGGCGACACATCGCGGTTCGAATCCATGTGCAGGTACATCATGCGAAACACCGGCATCTTGAACACCGACACCGCCGGGTTGGTCGACAGCTTCTTGATGTCCGAACTCGGCACGTTCTCGATGACCTGCACGTCGCCGGCCAGCAACGCGGCCACGCGCGGTGCGTCAGCAGTCAGGATGCGCAGCGTCACGTGCTCCCATTGCGGCTTCTTGCCCCAGTAGCCGTCAAAGCGCGTCAGCTCCAGCCGATCGCCGCGCGTGAACGACACGAATTTGTACGGCCCCGTGCCGATCATCGCGCGGCCATTGTTGAAGTCGTCCGCACCGGCTTTCTCGACGGCCTTCTTCGACACCATGTAGATGGTCGACAAGTCGTTCGGCACCAGCGGGTACGGGCCGTTGGTGGTGATGCGCACGGTCAGCTTATCGACCGCCGTCACCTCCTTGAAGCCGCGCGTGTAGATCGTGAACGGCGACGGGCTGTTCCTGATGGTGGCCGGGCGTGCCAGCGAGTAGACGACATCGGCCGAGGTGAACTCGCTGCCGTCATGGAAATGCACGCCGGGGCGCAGCTTGATCTCCCACACCGTATCGCTCACGGCCTTCCACGACGTGGCCAGGCCGGGCTTGAGGCGCATCTTCTCGTCCTTGGCGATCAGCGCCTCGAACATGTGCTCGGCCACATTCGAATTGGGCGTGACGTTGTGGAAGTGCGGGTCGAGCGAGGTGATGTCGCCCGAGAGGCCGATCACCAGCGTGGACGCAGGTTGGGCATGCGCCGCAACCGGCACCAGCGCCGTGAGCGCTGTGGCAAAAGACAGCGTGGCGATCAGGCTCGCAGCGCGCAGCAGACGCAGAACCGGCATGACAACTCCCCGATGGTTCGTGACGAAAACAAAACGTTTGGGGATTGTCAGGATGGGATGACGCCGGTGTCAACGTCGATGAAGCGGGGTGTCTGTGCGCTGGCCGTGCTCAGTGATGGTGCCCGCAGCCGCAGTCGTCACCGTGCTGGTGATCGTGCGCATCCGCTTCATCATCCCAGTCTTCGTCGTCATGGTCGTCGAAGGCCCAGGCCGGAAACGGATCGGGCAGCGCGGCCCAGGTTTCGGGGCCGACAGCCATTTCGGCGTCTGTCAGCAGACAGGCGTCGAGCTGTGCGACAAGCGCAGCCTCATCCAGATCTGTACCGATGAAGACGAGTTCCTGGCGGCGGTCGCCCCATGCTGCAGGCGCATCGTTGTCGTGCATCTTGTCGACGATGTCAGCGCGGGCCTCTTCCTCGTCGGGCCATTCGGCTTCATCAACGGCGGCCCACCATGCGCCGGCGCCGCCGTGGCGCATCACGCCACCCGCCTGGCCCCAGCTACCGGCCGTCTCCATGCGCGACGCCAGCCAGAAATAGCCCTTGGAGCGCAGCACGCGGCCATGTTCGCGCAGCCATTCGGTGTGCATCAGCTCCCACAGGCGCTGCGGGTGGAACGGCATGCGGCGGCGATAAACGAAGCTGCGGATGCCGAACGCTTCCGTCTCGGGCACGTGCTCGCCGCGCAACTCGGCCAACCACGCGGGTGCAGCCGATGCGGCATCAAAGTCAAAGCGGTGCGTATTGAGGATCTCGTCCAGCGGCACCGTGCCGAACGACGCCGGAACAATGCGCGCACGCGGGTTCAGCGAATGCAGGATGCCGGCCAGGCGCTCGCGCTCCGCGTCGCTCACGAGGTCGATCTTGTTGAGCACGATCACGTCGCAAAACTCAACCTGTTCGATCAGCAGATCGACGACGGTGCGGTCGTCCTCTTCATCACGGGCCTGGCCACGATCCGCCAAAAAATCCGCAGCATCGTAGTCGGCGAGGAAGTGCTGAGCGTCAACCACGGTGACCATCGTGTCCAACCGCGCGAGGTCGGACAGCACGTCGCCCTGGGCATCCTCAAACGTGAAGGTCTCGGCAATCGGCAGCGGCTCGGCCACGCCGGTCGATTCAATCAGTAGATAGTCGAAGCGGTCTTCGCGGGCCAACCGCGCGATCTCGTCGAGCAGGTCTTCGCGCAGCGTGCAGCAGATGCAGCCGTTGGACAGCTCGACCATGCGCTCGTCGGTGCGCGAGAGCTGGGCACTCGTGGCGGTGCCATCGCCCACGAGTTGCGCGTCGATGTTGACGTCCGACAGGTCGTTGACGATCACGGCCACGCGCTTGCCCTCGCGGTTGGCCAGCACGTGGTTGAGCAGCGTGGTCTTGCCGGCGCCCAGGAAGCCGGACAGCACGGTAACGGGAAGCGGACGAGACATGATCGGTGACCTATACAAAGCAAACAGCCCGGCTAGTTACCGGGCTGCAATTCAAACCGATGCGACGCGCGCGTCAGTCACCCATCAACTTCTGGCGCTTTTCGCGGCGCTCTTGCGCCTCCAGCGACAGGTTGGCGGTGGGGCGTGCAAGCAAGCGCGGAATGCCGATCGGCTCGCCGGTTTCGTCGCAGTAGCCGTAGTCGTTGGCGTCAATGCGGGCGATCGACTGTTCGACCTTCTTGAGCAGCTTGCGCTCGCGATCACGCGTGCGCAGCTCCAGCGCGTGCTCTTCCTCGATGGTGGCACGGTCAGCCGGGTCCGGCACGATCACAGTCTCGCGCAGGTCGCTGACGGTCTGGGTGGCGTTTGCGAGAATTTCGTCGCGCATTTTTACAAGCCGGTCCTTGAAGAAGGCAAGTTGCGCCTCGTTCATGTAATCCTTGTCGCCCATCTTCAGGATTTCGGCTTCGGTGAGTAGTTTCTTGCTGCTCATGGTTGCTGCGGATGATCCTGGTAAATCGCGCGCCGTGTCGGCTGTCGCGTCGTCCTCGCGCGGGGATGCGCCGGACTCATTCTGGCTGGCGGCGGACTTGCCGCCCCGCGCGCCTCCTGTTGCCTTGCCCGCAGCGGCGCCCCCTGCCGCTTTTTTTCGGGTGGCTGGCGCAGCCTGGGCTGCAGCCGACTCCGTTTCGGACCGCCTGGCGCCCCCGTGGGCGCTGCGTCCGTCTTTGTTCTGCGTGACCATCGCCTGCTCCTCCTGCCGGACGTGCTTCTGACGACGTGCCTCGAAATCGACCTATTGTAGCTGAACGATATTAACCGAACTATCGGAGAAACACGGACAGAAAACCCGGCCCGGATTCTGCCCGAAAGCAGCCGGTGAGGCCACCCAAAAAGAGGGGAAGGCGACCCCCGGGTGAACAAACCCTAGGCCAGGCAGTTCTCCAATCCTTTCAGAATCGTTTCGCGCGGCAGGTCCACGCCAATGAACACCATCCGGTTGGAAGGGGTCTCGCCGTCCCATTTGCCGCCCACATCGCTGCCCATGAGCTGGTGCACGCCCTGGAACACCACCTTGCGGTCGACGCCTTCCATATAGAGCACGCCCTTGTAGCGCAGCAGCTTTTCACCGTAGATATTCAGCACGCCCGAGAGGAATTCCTCCAGCTTGGTGTAATTGAACGGCCGTTCGCTGCGGAAGACGAACGAGGCGATGCGGTCGGTGTGGTGCGCGTGGCCGTGGTGGTGGCCGTGACCATGGTGGTGGTCATGCCCGTGGTCGTGGTCACAATCGGCCGAGCAGGCGTGATCATGCCCATGGTCGTGATTGTGGTCATGGTCATCTTCGCGCAGAAAGTCGGGGTCGATCTCCAGCTTGGCGTTCAGGTTGAAGCCGCGCAGATCGAAGATGGTGTCGATCGGTGTTTCACCAAAGTTGGCGGTGCGGATCGGGGCGCGCGGGTTCATGTGCAGCAGGCGGTGGCGCAGGGCGTCCACATCGTCGGCGGAAACGAGATCACTCTTGGTGATGAAGATGGCGTCGGCAAAGCCCACCTGGCGCTGCGCCTCCTCCTGCTTGTCGAGCTGCATATTGCCGTGCTTGGCGTCGACCAGCGTGATGACGGCGTCCAGCAGGTAGCGGCTGGCGATCTCGTCGTCCATGAAGAAGGTCTGCGCGACAGGGCCGGGGTTGGCCACGCCGGTGGTCTCGATGACCACGCGGTCGAACTGGATCTGGCCGTTGTCGCGGCGCGTGAGCAGTTCCGACAGGCCGGCCACGAGGTCACCGCGGATGGTGCAGCAGATGCAGCCGTTGCTCATCTGCACGATCTGCTCGTTGCCGTCCTGCACGAGGATGTCGTTATCGATGTTCTCTTCGCCGAACTCGTTTTCGATCACGGCGATCTTCATGCCGTGCTGTTCGGTCAGGATGCGCTTGAGCAGCGTGGTCTTCCCCGCGCCGAGAAAGCCCGTCAGGATGGTGACCGGGATCATTTTGGACATGATGCGTTTCCTGTCTTGAGATGGGCGGCGGGATCAGCGCAATCCGCGCAAGCGCCCTTGATGGTGAGTTCAGCATGGTCGGCCGCGAAGCCGGCGGGCAGGGCGGCCTTAGGCATGGCCGGTGGCTCGGCGGCTTCCAGGCAGAAGTCGCGCCCGCATTGCGTGCAATGGAAGTGGCTGTGTGAACGGTGCACCGCTTCGCGCGCGGCGTCGTGCTCGGCCAAGCTGAAGCGGAAAACGCGGTCCGCGCCCGCAGTCTTGTGAACGATGCCGCCGGCCACCAGCCAGTCGAGCACGCGATAGACCGTGACGCGGTCAATGCCCGAGTCGGCCTGCAGCGCGTCGCACACGGCCTGATGCGAGAGCGGATCGGTGCCCTGCATCAGCACGGCAAGCACGCGCACGCGGGGCTCGGTCACACGGCTGCCCAAGCCGCGCAAGCGTGCGCGGGCAGCCTCTTCAGGCGAATGGGATTGCGAAGTGGCGAGATCGTCGCGCGGGGCCTGGGCAGTCATGCGCGGGATTGTCCCACGAGGCGCGGGTTGCTGCAATTGAGTTGCAACTAGGCGGCCGTGCACCGCCCAGTTCTTCCGCGTTTAGTTTCGACTCATGCCGCAACGACCAAACACACCGGCGTCGGCACCTTCGCCACCACCGCTGGCTGGTCCAGCTTGCCGGTCTGCCCGTCAATGTGCAGCCGCAGGACCGTGTCGCCTTTCTGGTTGAGCACGTAGAGGTGGCTGCCGTCGTGCGCCATCGTCATCGCGCGCGGGAAGTGCACGCCTTCACTCCAGTACTGGAGCGGCGCGAGCTTGCCCGACGCATCGATGCTGAACGCGGCCAGGCTGTCGGCCAGCGGGTGGTCCGACTTGAGCTTTCTGTTGCTGGCGTAAAGGAAGCGCCCTGACGGATGCATCAGCAACTCGGCGCCACTTTTCTGGCCGGTGTAATCGGCAGGCGTGGTGGAGATGCGCTGGCGCTCATCCAGCACGTGGCCGGTGGCGGGGTCGTAACCGTGGCAGGCGACGGAGCCATCGAGTTCATTGATGACGTAGAGCAGCTTGCCCTGCGGATGCAGCGCCAGATGGCGCGGGCCGCTGCCGGGCTTGATCTGTGCGCGATCACGCGGGGCGAGCTTGCCGCCTTCAATGGCGAACACGTTGATGCGGTCGGTGCCCAGGTCGGTGCCGATCACGTGCTGGCCGGTGGTGTCGAACAGCATCATGTGGGCATGCGGCGCTTCCTGTTCGGGGCGCGGGCCCGAGCCGGTGTCCTTGAAGATGCCGGATACGTTACCGAGCCTGCCGTCTTCGCCAATCGAAAGCAGGTTGTATGCCCCGCCGCTGTAGATCGACACGCACAGGTAGCGCCCATCCGGCGACACCACCACATGCGCCGGATTCGTTCCTGACAACGACAGCGGCTGCCGGTTGAGCAGCGTCAGCTTGCCGTCATGCGGGTCGATGGCGTAGGCCTCGGCACTGCCGTTCGGGCGGCCTTCGTAGACCTCGAGTTCATTGATGGCGTACAGGAACCGCTGATTCGGGTGCACGGCCAGGAACGACGGGTTGGCGCTCTCGACCACCTGCACCTGCGTCCACGCATCGCCGCGCGGGGCGAGCACGTAGATGCCACGTGCTGCCGGCCCACCGGCGGTACCGCCCGGTGCGTTGAACGTGTAGGTGCCAACGTAGGCGAAGCGCGGCGGGCGCATCGCGGTGGCGGATTGCGCGCCCGACGCGGCGGGTTGTTCGCCGGCCTGGGCCAATACGGTTTTGGGGAAAGCGCCCAGCAAGGGCAGGCTACCGGTCCATTGCATGAAGGTTCGACGCGTTGGGGATTGGCGATTGGTCATTGGCTGGCTCCATCAAACACGCACGGACATCGCGTGGTGGAAGATGTTGTTCGGATCATACCGGCGCTTCACATCCTGCAGAAACGCAACCATGTCGCCACTGCCGTAATAGAGCTGCGGCCAGAACGGGTAGGCGAGCATGTCGACGTCGGGGTAGTTGGAGACAAAGTCTTCATAGCAATGTCCACCGCTGCGCACCGTCGGGCGCTGGCCCGCGTTGATGATGCGCTGCACCGCGGCACCACATCGTCGGGCTTTTCAATGAGGGCGATGCGGCCGGCAGCCTGCGCATCCGTCGCCGGCCAGCGCAGGTTGAAACCATGTTTGAGTGTGTTGTAGCGAGGGTCCTGGCGGGTCACATCCAGCGTCATCAACGACTCCCGGTGAGGGCGTTTGCGCAAGCGTTGCGCAAACGAAGTTGGATTCGGACGCGTGGCGTCCGGCGGTTCCAACTTAGTCGCTCGCGGGCCCGGCTTCCATCAAACGGTAAACAGCGACGGTAGGGCTGCCTCAGCGCATTTGATGAGCGAACCACGTGACAACACGTGTTGCTGTCGTTTCCCACAATGGCCGCGCCAGCCAGCACGCCGCGCCCCACGCCAGGATCACCACAATCAGATCGCAGCGCCCGCTCTTCCAAAGGTTCAGGGAATGGCGCCCCCAGATCCAGGGCACGCCCAGCGGGTTGGGCCAATCGGCCAACAGGTGCATCAGCCCGCCGCAGGCAAAGCCGAACAGCAGCGGCGCCCATGGGTGACCGTGGCCGAGCGCCTGATACGACAGCACCAGCACCGCAATCCAACCGATGCCCCAATGGGTGGCGGTGCGATGCGTGATCCAGAGGCGGCGTGCGCGGCTCCACCACGCCACCTCCATCCAGTCAGGCGCAGTGCTGCCGGCAACTGCCGCGCAAAACGCCAGGATGCTGCCGAGGTGTTCAAGAGAGGTGTGGGAAGCCTGTGCGACGAAGGTGGCGGCAATCAAACCCGCCGCCCAGCCCGTCGCGTGATGGGCGGCGTTGGATGCCATCGACGTGATGCGGAAAACGAAGGGCCGCATCTTCGCAATTTCTGGCTTGCCAGGACAAGCCAAAAATTGCGACAAATTGCTAGCCGACTTGCAGCAGCAAGCCTTTCAGGTATTCGCCTTCCGGGAAGCTCGTCAGCAGCGGGTGGTCCACACCGCCCGCAAGCCGACGCTGGATGCGCGCTGTCACCTTGGCATCGGCGGCCGCGCCCGCGACGATCTTCTGGAACAGGTCTGCGTCGATGGCGCCCGAGCACGAATACGTGAACAACAGACCGCCCGGACGCAGCAACTGCATGCCGACCAGGTTGATCTCCTTGTACGCCCGCGCCGCGCGGTCCACCTGCTGCGCCGACGCCGCAAACTTGGGCGGGTCGAGCACGATCAGGTCGAACTGGCGGCCTTCCGCGCGGAAGTTGCGCAGCGACTTGAACACGTCCGCATCGAGCCACTCGGCGCGTGCAGCGTCGAAGCCATTGAGTGTGACGTTGCGCTCGGCCACCGCCAGCGCTTCGCCTGACGAATCGATCGACACCACCGAACGCGCCCCGCCCTTCAACGCCGCCAGCGAGAAGCCGCCGGTGTAGCAGAAACAGTTGAGTACGTCGCGATCCTTCGCCAGCGCGCCGACGAGCGCACGGTTATCACGCTGATCGACGTAGAAGCCGGTCTTGTGGCCTTCGCGCACATCCACGTAATAGCGCACGCCGTGCTCGGTTGCCGACAGGTCTTCTGGCGGCTCGGCGCCGGCCAGCACGCCGGTCACCTGCTCCAGGCCTTCGCGCTCGCGCACGCTCACGTCAGAGCGTTCGTACACATTCGGGCAGCCGGTCTCTTTGATGAGCGCGGCGACGATCGCCTCCTTCCAGTGCTCCACGCCGGCAGCGCTGAATTGGCAGACAAGCTGGCCAGTCTCGCCCATGCCGTACTGGTCGACGATCAAGCCAGGCAGGCCGTCGGCCTCGCCCATGACGAGGCGTACGGCGTCGGTGTCGCGCACCCACGCGCGGCGGTACGCCACGGCGGCGGCAATCCGACGCTTGAAGAAGGCGTGATCGATGGGCTCGGCCTCGTCGAACGACCACACGCGGGCGCGAATCTGCGAGACGGGGCTGAACGCGGCGCGCGCCAGAAACTGACCGCTGGCGGCACGCACGACCACCGTTGCACCGGAGGCCGGCGGGCGGCCCTCCATACGGTCGATGGCGTTGGCGAAAATCCACGGGTGCCGGCGTAGCAGCGAGCGCTCCTTGCCGGGCTTGAGAATCAGGGTTTGCATACGACTGGGATGGTTCGCCCGGCAAAGCGGGCAGCGCTACTTCTTCTTCGCGCGGGGATGCGCCTGATCGTAGATCTTGGCCAGGTGCTGAAAATCGAGCGAAGTATAAACCTGCGTGCTGGCGATGCTGGCGTGCCCAAGCAGCTCCTGCACCGCACGCAAATCGCCGGAAGACTGCAGCATGTGCGTGGCAAACGAATGCCGCAGCACGTGCGGATGCACATCGGCCGGCACCCCCGCCTCGATGGCGTTGCGCTTCATGCGCAATTGGATCTGCCGCTGCGCAAACCGCTTGCCGCGCGGCGAGAGGAACAGCGCATGCGCGTCTTCCGGCGCGGCATCCGGCTTGGCCAGTTGCTCGCGCACCGACAGCCAGGCGGCCAGCGCCTCGGCAGCCTTGGTACCGACCGGCACGGTGCGCCGCTTGCTGCCCTTGCCGAGCACCATCACTTCGCGCGCGTCGAGGTCCAGCCAACTGGCGGATTCGTACTCGCCGGCCTTTACGTGCCGCATATCCAGGCTGACCAATTCCGAGAGCCGCAGCCCGCACGAGTAGAACAGTTCGTTGACGGCGCGGTCGCGCACGGCCTCGGCATCGTCGCCGGGCAGTTGCTCCATCAGCGCGACGGCTTGTTCGACGGACAGGGCTTTCGGCAGCTTCTTCGGGCTCTTCGGCGCACGCACGCCATCGACCGGATTGGCGGTGACGGCCAGTCCGTTGGATGGTGGGCGCAGCGCCATCCACTTGTACCAACCACGCCATGCCGACAACGCCCGCGCAATGCTGCGGCCCGACAGGCCGTCGCCGTGCAGCTGCGCCATCATGCGGCGGATGTGGTGAGCCTGGAGTTGCGTGAGGTCGACATTGGCCGCGTGCTGTGCACCCAGGCGCTGCAGCACCGCCAACTCGTGGGTGTAGTTGCTCAGCGTGTGCGGCGAGAGCTGCCGCTCGAACTTCAGCGCGTCGAGGTAGGCCGCAATCTGCGGATGCGGCGCCGGGGCGTCACGATCATCGTTGGAGGCAGATTGCGGCATGCGGAGCGTGCGCTCAGTCGCGCAGGCGGTTGAGCGTAGCAGCGGCCAATTCGCCGATCTGCGCGAGGTAGGTCGTGCCCATGCCGTCGTGAAAGCGCCGCGCATCGGGCGAACCCAGCACCAGCAGACCGAAGGCAGGTGCGGCGGTCTGATCGGCATCGCCACGTGCGGGTACGCGCAGCGTGACGATGGCGACCGACTGGATCGCCTCGCCACCGGTTTCCGATGCGTCCAGCCAGCCGGCAGCCTCAAAGCCCGCGTTCTCGCCGCAATACGGCGCACGCAGACCCGTTGCGAACAGGCGCACCTCTTCGCTCACGCCTTGCGCGACTTCCAGGTGCGCAAATTCTTCGTTCACCTGCCACACGCGCAGCGCCACGGCGGGCACGTCAAAAATTTCGCGCAGGCCGTCCAGCACCGCGTACGGCAGCGCGTGCGTGTCGGCCTCGCCCAGCAGGCGCGTCGTCCACGCGTGCACGCGCTGCTGCGTGCGGTCGTTCTCGTTGCCGTGGCGCATCAGGTCCGACAGCTTGAGTTCGAGGTGCTTGTTCTTGTCGCGCAGGATTTCCATTTGGCGCTCCTGCAGCGACACCGCACGATGGCTGTGCGGGCTCGTCAGTTGAATAGCGGCCAGCAGTTCGGCATGCTCTTCGAAGAAGGCCGGATGCGCTTGCAGGTAGTTGGCGACGTCTTGTGCGTTCATGGTGCTTGGGGTCTGGTTTCCTAGGCTGCGCCCAGTTTCTTCTTCAGCAAATCGTTCACTTGTGCGGGGTTGCCCTTGCCGCGCGTGGCCTTCATGGCCTGGCCGACCAGCGCGTTGAACGCCTTCTCCTTGCCCGCGCGGAATTCCTCAACCGACTTGGCATTCGCTGCCAGCACGTCGTCGATGATCTTCTCCAGCTCGCCGGAATCCGACATCTGCTTCAGGCCCTTCTCGGCGATGATCGCGTCGGCATCGCCATTGCTTTCGCCAGCCCACATGGCGGGGAAGACGTCCTTCTTGGCGGTGTTGTTCGAGATCGTGCCGTCGGCAATGCGCGCGAGCAGCTTGGCCAGTTGCGCAGGCGACACCGGTGCAGCATCGATTTCGAGATCGGCGCGGTTCAGGTTCGAGGCGACCTCGCCCATGATCCAGTTGGCGGCGGCCTTGGCGTTGGCCTTAGTGTCGTCATTGGCCGCATCAGCCACCACGGCTTCGAAGTACGCAGCGGTGGCCTTGGTAGCGGTCAGGATGCTGGCGTCGTACTTGGGCAGGCCATAGGCCGATTCAAAGCGCGCGGCCATCGCGGCAGGCAGCTCGGGCAGCGTGGCACGCACGCTGTCGACCCAGTCGTCGCCGATCACCAGCGGCAGCAGGTCGGGGTCAGGGAAGTAGCGGTAATCCTGCGCGTCTTCCTTGCTGCGCATGGAGCGCGTTTCCTTGCGATCCGGGTCGTACAGGCGGGTTTCCTGCACCACGGTGCCGCCGTCTTCGATCAGCTCGATCTGGCGGCGCACTTCGTAGTTGATCGCCTCTTCCAGGAAGCGGAACGAGTTCAGGTTCTTGATCTCGCAGCGCGTGCCGTACGGCGCGTCCGGACCCGGGCGTACCGAGACGTTGGCGTCGCAGCGGAAGCTGCCTTCCTGCATGTTGCCGTCGCAGATGCCCAGCCACATCACCAGCGCGTGCAGGGCCTTAGCATAGGCCACGGCTTCGGCCGCGCTGCGCATATCGGGCTCGGTCACGATTTCCAGCAGCGGCGTGCCGGCGCGGTTCAGGTCGATGCCGGTCATGCCGGCAAAGTCTTCGTGCAGCGATTTGCCGGCGTCCTCTTCCAGGTGGGCGCGCGTGAGCTGCACGGTTTTTTCATAACCGGGCTGTCCGCTCTTGCCTTCCACCTGAATGGTTAGCGTGCCGCCCTGCACCACCGGAATCTCATACTGGCTGATCTGGTAGCCCTTGGGCAGATCGGGATAGAAGTAATTCTTGCGCGCGAAGATGCTCTTGGGCGCGATCTTGGCGCCAATGGCCAGGCCAAACACGATGGCGCGCTCGACAGCGCCCTTGTTCAGCACCGGCAGCACGCCCGGCAATGCCAGATCCACCGGCGCAGCCTGCGTGTTGGGCTCAGCACCGAATGCGGTGGAGGCGCCGGAGAAAATCTTCGAGACCGTCGAGAGCTGCGTGTGCGTCTCGAGGCCGATCACCACTTCCCATTGCATGTTGCGTGTGTCCTGTCGATTGTTGTGGTGTGAATGTCTAGGTACTCAAGTCTTCGTGTGCTGCTGTGCGATCAGGGGCGCGGCGCATCGAGCCACGCCGCGAGCTTCGCGAACGCCGCTTCGCGCGCCGCCGGATCGCCGCCGACCGTGACGGTTCCGTGACTGCGCCCCTTCGGGATGCCGCTGCGTTCCTTGACCGGCGCCGCACCGTCAAAGCCGTGATACGCGCCGCCAAACATGTCCAGCTCGAAACGCGCCTGCGGCTGGCGGGCCAACACGGCGGTTTGCAATGCCTGGCAGTGATCAGCGGGTGTCCAGTCGTCGTTGCCGCCGGCCAGCAGCAGCAACGGCGTGTTCAGGCGATAGTCCGCCCGCTTCTGCGCCGACGCACAGCCCGGGTAGAACGCCACGGCGCGATTGACCGGCGGCGTATCGGCGGGCCATGCGCGGCTGCCGTCCACCGTCTCCAGCACCGCCTGCGCGCCATTGGACCAGCCCAGAAGCACGATGCGGTGGGCATCCACCCCCGGCTGTGTGGCCACCCAGCGGATCGTCGCCAGAACGTCGGCCCGCCGGACGGCCCCGTTGATATCGCGCGCGGCGATGCGCTCGGTGCAGATGCCGTGCGGCTTGCCGCGCGGGCCAAAGCTGTCCGGGAACACCACGGCGTAACCGCGTGCGCCCAGCCACTGCGCATAACCGCGATACCGCGAGCCCAGCGCCTTGGCATCCGTACCGGCCTGCGTGTATAGGCCGCTGCAGCCGTGCAAGGCGATCACCACCGGCGCACCGGCAGCGGGCGCCTTGATGGACGATGTGGACGATGCGACCCAGTAAGCAGTCAGCGTTTGCGGCGCGTCCTCCGCATCCTTCATGGATGCACGTGGAATCTCCACCGTCCGCACGCCCAGTTCCGCTGACAACGGCGCACGCGCAGCCGGCATATCCGGCAGGGCGCCTTCGGCGTCCGGCGTCGGTTGCGCGGCGGCGTGCAGCGCCAAGACGCCGGCCAACGCCGCAAGCACGCGAAGCGATGTATGTATCACTGCGCGCATTGCCGGGCGCATCAGCGGGCATTCCGGGCGCACTGGCCCGTTTGCGGGTCGAACATCACCGGCCACGCTTCTTCGTAGACGCCGGGCGTGCAGTGCGCTTCGCAATTGGCGTGCGCCAGCGTCACGCGGCGCGGATCCTGCCAGACCATCAACGTGCAATTGCTGTTGCGCTCGCGCAGCTCGATGCTGGGGCGGCGCTTGGTCTGCTGGAACGTCGACAGATCGAACCGGCACGAACCGCGCCGGCCGACCCACAACTGCCATTGCATTGTGCTGACGTTGTTGTCGGCCACCGTGAGCGTCGCCTGCTCGCGGAAGCCGTCCTCCTCGGTCTGGCTGCAATAACCGTTGATGTCGATGCGGCGGTCGGAAATCGGCGGCGGTTTCGAAGGCCGGCTGATGCCCGGAATCGACGGCAGCGGAATCGGCACGCACGCCGCCAACAGGCCGGCGGCAAGCGCCAGCCCGAGTGCAGTGCGGATGCGGTGGTTCATGCGTGCCTCCTGCGTGCGGCGGGGTCGTCGGAACGGGCCTCAGGCCGCCGGCTGGCGGTTGTGCCAGTCGGTCGCCTGCTGGAATGCATGTGCAATCTGCAGCATGCGTGCCTCTTCAAAATAGTTGCCGATGATCTGCAAGCCAACCGGCAGACCGTTGGCGCCAAAACCGGCCGGCACACTCATGCCGGGCAGGCCGGCCAGGCTGGTCGACAGCGTGAAGATATCGGCCAGGTACATCTGCACCGGATCACTGGTCTTCTCGCCGAGTTTCCAGGCGACGGTCGGGGCCACAGGCCCCATGATCACGTCGCATTGGCGGTTGGCACCGGCCAGCACGTTCTGGAAATCCTGCGCGATGATGCGGCGGATCTTCTGCGCCTGCAGGTAGTAGGCGTCGTAGTAGCCGTGCGACAGCACATAGGCGCCCACCAGGATGCGGCGCTTGACCTCCCAGCCGAAACCCTCTGCGCGGCTCTTGCGGTACATGTCGGCCAGATCGCGGTATTCCGCCGCGCGATGGCCATAGCGCACGCCGTCAAAGCGCGACAGGTTGGACGACGCCTCGGCCGGGGCGATCACGTAGTACGTCGGGATCGACAGCTCGGTCTTGGGCAGGCTGATGTCGACCAGCGTGGCACCGAGCTTTTCCAGCTCAGCCAGCGCAGCACGCACGGTGGTGCGCACGTCGTCGGCCAGGCCCTCACCGAAATATTCCCTGGGCAAGCCGATGCGCAGGCCGGCCAGCGGGCGGGCAGCATCCGCACCCTGCAGCGGTTGGCCAAGCAGGCGGCTGAAATCTTCCGTATCACCACCGCGGCCCGGTTCCAGGCTGGTGGAGTCGCGCGGGTCAAAGCCAGCCATAGCAGAGAGCAGCAGCGCGCAATCTTCAGCCGTGCGCGCCATCGGGCCGCCCTGGTCCAGCGACGAGGCGAAGGCGATCATGCCGTAGCGCGACACGCGGCCGTACGTCGGCTTGATCCCGGTGATGCCCGAGAACGATGCCGGCTGGCGGATCGAGCCGCCCGTGTCGGTGCCGGTCGCGGCCGGCGCCAGATCGGCCGCCACAGCCGCTGCCGAGCCGCCCGACGAGCCGCCCGGCACGTGCTCGACGTTCCACGGATTCTTGACCGGGCCGAAAGCCGAGTTCTCGTTGGACGAGCCCATGGCGAATTCGTCCATGTTGGTCTTGCCCAGCGTCACCATGCCGGCTGCGCCCAGGCGCTCGACCACGGAGGCGTCAAACGGGCTAACGTAGTCGCCAAGCATCTTGGAACCCGCCGTGGCGCGCCAGCCACGCGTGACAAACACGTCCTTGTGCGCGATCGGCACGCCGGTCAGCGGCGCCGCGTTGCTGGCTGCGATGCGCGCGTCGGCGGCCCGCGCCTGGGCGAGCGTCAATTCGGCATCGACATGGGTGAAGGCGTTAAGGTGCGCCCCGGCCTCGATGCGAGACAGGTAATGGCGCGCCAGTTCCTCGGCCGAAACCTCCTTGGCGGCAAGTTGGGCAGACAGGGCTTTGATCGTGGATGCGGTCATCGAATACGTTCGGATGGGCTGCCGGCAATGGCCGGCGTCGTCGAATGAAGTGGGGTCAAGAGCGGCGCACACGCGCCGTTTACTCGATCACCTTGGGCACGAGATACAGGCCGGCCTCGGTGGCCGGGGCGCATTGCTGGTAGTCGGCGCGGCGGTCGGCCTCGGTGACGGCATCTTCGCGCAGGCGCTGGGCTTGCGCCTGAACCTGCTCGATCGGGTGGGCCATCGGCTCGATGCCGGTGGTGTCCACGGCCTGCATCTGCTCGACCAGCGAGAAAAACTGGTTGAGCTGGGTGAGGGTCTGCGCCGCCTCGCCCTCGGAGACTTCGATACGGGCGAGGTGGGCGATGCGTTTGACGTCGGAGAGTTCGAGTGCCATCGGAGTGGGTCAGTGAGTGCAGCGGCGAGCGGGCAAATACGGCAAGCGACGGTTACTGCGCGCAAGGTGCGCTCTGATCGGGCCCTGACAGCGCCGATTTGCCGCAATTTTGGCGCCAAACGCCCGCCGAATACCCGCAGAATGCCCGAATTATAAGGTATGATTGCCGACTAAATTTCTAAGTCAGCAGGCGACTTCGTGCAGTCACGGACCCTCTGATTAAGTGCTCGGGAACGTCCCGACAGCGGCAGGTTCTGAGAATCTGTCCGCAATCCGTAGCGAGCGGCCTGAGGTTGGCCTGAGAAGCGCAGCCGTACATGGGTACGGCGAGCATCGCAAGGCCAAGATCGGGCCGCGCAGTAGGATTGCGGGCAGATTCTCGCGACACTTAATCAAAGGTTCCTTGGGGCCAGCCCTCTCCGGGCGGCTTACGATCGGCGGGATGGCCGGTGCTCCGGCACCCCTTTCCGCGGACCACCACGGAGCCCGCGACACATTCCCGGGAGCGCAGTAACAAGATCGGACCGTTCGGTGGCCATGTGGCAACCTGCGACGTCCGCGCGTCGGTGTAGCCGTTGACCGTGATCTTGATGCTGGGCCGCCCATGACTCGAAAAACAGGATTCATTCGATGTTCGGCTTTTTGCGCAGCTATTTCTCCAACGATCTGGCGATCGACCTCGGCACCGCCAACACCCTGATCTACGTCCGCGACAAGGGCATCGTCCTGGACGAGCCGTCGGTGGTGGCCATTCGCCAGGAAGGCGGTCCGAACGCCAAGAAAACCATCCAGGCCGTCGGCAAGGAAGCCAAGCAGATGCTGGGCAAGGTGCCGGGCAATATCGAGGCGATCCGCCCGATGAAAGACGGCGTGATCGCCGATTTCACCGTCACCGAGCAGATGCTCAAGCAGTTCATCAAGATGGTGCACGACACCAAGCTGCTGCGTCCGAGCCCGCGCATCATCATCTGCGTGCCGTGCGGTTCGACCCAGGTCGAGCGTCGCGCCATCCGTGAATCGGCGCTGGGCGCCGGTGCTTCGCAGGTCTACCTGATTGAAGAGCCGATGGCCGCCGCGATTGGCGCCGGCCTGCCGGTGTCGGAGCCGTCGGGCTCGATGGTGGTGGACATTGGCGGCGGCACCACCGAGGTGGGCATCATCTCGCTGGGCGGCATGGTCTACAAGGGCAGCGTCCGCGTGGGCGGCGACAAGTTCGACGAGGCCATCGTCAACTACATCCGCCGCAACTACGGCATGCTGATCGGCGAGCAGACCGCCGAAGCGATCAAGAAGGAAATCGGCTCGGCCTTCCCGGGTTCGGAAGTGCGTGAGATGGAAGTGAAGGGCCGCAACCTGTCGGAAGGCATTCCGCGCGCCTTCACGGTGTCTTCCAACGAAATCCTGGAAGCGCTGACCGATCCGCTGAACCAGATCGTGTCGTCGGTGAAGATCGCGCTGGAACAAACCCCGCCAGAACTGGGCGCCGACATTGCCGAGCGCGGCATGATGCTCACGGGCGGCGGCGCGCTGCTGCGCGACCTGGACCGCCTGCTGGCCGAAGAAACCGGCCTGCCGGTGCTGGTGGCCGAAGACCCGCTGACCTGCGTGGTGCGCGGCTCGGGCATGGCGCTCGAGCGCATGGACAAGCTCGGCAGCATCTTCTCGTACGAATAACGGGACCATGCACCACGCCAATCCGCGTTCCGCTGTTGTGACCGATTCCGTGACCACGGTTGTGGTCACGCCAACGGCCTTCGCGGACCGCTGAGATGCGTCTCGCGCCGGTGCGCCGTGCTCCGCCCACCTTGGGGCCCGGCACCGCACCAGCGCCACACCCAATCTGTTGCCGGCAGGCCGCTGACGTTGACCCTGACGTCAACCGTCACGCGCCTGCCGCGCCTATTTGAAGCGTCCGGGTCATGGATTACTCCCCGCCGCCCCTCTTCAAGCAGGGCCCGTCCGCCACCGCGCGGCTAGTCGCTTTGCTCGCGCTTGCGCTTGCGCTGCTGGTGATCGATGCTCGCATGTCGGTGCTGGGCGTCGTCCGGCAAGTCGTGTCGATCATCCTGTACCCCATCGAGCGCGTGGTGCTGATTCCGCGCGATACGGCGCGGGCGGCATTCGATTACACGCAATCGTCCACCAAGCTGGCCGTTGACAACCGCAACCTGCGCGAATCGGCCGTTGCCCAGGCGCAGCAATCGCTGCGCGCCTCTCAGCTCGAAGCCGAAAACCGCAACCTGCGTACGCTGCTCAATCTGAAACAGCACGCGGCAGTGCCCACGGTGGCCGCGGAAGTCCTCTACGAAGCACGTGACCCTTATACGCAGCGCATCGTGATCGACCGCGGCTCCAAAGACGGCGTGCGCGCGGGCTACCCGGTCATTGATGACCGCGGCGTAGTTGGCCAGGTGACGCGCGTGTCGCTGTTCGAATCGCAAGTCACGCTGCTGACCGACAAGGATCAGGCAATTCCCGTGGAAGTCGTGCGTAACGGCTTGCGCAGCGTGGCCTTTGGCGGTGCCCGGCCGGGTGCGCTGGACCTGCGCTTCATGGCCGCCTCGGCCGACTTGCAGCAGGGCGACCTGCTGGTGACGTCAGGGCTGGACGGCGTCTATCCGGCGGGCCTGCCGGTGGCGCGCATTTCGCAGATCGAGCGCAAGGCCGACACCGCGTTCTCGCGCGTGATCTGCGAGCCGGTGGCGGGTATCCGCAGCAACCGGCACTTGCTGATCGTGAAGTACGAGTCGGGCTTCCCGCCGCCGACGGAT
Organism: uncultured Ralstonia sp.; assembly: GCA_963512445.1. Lineage (GTDB taxonomy): Bacteria > Pseudomonadota > Gammaproteobacteria > Burkholderiales > Burkholderiaceae > Ralstonia. Next base: position 116,730 of record CAUPMS010000014.1, read on the forward strand.
CTGTCGCCAGCGCCGGTGCCCAAGGGCAAGAACGCCGCGCGCGACGCACGCGAAGAGAAGGACCGCGCCGCCCGCGCCGCCGCCGAAGCCAATGTGCCGGGCCCCGCTGCGCCCCCCACGCCCGCGCCTGAAGAGAACACCCCGCCGCCGCGCCCGACCGACGCCGACGGCAATCCGCTGGATACCGATTCAGCGGCCAAACGCTAGGAGGCGACACGCATGAACTCGCCCCAATATCTGCTGCGCCCCGTCAACCCCGGCTTCATCGCTTTCAGCTTCGTGCTGGCGTTCCTGTTCAACCTGATGCCGTGGGGCCACATGCAGTGGATTCCCGATCTGGTGGCGCTGGTGCTGGTGTTCTGGAACATCCATCAGCCGCGCCGCGTGGGCATGGTGGTGGCCTTCCTGCTGGGCCTCTTGATGGACGTGCACGAAGCGCGCCTCTTGGGCGAGCACGCGATGGCCTACACGATGCTGTCGTACTTTGCGATCACGATCCACCGGCGCGTGCTGTGGTTCACGGTGCTGTCGCAAGCGCTGCATGTGTTGCCGCTGCTGGTGCTGGCGCACGCCGTGCCGATCGTCATCCGCCTGCTGATGGGCGCGCACCTGCCGGACTGGCAGGTCATCCTGCCGCCGCTGATCGAGGCAGCCCTGTGGCCGTTTGCGAACGCCTTCCTGCTGGCGCCGCAGCGCCGCCCGGAGAGCGTTGACGAAACCCGGCCGATCTAAGGCGGCCGATCTGATGCGCCCCGCTATTCGCGCTTACCTGGCATGACCGAAATCCGCAACGTCGAACAGGAGCTGTCGCGCTTCCGCCTGCGGCTGGCGGCGGCCGCCCTGTTCGTGCTCGTCTGCTTCGGGCTGCTGCTGGCGCGCTTCTTCTGGCTGCAGGAGGTCAAGCACGAGCAGTACTCGGCCAAGGCCGAAGACAACCGCATCTCGGTGGCGCCCATCGAGCCCAATCGCGGCATCATCATGGACCGCAACGGCGTGGTGCTGGCGCGCAACTACTCGGCATACACGCTGGAGATCACGCCGTCCAAGCTGCAGGACACGCTGGACAACACCATCGACCAGCTTGCGCAGGTGGTCGACATCCAGCCGCGCGACCGCCGCCGCTTCAAGCGCCTGATGGAAGACGCACGCAGCTTCGAGAGCCTGCCGATCCGCAGCCAGCTCTCCGATCAGGAGGTCGCGCGTTTCTCGGCGCAGCGCTTCCGCTTCCCCGGTGTGGACGTGCATGCGCGGCTGTTCCGTCAATATCCGCTGGGCGAATCGGCCTCGCACGTGATCGGCTACATCGGCCGCATCTCCGAGCGCGACCTGGACCGCATCGACAACATGAGCGATGCCAACAGCCAGCCCAACGTAACGTATGACCCGCGCCGCGACGCCAACAACTACAGCGGCACCGAATACATCGGCAAGGTCGGCATCGAGCAGAGCTACGAGACCGAACTGCACGGCCTGACCGGCTACGAAGAGGTGGAAGTGAGCGCGGGCGGGCGACCGATCCGGACGCTCTCGACCTCGCAGGCAACGCCAGGCAACAACCTGATCCTGTCGCTGGACATCAACCTGCAGCGCCTGGCCGAGCAGTTGTTCGGCAACCGCCGTGGCGCACTGGTGGCGATCGAGCCGGAGACGGGCGACATCCTCGCGTTCGTCTCCAAGCCGACGTTTGATCCGAACATGTTCGTCGAAGGCATCGACAGCACCTCCTGGAGCGAGCTGAACAACTCGCCCGACAAACCGCTGCTGAACCGGCCGCTGCGCGGCACGTATCCGCCGGGTTCGACCTACAAGCCGTTCATGGCGCTGGCTGCGCTGGAGTTGGGCAAACGCACGCCGCAATGGGGCATGGCTGATCCGGGCTCGTTCACGCTGGGCAACCACACGTTCCGCGACGATGCGCCGGGTGGGCACGGCTGGGTCGACATGTTCCGATCGATCGTGGTGTCATGCGACACGTATTACTACCGCCTCGCCAACGACATGGGCGTCAACGCCATCCACGATTTCATGAAGCCACTGGGCTTCGGGCAAATCACGGGCATCGACATCGAGGGCGAGCGCACCGGCATCCTGCCGTCGACCGATTGGAAGCGCAAAGCCTACAAGCGCCCCGAGCAGCAGAAGTGGTACGACGGCGAAACCATCTCGCTGGGCATCGGCCAGGGCTACAACAGCTTCACCATCCTGCAGCTTGCGCACGCGGTGTCGACGTTGGCCAACAACGGCGTGGTGATGAAGCCCCACCTGGTGAAGGCCGTTGAAGATTCGCTGTCCAAGGCGCGCGCGCTGACGGTACCGACCGAGAGCTACCGTATCCCGCTCAAGCAGGCCAACATCGACGTGATCAAGCGCGCCATGGTGGGCGTGAATCAGGCAGGGACGGCCGCCAGGGCGTTTGCCGGCGCGCAGTATGTGTCGGCTGGCAAGACCGGCACGGCGCAGACTTTCTCGCTGGGCAAGAACGAGAAATACAGCCACCACGCGATTCCCGAATACAAGCGCGATCATGCGCTGTTCGAAGCCTTTGCGCCGGCGGATCATCCGAAGATCGCGGTGGCGCTGATCGTCGAAAATGCCGGCTTTGGCGCCACCTCTGCCGCGCCAATCGCGCGCGCCGTCATCGACTATTACCTGACCGGCAAGTGGCCGGCCGAGCTGGCGGCCACCGCACCGAAAACCCAACCACAACCGCCAGTGGATACGCCGAGCGTGTTCTCGACCGGCAAGACGGCCACCATCGCCAGTGCCACGGCCGCGCCGCCAGTGGTGGCCGATGTGGTCGCGCAGACGGCGTCTGGCGTCGCGGCCGCTTCGGGCGTGGCAGCCACCGCCAGCGGCGCCGCCGCTTCGGCCCCGGCTGCGT